>NZ_CP090557.1:775833-1129166 GCF_021484805.1 Tellurirhabdus bombi | reverse complement strand
TAGAAAAGCCCGCCTCAACTAGTAGAGTTTCTGCTTTTTGAGCGTCATATAGTTGAAATCCGTATTGCGTAAAAGGTAATTTCTGCATAAAATCTTTCTGGGCAAAGGCGAGGTGGAAGTGGCCACCTTGCTTCAGAACGCGAAAAAATTCCGTGGCGTATTGCGCCGGATCAGGCCAGAAATAAAGCGTATTTACCGTAAAAATTTTATGGAACGTCTCCCTTTCAAAAGGAAGATCACGACCGTTAGAGAGAGTAAACGCAATGTTATTTTTCGCCATTAAAGCCGCATTGCTCTTCTGCGCTTCCCCAATCATGGTTTCGGAAATATCAGCGCCTTGATAGGTTAAGTTACTCGCTTGGTCAAAAAGGTAACTCAAATGGCTGGCGTTGCCGGGACCAATTTCCAGAACGCGCTCGCCACCGGTCAGGTTCATGGAATCAATAGTCGATCTGGTCATGTTGCTGTTCGACTTTTCCATCTGCGCCCCGACCTTGATGCCATTCTCGCCCGAAGGGCAGCTCAATTGACTTGCCAACTCTTTTAACTCGGTTTCATTCCATTCTTTGTTAGTCATAACTGGGTTTGTTTTTCGTCGGAACAATAAGATGTAAATAGGGAAAATAGCCGAAACTTGCCAAATCCGTCATTATAAATGTCATCTGCGGGGCCTTATCGTGAACATCTACTTAATTGTGGCGTTTAGCAGTAACAAACTAACTCTCTATTCAATCCTGCATGCAGCTTATTGTCTCGCCCGAAAATCCCCTGGAGTGGATCGCCCTGAAAACAAATATGGTTCCCTTGCCACTGCTGCACGCACAAATATTTCCGGTTGTTTCTAAAGCGGTATTGGAGGCAGCAGATGCCGGTGTTTTTGAGGCGGTCGAAAAAGGGTCAGATACGGCAGAGGCAATTGCTACAACTTGCCAGCTAAATCCGAAAGCCGTTCGGGAATTATTGGGTCTCTTGACAGCGCTGGGCTATTTTACCTTTAAGGGCGGGAAATTCAAGCCGACGGCTATGGCCCGTAAATGGATGACCAAAGCCAATTCAGACTCGGTTTATGGGATGATGATTTTCAATAACCGGGTTATGTGGGACTGGATGAACCACCTGGGAACGTATCTGCGCACGGGTGAAGGCATTCAGTACCACGACAATCTGACTACCGAGCAGTGGGGGTATTACCAACGCGCCATGCTGGCTGCTACCAGTACGGAGGCGAGGGAGTTTGGTCGCCGTGCCTATGTCCCTAAGAAGGCAACGAAAATGCTGGATATTGGGGGCGCGCACGGGCAGCATTCGGTGGCTTTGTGCAGACGGATGCCCGACTTGCAATCCACTATTCTGGACCTTCCCCAGGCCATCGAGCAGTCGGCTCCTTTGCTGGCAAAATTAGACATGGGGGGGCGGGTTCGGCACCAGGCGGGCAACGCACTCACGGATGATTTTGGCGAAGAAACGTACGATATTGTGCTAATGTCGAGTCTGGCGCACCATTTCACGGATGAACAAAATCGCCTGGTTACCCAAAAAGTAGCCAAAGCATTGCGGCCCGGCGGCGTTTTCATTATCAACGAATTTATCCGGCCAGAAACCGGCAATAAGCCCGAATTAGTTGGCAGTAGCACCGATTTATACTATGGTTTAACCAGCGCAGCGGGCAATTGGAATATCACCGAAATTTATAGTTGGTATCAGAGCGCAGGACTAAAACCGTATAAAGTGAAAAATTACCTGAGTATTCCGGGACGAGCCATGGTTATCGCAAAAAAATAAACAGCGATAGACTTGTGAGTCAGTTTACTAAGTTGTAATTTTTCGCATCGGTTTTCTTAATCTACTCTGAAAAGTAAGCCTCTTGTGAACCTAGAAAACGCAGGGGTAAGGCAACAAAAATGGGCGTGGGCGTTAGCCTCCGCCCACTTTCATTAATGCGTCTCGGTAATTACTAATTTCTCAATCAGCAAAATAAACAGGTGAATCACCTTGATGTGAACTTCCTGAATCCGGTCGGCAAAACCGAAGTGGGGAACACGTACTTCAACATCGGCAGTGCCCGCCATTTTACCGCCATCCTTACCCGTTAATAAGATAACTTTCATGCCTTTTTGGCGAGCCGCCTCCACCGCCCGAATGATATTGGCGGAATTGCCACTGGTGCTAAGACCTAGTAGCACATCGCCTTCGTTGCCGAGGCCTTCCAGGAAGCGGGAAAAGACAAATTCGTAGCCGTAATCGTTGCTAACGCACGAAAGGTGGCTCACATCCGAAATGGCAATGGCTGCCAGTGAACGCCGATCTTGGCGGTAACGACCGGAAAGCTCTTCTGCAAAATGCATGGCGTCGCAGTGGGAGCCGCCGTTGCCGCAGGAAATAATTTTTCGGCCACTCTGCAAGGCTTCGGCCATGAGGCGGGCGGCCAGTTCAATGTCAGCGATATTTTTATCGTCACTCAGAAAATCTTCCAGCACCGACCGGGCTTCGGTCAGTTCCTGGCGAATGGTATGTTCAAGCATTAGTGTTTGGAAATTTTAAATGCAACCGCCAAAACGGCTAAAAGCTGACGGTGTGTTCGTCAAATTTCGACCAAAGGTAAGCTTTTAGCACCAACGCTCCATCAAAGTACGAGTGTCCGGTAAGGCATATTCCAGCGAATCGAAAACGAAGTCAGGGACGTATTGTAGGTGAGGCGACTTAACTGGCTGTCGCTCATGCGGAGCATCTGGCGGAGGTCAACAAAAAGATTATGCTTCAGCATGAACGAGAGACGCAAATCACCGTACGAAACAAGCGTTTCGCGCCCCTGGCCGATGTGGTTACCCAGGTCACTTACCCGCGAATCATACGGCAAAAGCAGATTCCCGCCGTAATTGCGAATACCAGCGTCGGCACCATAGCGCATCAGGCCAAAAATGCCCGTGAGCATCCAGCGGTTACGAGGTTGGTATTTCACGATGGCCAGTCCCTCGATAAAATTGGCACCCAGCGGGTGGGCCAAAGGCTGGTTGTAATGCACGTAATTGGTTTGCCCGGAAAAGTGCGAATAGGTGTAGGGCCGAGCCAGGTTCATTTCACCCTGAAGGTCGAGATTGGGAACTCCGAACGCGTCGATGTATTTTAAGCCTGTCTGAAGGGCAAATTTATTGGTCCAGGAACCTTGGCCGGCGGTTAAATCCTTGATCAAGAATTCATCGAGCATGAACTGGCCGTATACCAGAAAACGCCGCAGGAAATTCGCTTTGAAGTCGATCCCCAGCATGGCATTGTCGGCACTTCCCTGGTAGGATTCTACGAAGCGGTAGAGAATAATCGGATTCAGGTAATTGAGTTCGAGGCGATCGCGGCTGTAAACTTCCGATTCAAAAATGCCCACGTTAACATGATCGCCAATGTTGACGCTCAGGTGGTGAATGGTGGTGTATTTCTTGGGAAATATCTGATCTTGGCTGGTTGGAACCTGTGTATTCTGTAGTTCGGTGAACAGGTTGGTATACTGAAAACGCCCCAGCTTGGTCGTGAACTTCATGAATAGGTACGGCGCGCTGTTATCGGACAAAAAGAGGGAGCGGAAGCCGTTGCCAAAGAAATTGCGATCGTGGCCAAACTGTAAGTTGATAATTTTCAGCGCATTGAATGTAATGTAACCCCGTGCGGACAAAAAATCGACTCCATTTTTATAAGGCTTCGCAAAACCTTCGTTGGGAACCAGCGTTCTGCCCACGGCATAAGCCGCCTGATAAGCCTGAATGTTAACGGGGTAAGCCGCCTGATTATCCGAGAAATAGGTGTAAAAACCCAGCCGTTTCCGAATGCTGCCGCGAATTTCAAGCCCTCTGGAATTGATGTAAGGATTTTGTTTGATGGTCGAATTGTCGATTTCAGAACGGTTTCTCGTTGTTTCGAAGCTATAATTGAAATCAACGGCGGGGCTAACGTGGATGTCAAAATCGGGCGTTTCGGCACTGTAGACGTCGCTCTTTTTCTCGAAGAATACATTAAACAAGGGACGTTTGCTGTCGCCTCTGGGCGAATAATCGGAGCCGAGTTCCGATAGACGGGCTTTAGCCGCCGAGATTGAATCATTTAAGGATACGGGTTGAACCCATTCCCAGCTATCGTCGCGGAGATATTGTAAATTAAAACGGTCGGCCCGCGACAAAGAAAGCGACGGATTCTCCAGAATGCTATCCGTTAACTGAATAATCTGGTGACGATTATAAGGCTTTATAGAGCTATGAAAACCTGTTGCCCAACGCCCCTGCTTAATCTCAAGTCGGTCAACAAGGTGGTAGTAATCAGCATTTAAGGGAGCTGTGGGGCTTTGTGCGTATGTGGTTACAGACACAGCACCCAGAGCAAGAATAAACAGACAGTAGATAAATTTCATATGGTGGGAAACATCAGCCAGTCATATGGCAGCAAGCTAATAGATAGTGTCCGAAAAATAACTATTCCGTTTGGATTATCCCGCAGGTCTCCCTTAAATTACCGTGAAAAACCAAACTATTGGTGTTCTGGAATTCCAGAACAAGCTAATCTAAACGAGCCCGCATGTTTGTATTTACCCAACAGCCTTCCGTTGCCAATCACTTTATTGCCGAACTACGCGATACATCTGTTCAGAAAGATCGGCTGCGTTTTCGCCGGAATTTAGAACGTTTGGGTGAGCTAATGGCTTACGAAATTTCGAAAACCCTGCCTTATCAGGTAAGCCGGGTCCAGACGCCATTGGGTGTATCGACGACCCAGTTACTAATCAAACCGCCCGTACTAGCCACCGTTCTGCGGGCAAGTTTGCCTTTTCATCAGGGATTTCTAAACTTTTTTGATCAAGCGGAAAATGCGTTTGTGGGTGCCTACCGGGGGTATCATACGCACGACGAAGGTTTTGAGGTAGCGATGGATTACATGGCTAGTCCGGATCTGAGCGGTAAAACGGTTATTCTGATGGACCCTATGCTGGCCACGGGTCGCTCGCTGGAGAAAGTGTACCACGCCCTGTTGCGGTATGGCATTCCGGCGCAAACGCACATCGCGGCGGTGCTGGCTTCCCCGGAAGGTATCCGTTACGTGCAGGAACAAATGCCGCAGTGTCATCTCTGGCTGGGGGCTGTAGACGACCGCCTGGACGAGCATTTTTACATTATACCCGGATTAGGCGACGCTGGCGATCTGGCCTTTGGAGAAAAGTTATAAAAAAATGGGCTCAGCATCGATAAACGCTGAGCCCGTGGTTCTTAAAAATACCAGTTGCTTAGTTCAACAACTCGTCAAACGTTAGCGAAACGTAGTAAACGGAGCCTACGTAAGCGCTTCCGTAAGCTTGGTAATATAGTTTTCCGCCCAGGTTGGTACCGCCCAATTTAACAATGGATTTCAGGCGGGATACTTTGTAGCTAACCTGTGCATCCAGGTTGCTGATGGCCGGAACTTGGGTATTTTGGAACAGCGGTATGCTGGTGTCGGTTGGTTGGTTCACCGAGCTTTCCCAAACAAAGCTGTCCTGGTGTTTGAAGCTGACATTAAAGCCAATTTTAGAACCGCCGATGTTGCGATTTCCTACCGATAGGTTCCAGCGGTATTTCGGTGTATTGAAGCTGGAGTACTGTACCTCCGCAGATGGCGTGAAATTGTTCAGCGTGTTGTTCGAAATATTACCACCAATCAGGAAGCCTTTCGGGAGTTGGTAGTCGACACCAACCGCCCAGCCCGAAGCTGTAATCCGTTCGCTGCTGTTAGCCGGAAATGAAAACGCTGTACGCGTGCTACCACTCAAAACCCCTGTTGATACAGGAAGCTGCCCTGGTGCTACAGAGGCGGTAGGTTGCAGTAAAACTACACTACCGATAAAGTCAGTATAGACGCTGTAATAATAATAAGCATCTATAAAGAGCTTTTTGCCGAATAGACCCCGATATCCAATTTCATAGTTCGCCACGCGTTCTGGCTTAAATTCTTTCGGCTGGTAAGTCTGCAACGAACCCAAATTGGCGTTGATGGCTAGAGCCTGCGCAATAGCAGATCTATTAGCTTGGATAGCTCCAGGTAGCTGTGCCTGAATAGCTCCTGGTAATACGCTGTTTACACCATTTTGAATGGCAGTTGTTGCCCCAGCAGCCGGAATCTGTCCAGCCGCCACCGCTGCGTTGACCTGTGCCGTAACCTGTGCTGTAACCGCTGCTGTGACCTGTTGGGTAACCTGCTGAGTGATCAATGCTTCTGCTTGGGATATTGTTGTAGGATTAGCAGCAGCTTGCAGAACAGCGGCTCCAAAAGCCGCAACAACTGGTCTTGAGTACGAATTGGTCAGATTGTACCGTGTAACGAATTCAGGTAAACCACCTACTAAACGGGCCGCTGGTGTTTGCAGATCAATGTATTGGTTCTGCGTCGTCGGAATGCGGAAACCAGTTTGGTAAGAGAGGCGAATGTTATGGTCGCCAAACGTCGTCACGGCGGAGATACGCGGCGTAAACTGCCCTTTAAAGTTCTGGTTTTTATCGTACCGAATTGAACCTGTCAGTTTGAGGTGATCATCCAGGAGCGTCTTGCTAACCTGAGCAAACGCACCGTACTCGTTGATGCCGATCCGCCCGTTGCGTCCTTCGGCCTGGTCAGCAAAAAGCGTTCCGTTTGACCGTAGTTCGTACATCCGGTAGTTGGCACCAATCAGGAAATCCGCAAACTTGATCTGCTCTTTGAAATTGTAAAGTCCTTCAACATGGTACATATTGGACTTGTCCGAGAAACCCCCACCGCCCTGGCTGATTGGAGTATCCCGAACTCGATCCAGCAGAGAAGTAAAGGCTTCCGTTCCGGGCAGAGGACGGCCCTGATCCGCTACGCCCCGTGCCGTTTGGTGCGCTGCATCTTCAGATTGGCCAGCTCCCCGAGCCTGCGCAAACGCTCCAGCGTATTGCCCAAACCAAGTTGTGCTAGGCTTCCAAGCCTCGTTCATGGCAACACCAACTAAACCAGCCGCGTAGGACTTACCCGAGCGCTCCTGAGTAGTGTAGGCACGGAGCGTAAAATTGTCACCGCGGAGTTCGAGTTTAGCCTGAGTCAAGGCGAAATCCCGGAGCGAGTATCGGCTCGCGCCCGTGTAAACCGTTGTACCAAAACCATAATTAACCTGGGCGATGGCTTCTACCTTTTCGGACAGCCGGTAGTGAACGGCCCCGTTAAATTTGAAGCTTCTGGTATTATAATCAACCAGACTCTGCTCAATATACCCTGTGCGGCTAATGTTACGGTCGGGGAAAAGCGCTAAGGCAGCGGCAGGGAGCTGTCCGCCAGTGATGAGCGCCTGGCCCACTGAGCGAATATTAGCCTGGGCTTCGTCGCCGTAGATATTGGTCCCGTCGTAGTTGAGATTGACACCGGTTCCTCGACCAGGGCCAGGATTGCCGCCCAGGTTCAGGTTGTCGTAATTGGTTGCCTGCCAGTCTTTGGCCTGGATGTAGGAGAAGTTCACTTTAAAGGCCAATTTATCGTTGAAGGCCTTGGCATAGCGAATGGAGGCGTCATAAAATCCCGTATTGGTCTGGTCGCGGTTGTTAGCACTCATGATGCCCGTTTTGACGTTAGCGCTAAGACCCTGATAACGGAATGGATTTTTGCTCGTCATCAAAATCAAACCGTTGATGGCATTAGGGCCATATAGCGCTGAGGCCGCGCCGGGCAGTAATTCAACGCTTTCCACATCCTGTTCGGGCATCCCGACAATGTTGTCAATCGGGAAGTTCAGACCGGGCGCGGAGTTGTCCATGCCGTCGATCATCTGCACAGTGCGGGGGTTACCGGTCGAGCCGAAGCCGCGCATGTTGACGGATTTGAACAAAACTCCCTGCGTCGCCATATCGACCCCTTTGAGGTTGGCTAAGGCATCGAAAAAGTTAGGCGCTGGTGAGTTCTGGATGGTACGAATGTCCATTTTCTCGACGGCCACCGGCGATTTCATTACGGACTCTTCCACCCGCGACGCTGATACAACGACCTCCTGACCCAAGATGGCCTGTTCGCTCAGTTTGATGACCAAATCGGTAGTGGTGGTAAGTACCATTTCCTGCGTCTGATAACCTACCATAGACACAACAATCGTTACGGGCGGAGCTGCTGACATAGACAATGAAAAAGCGCCTTTGTTGTCCGTAATGGTACCAATCTGTCGTCCCTTAACGGCCAAGCTGACACCCGCCAGCCCCGTTCCGGATTGGTCATCGACGATTTTCCCCGCAATCTTAGTCTGTGCGAGTGCAACTGTACTCATTAACAGACATATAATTAACGCTAATGTATTGTTAGTAAAAGGTTTAATCATGGTAATGCCATGTGTTTTTAGTATGAACATTCATTTTGGCTTCAAGTAGTGAATAAGGGTTAATATTTACAAGTTTTTCTGGGAAAGTTTATAGGCATTTCAGGCTAGATCTTACTATTAAAAAATCTGGTTCCTAAGGGATTTGATTCTAGGCTCAACCTCATAGTCTGTTGAATAATAAAAGCTAACTTTTTCGGGCATTTAGAGCCAATACTTGTAGATTGTGCAGTCAACGTGACCAATAATGAAAATCGTTATAGAAAAGCGTAATTCTATTATTTATTAGAGATGAGTCAAACATACGTAGTAATCATGGCGGGTGGTGTCGGGACGAGGTTCTGGCCCTTCAGCCGTACAAATAATCCGAAGCAATTTCACGACGTTCTAGGTACGGGGAGAACGCTTCTGCAACAAACCGCTGATCGTTTTGAAGGCATTTGTGATAAAAGTGCAATCTATATTGTAACGAGTGAAGAATACAAGGATCTCGTTAAAGAACAGCTTCCGTTTCTTGACGACGACCAGATTTTGCTGGAACCCGTCCGGCGCAATACGGCCCCGTGCATTGCCTATGCTACCTATAAAATTGCCGCCCGCGACCCAAATGCAAACATCGTTGTGGCTCCCGCCGATCACATCATTCTAAAGGAAGAAGAGTTTAGAAGCACGATTCGGACGGCTTTGCAGGCAACGGATTCGCACGACATTCTAGTGACTCTAGGTATTCAACCAAGCCGGCCCGATACTGGATACGGGTATATTCAATACCTGACGGAGTCGGAAGGGAGCGTGAAAAAAGTGAAGACGTTCACGGAAAAACCGCATCTGGAATTGGCGCAGCAATTTCTGGATAGTGGCGAGTTTGTCTGGAACGCGGGCATCTTCGTCTGGAACGTAAAATCCATCAACAAAGCGTTTGATACCTATCTTCCCGAAACCGCGGAGATTTTTGCTGAGGGAACGCCCTACTACTACACGGAGCAGGAACAGCCGTTCATTAATAAGGCTTATTCGCAGTGTAAAAGCATTTCCATCGATAATGGAATCATGGAAAAAGCCAATAATGTACATGTTGTCCTAAGCGATTTTGGCTGGTCAGATCTGGGTACCTGGAAGTCTTTGTATGAAGTTTCCGAAAAAGATGCCAACTCAAATTCAACGGATGGCAAGCTGATACTTTATAATACTACGAATTCAATTATTAAAACGCCAAAAGATAAGCTGGTGGTTATTAATGGGTTGGATGGGTTTATTGTGGCTGAATTTGATAATGTGTTATTGATTTGCCGCAAGGAAGAAGAGCAAAAAGTAAAAGAATTTGTGGCCGATGCCAAAGAGCATGGTACGCAATTCGTGTAGCAGCTTCATTCCCTTTCAGCGCCGCAGTGTTGTCAATTTGGCTACGCTGCGGTTTTTTATTTCCAACGGATCAGTTGGGGCAACGGAGGCTACGCCGATAGAAGCTGCGTACGAGGGTAAATGTGCGTTTCAGCTTAATCTGAGCGATAATGTACGTATCCTTGTTGGATGGATTTCCGCGCTGGTTTCCCGCCTGGTTGGGAGGTAAACCTAATTCGGGCCGACGGTCGGAAAGTGCCCGGGCAACGTCAGAAGACAGCGCATCCGGATTGGGATAGACCGTGCTGACATCGTCTAAATAATCACTCAAAAGATAACCCATACTGATGTCGAGTTGGAGGAGGTATCGCTTATTGAGTTGGTGAGAAATCACCAATCCAGCCGGCAAAACGACTGGTGTTCGGGAATAAGCAACGCCTTCTGTCTGGTAAGGGGGGAGGGTTAGCCAGCTTTCGGCATACTGGGCTTTAGTAATCAGGTACGTGAATCCAGCGCCCAGATAAAGGCCTACATTCCAGTTGGGTTTGGCAGCCGGAGGGAAAAGGCTCACTTCCAGTCCGAGGTAGAAATCTGGATTACGCGAACGAAAAGAAAGATTGTTTTGGTAATTCGCGGTTTTAGCCTGATCACCCCGAATTTGGTAAAAACGGGCTTCTGTACGCGCAGCCAAATGAGGCAAAAGTTGGTAATAGGCCCCGACGCTGGCGGAAGGCCCCAACATAATCTGTCCCGGTGTCATGCTGCTGGATAAATCGCCCCCGTAGCCCGCCACGCCTAGTCCTGCCGAAACCGAAAGCCGCTCATGTTGAAATTTTTCGGATTGAGCATGCGTAGCGGTTACTGATAAAAGCGAGAACGCTACCCCGCCTAAGGCGTTGACAACCCAATGATTCATCGAAGAGAGAAAGGCTACTTAGTTTAGCAATAGATGAGCAAGGTAACTTTTTGGGTTTGCATCTACAATTTTGCCACAAAAAAAGTCATCCTCCATTCCAGAGGATGACTTCAATGGGTAAGTATAAATTAGTTAGCCGATCTAACGGAACTAGCACCGGATGTATGTGACTGGACAGAAGGTGAACCTTTGTAGTTAACGCTGCTGGCACCACTGGCATCGGCTTGTAAACGGCTGGTCGCAAAAACCTGCGCTTTACTCGCTCCGGATGCTTCCACCGTGGCGCTTTCCAGTTTAAGATCAAACGCTTTCAGAGAGGCTGCGCCAGACACTTCTCCATTCAAGGTTTTGGCTTTGCCTTTCAGCGTAGCGTTTGACGCACCAGAAATGTCGATTGACACTTGAGAGGCATCCACATCAATCGTAGACGAAGAAGCCCCGGAAATATCAGCGGTGAAGTCACCCATGTTCCGAAAGCCCGTTACCGTCGATTTGGAAGCCCCCGAAAATGAGACACCGGACAGATTAGGCATCGTAATGGTGAGCGTAACGCGTTCGTGTCGGTTGTTTCCGAACGAGTTGTTCTTGTAACGAATACGCAATGTTTTGTTGTTACCGATGCTGGCATCCAGGTCCTCCAGGTCACTTTGCCGACCCGAAGCCGTGATTTTATAATTGCTGCCTTGTGTAACAGTAATGACAAAGGCGCTGCCTAAATCCAGACGGTCAAAATTGCTGAGGGAAAACGTGCGGGTTTCTTCCTGTAAAATGCTCATTCGGGTGCCTTTATTGGCAGGGCAGGCTGTAAAAGCCATCGTTGTCAGAGCAGCCAGGCAGAAAACTAAGAAGCGTTGAATGGTCAAAAGCGTTTTCATGAGTTTGTGTGATTGCGTTGACGTAAAGATGTATGAAATAGACTGAAGGTTGCACGCCCTTTGATTATTGAATGTCATTCCGTGATGAATTGCCATTAACCTTGCTGGCACCGCTGGTATTAGCGTTCAGATCAGTTACTTCGCCAAAGTCAGCTTTACTGGCGCCGGATGCCTCTACGTTTGCCCGTCCAACGCGGCTGGCGGTGGCGTCAAGTTTGCAAGCGCCCGACAGATCAGCACTTAAATTGTTGGCGCGACCCTGTAAAGTAGCTTTGGAAGCCCCCGACAGATTTACTTTTAACCGATTCACTTTCACGTCGATGAGCGAACGGCAGGCACCACTCATGTCTACATCCAGCGCTTCCAGGTTCTCGAAGCCGGTAATGCTGGCTTTGGTTGCACCAGAGAATTGAGCTGATTTTACGGTTGGCATGGTAACCGTAATGCCGATTCGTTTACGATCGCGCCACTGAAACAGGCCGCTCTTGCGAAAGTCAACGTGGAGTTCACCACCTTCGACGCGCACCCGCAAATCGTTGATTTCGCTCTCGCGTCCATCCGCTACGACCCGAACGGTATCTCCCTGCCGAACGCGCACGATAAAGGCACCCCCAATGTCGAGTTTATCAAAATTAGGGACATCAAACTGGCGGTTGTAATCTCCCTTCTGGTCGAAATCATGCCCAAATTCTTCGCGCAATGCCTGACTAACGGCGTCGTCCATATCAAAATCATCATCATCATTGCGGTCTAAATCACGCGTTCCGTCAGCGCGCACCAGCCCATCCTGTTTGGTAAATTTCCAGAGGCTGTTATCCATCTGGTCTATTTCGCGCGAGCCAAATTCATTTCGGATATACCGGGCAAACGACTCGCTCATTCGGAATGGTTTTTCGTAAGGAATCAGCACCGTGATGTTTACTTCCTGGCCCCGAAATTTAGCGCCGGGCTTGATTTCGTACTCATTATCAAAGCGAATGGTCGAATCCTGAACAGCAAAGTTATAGATTGCGGCTTTGGCATTAGCCTGGGCATCCCTACGGGAAGAGCCTTGCGCCTGGAGCCGTTTTACCACCTGCCAGGTTGTACCGTTATACGCTTCCAGTTCAATTGAAGGTCGGAAAGACGTATCATCCAGGTCATTGATTGTAAAGGTAGGTGTTCCAGTAGGCGTAGCGACAACCGCTTCTTCCACAACTCCCGTCCGGCGAAAATCGCTGACAATGGGCGGAATCGTAGCCGCAATGCCAATTAAACTCAGGAACCAGATGCTTAGCAAGGTCAGATTAACCCGCGAAGAAACCAGTGTTCTTTGCGAAATCAGCGTGATACCCAGAATTGCCAGTGCCAGACCCGGAATGAAGATGGCGACAAAGGCGGCCAGAATCATGGGTACCGATAGCTCCTGCTGGATCAGTTCCAGTGGAAAATTGCCGGTTTCAATGCCTAAACCTTGCATGCCTAACCCCGTGCCGAGAATAGTCAGTGCCCCGATCATAATGGCACCGCCAACAAAAAGCAGCATCACCCCAACCAGAACGCGGACAACCGTGCCAATTCCCCAGGCCAATGGGCCCAGCGCGCGGCCCAGGCCACTAAAAACGGCTGATATCACCCGAAAAGGAAACAGAAGCACTTTAGTTAAAGCATTTTCGTTGCCTTCATTTTCGTCAATGTTCAGGCTGCGTTTGACGTTGTGTTCAATGTTCTCCAGCGTAATGGGCTGGCCTTTCATCTCCATTTTTTCGGTCATCGTTTTGGCTTCGGGAGAGATAATCCAAAGGATGATGTAGGCCAGAAAACCCGTACCGAACGCGAAAATGGCTAGCACAAACAACAAGCGAACCAGACCGGAGTCGATGCCGAAATAAGCCGCAATGCCGGAAGAAACACCACCCAGCACCTTATCATCGGGATTGCGATAAAACTTTTTTACACTTTTATCTTCTTCCAAAGTCGTGGAGCCCGGAAAAGCAATCCACATGGCGATATACAGGATGGTAGTGAAACCGGACAAACCGGCGAAAAACTCTTCACCGCTGTTGCTGGCTCCCGCAAAGGGCGGCAAGGCCAGGACCAGCGTCAGAAAGGCTAGCCGCACCCAAACCGGGTCGATGTTAAAATAATTGGCGATTCCAGAAGCTACCCCGGCAATCACTTTCCGGCGCAAATCGCGGTAAAGGCGGCGAGGGCCCCGGCCTGCTGTAGTACTGCGGGGTGGCACTTGCTGACTACCGTATCCAGGCTGGCTTTGGGGAGGCGCTTCAGAACTGGTTGTTTTGCTTTCGGGGCGTTGGCTGGCACCAACCAGAATTTCTTCTTCTTCCACCGCCACGAAGTCGGCCACGGTACCCATCGAGCGAATCAATTCGTTGACATCGTCAAGGGTAACGGCCTGGCGTGGAGTGCCTAGTTTTTCTTCACCTTTCAGCTTGTTGTGGAGCTTTTCGGCGATTCGGTTCTCAATGTCGGTGATGATTTCCTGACTATCTTCGTAGGTCGAAAAATACTGCTGAATGGACGCCAGATAACCTTTTAGCTTGTCGTAGCCGTCTTCCTCAATGTGGAAGATGACGCCGCTTATATTAATACTGATGGTCTTTTTCATGACTGTTGAACGGAAAGTGTCAAAAACGAGGGTTTAGGTTAGGCATTGGATGTGTAATCGTTCGGGGCAGCGGGTTCCGGTTGCGTATGGCCATTGGTAACGCCTTTTTGCTGGCCGGTTTTGCTGACAATCTGGTTCACCGACTTTGCCAATTCATCCCATGTATCGTTCATTGCTTTCAAAGAGGCCTGGCCTACTTCCGTCAAAATATAATATTTACGGGGTGGCCCCGAGGTTGATTCTACCCATTTGTAATCGAGCAAACCAGCATTCTTCAGTCGGGTCAAAAGCGGGTAAAGGGTGCCTTCTACAACCATAATGCGGGCTGAGGTCAACTCATCCAGCATGTCGGAGGCATACACTTCTCCCCGCGAAATGATGTGCAGGATGCAGAATTCCAGGATTCCTTTGCGCATCTGCACTTGTGCATTTTCAATATTCATAGCCTTACATGACTGTTAGTAGTTTGTGGGGAAATGCCTGAGTGCCTGTCTTTTTCATAAGTCATGGGTCTGTTCATCGTATTTGTTGTTTCGCTTCCAGACGCTCAGGCATTTCTACCGATTAATGATTCAAAGGTACAAAAAGGTACTATGCAATGCAAGGTACTTTATAATTTTATTTGCCTTGTCGGGATGAGTGGGTTAAGAGCGGAATAAAAGGTATAAAACTTTGATAAATGGAATTAACTTATTTTGTACTTTTATAGACTTTAGCGAGCTACTCTATTACTTTTTAAGGATGAGATATTGTTTACTGTTTCTTTTTCAGTTTGTTATAATTTTTTCCTACGCTCAGGCTTTACGCTACGGCAATGAATGGATCGACTATAATCAGACATACTATCGCATCCCAGTTACCCAACAAGGGCTCTATCGTTTAACGACTGATGATCTGCGCCGGGCGGGCTTGCCTGTTAGTACCATTGACCCAACCACCCTACAGCTTTTTCGACGCGGTATTGAACAAGCCATTCTGGTCAGTGGGGAGTCGGACCGAAAACTAGACGAAGCGGATTACCTACAATTCATCGGCACGGGAAATGACGGTCGGCAGGATTCAATTCTTTACCGGCCAAGCAGTGCCCAGCCTCATGCCCGCTATAGCCTATTTTCCGATACGGCGGCTTATTTTCTGACCTGGCGTACGGATGGAAAGGCGGGTAAGCGCATGGCGGTAATTAATGAAACAAACCAGACCAACCTAACGCCGGAAAGTTACCACCTCGCGGAAAAATTGCTGTTACTGACCGACGAATACAGTTTCAAGGATTCGGAAAGCCTCGTCAGTAGCAAGCAGGTTTATTTTGAGGAAGGCGAGGGCTGGTCAGGAATTTTGCGGCAGAAAGGCGTAGCGGCTGACCATACCCTTCGGCTGGACAATTGGCTGCGAACGGCCCCTGTAAAGCCTGAAATGGAGGTTTTACTAAATGGACGCGATAATTTCCCCCACCTGGTTGATGTATCCGTTGGGGCCAGCGGGGCTTCCAGGCGACTACTCGGCACAGCGACTTTCCAGGCCTTTCAAACACCAAAAATTAAAGGCCAGCTAGAGCCCACCGACCTGTCAGCCGCTAACGACATTACGGTTTCTACCCTTTCGCGCGGAAGCGCTGAATTCGACCGGTATTCAGTTAGTTATATTCAAATACGTTACCCGCAACATTTTAATCTGGCTGGTATAAGCCAGCAAACGTTCAATCTGCTGAAAAACCCGCAGGCGCGTTCGTATCTTGAATTGACCAATGCCCCGGAAAATCTGGCTTTGTTTGACGTTACAGATCCAACAGCGCCCCGGCGTCTGACTTCCGTTCGGACAGGAACAACCGAGAAAGTGGTCGTACCCGGCACAGATGCGGCTCGGCAACTTTGGGGAACGGCCACCGTGCTAAAACCCGTAAAACTGGAGCGTATCGTTTTTCGGAAGCTGGACCCGGCAAAGCCAAATTACCTGATTATTTCGCACGAACAACTCATGAAACCGGCAGGCTCAACTCCCGATGCCGTTCGTGCGTATGCAGGCTACCGTGCTTCGTCGGCGGGTGGTCGCTACGATACACTGGTGGTTACCTTTCGGGAGCTGGTCAACCAGTTTAGCTTTGGCGAACGTACCTCGCTGGCGATCCGCCGTTTTGCCGATTACATGCTGAGCAGCGGCTCAGCGACGGGTGGGCGAGACAAGTTTCTGCTCCTGATGGGCCGGGGAAATATGCATTATCCAACCCGAAAAAATGCGCTTCAGGATCAACTTGATTTGGTTCCGACGGTGAGTTATCCCGGCTCGGATGTATCGCTGACGGAAGGGCTGGGCGGCTCGCCGAATTACATCCCGGCCATGCCCACCGGACGGATTAATACGCTCCGGCCGCAAGAGGTCATTCAGTATCTGAATAAAGTAAAGGAGTTTGAAAGTACACCCGCCAACGCGGCCTGGCGGAAATCGGTTCTGCACCTGAGCGGAGGTCGGTCGGCCTACGAGCTAACCGCTTTTCGAACCATTATGGATGGGGTCAAAAATACCGCGACGGCGCAGTTCCTGGGGGCAGCCGTCACCACGCGGTCTAAAAAAACCGACGAGCCAGTCGAGCGGATCGAGGTGAGTGATGTGGTTAATCGGGGTGTTGGGTTGATCACGGCTTTCGGCCACTCGTCACCCATTGTCATGGATACCGACATTGGTTATGCGTCCAATCCAACGTATGGGTACCAGAATAAAGGCCGTTATCCCATGATGTTTTTTAACGGTTGTGGCATTGCCAACATCTTCTACGGAGCAACCAACAGCCTGAGCACCGACTGGCTGCTAACCCCCGACAAAGGAGCCATTGCCGCGCTGGGGCACGGGTATTCGGGCTACGTGGGCCAGCTGGATAATTTCACGCGTGTCTTTTACGAAACTTTATTGGCCGATAGTGTCTACCTGAGCCAGCCAATTGGGGTGGTGCACCGGGAGGCTTCCCGCCGGACCTTGCAGCGTTTTCCGAGCGATATGGATATTGCCAATATTCAGCAAATGTTGTTGCAGGGCGATCCGGCGTTGCGCATTTTTCCCATGCCGAAAGCGGACTTTCAGCTTACACCGGAGGGAGTTAGTCGAGCGGGCGATCCAGCGGCTAAAGATTCGGTGCGGTTAAAAGTTGAAATTGGCAATGTCGGGCGCTTTAACAGCCGGGAACTGGCCAGCCTGACGGTCCGGCGGCTGTTGCCGGGTGGAAGCTACCAAACGCTTACGCAATTGGCGGGTCGGCCGGTGGCTAATCGGGACACGGTGATTATTGCTTTCCGACCGGCTGCCGAAGCGGGAAAAATCAGCTATGAGCTGGTAGTTGATGCCGAAAAACGCGTTGATGAAATGGACGAGACCAATAATTTGCTCGTTTTCAGTGCCGAATCAACCACCAACGGGTTTGCAGTAACCTTACCGAGTGCAGGTGATCGCTTTCCGCCCGACCGCCTGAACCCACTGCTGGAAGTTACTTTTGACGGCATGCGCATTGCCGATGGAGCCATTGTTTCGGCCAATCCGTTAATCCAGGTAAATTTGCTGGACGAGGATCGGTACCGCATTCGACAGGATACGGTTGGAATCGATGTACTACTCAAACGGCCTTGTCCATCCTGCAATTTTGAGCGTATTTATCTGGGTGGTGATGAGGTTGAGTGGAGGCCAGCCGGGAGCGACAATCGATTTACGCTGAATTACCGCCCCCGTAACCTCAGTGAAGGCGTTTACACCTTGCAAGTCCAGGCTGCCGACGTGGCAGGCAACAAAGCGGGTGCATTGCCTTATCAGATTCGGTTTCGGGTAAAAAATGAAGACAGTCTATCGGTTGCGCAGGCCGCGCCAAATCCGTTTTCAACCAGCACACGCATTCGGTTTGTTTTGTCGGGGAAAGAATCGCCCGGTGACGGCCAAGTCGTGATTCACAGCTTAACTGGGAAAATGGTCTGGAGGTCGGTCCAGCCCGTACGCATTGGTGAAAACCTGTTCGAGTGGAACGGAACCGACCAGGATGGGGCGGCCTTGCCGGCAGGGCTTTACCTGTATCAGCTCCTTTTACCCGACGGCCGGAAGCAGGGCGGTCGCGTTGTGCTTATCCGTTAAAAATTGAACAGACCCGACTTCGGTAGGCTGTGAAAAAGCGAGAGGGCGAATAACCAGATTAGCCAGCCTTTTATCCGGGCAAAGGCGATCTGGTTATTTGTTTGGGATAACCAACCCAGCAATCCGGTGACGAATAACGTTGTAGCCGGGAAATAATACCGGTAATACAAGTGATACATACCGCTCTGCATCAGGTCAAACTGAATCAGGTATAGACTGATAATCAATACATAATAAACAAGTCCAATCATCCAGATGAGCTGAATAAAAGGCGTAGGGCGTTTCAACGGCGGGGATTGGTAAAGAAGCTGAACGATTCGGGCCAGAATCGCGAACTGCAAAACCGTAGTGATGGCAATCGTCCAGAAGCCAGCCGAAAAAAACGCTACTCGTTTACTATCCCAATCCCGAATAAAGAACAAAAGCTCCTGAGCCGTGGTCAAAAGCACTTCCTGTAGGCGTTGCCCAAAACCCGCCCACCGAATGAGCAGAAAAGGTTGGGACGCCGTTACCTGGGGTGCTTCATGCAGGTGTTCATACCACATATAGCCTACACCCGACAGAAAAATGCCACCCGCCGTGACCGTGAGCCAAAGACGCTGCCTGAGCGAAATGGGAAACGTTTTAAAGAAAGGCACCGGACGACCGGCTAACAGCGCAAATAGAGCCAAAATCCCTACTGAAAACAAGCCAATATACCGGAAAAGAAAGAGCCCGTAACCAGTTAGGAATAAGCCCAAAAGCACCCAGCCTGTCGGTTGGGTTAGGTAACGAAACAGAAAGTAGCTAAAGGCAACGCAGGTCGTCAGAAATGCCGTTTCCGACCAGGTGCAACTGGCCATGTGCACAAACGTGCTGCTCAAAATAACCAGTCCCACCCAGGGAGCCGCCCGGCGAAAAATCCGGCTAAAAAGGACCAGTAAGCTAGCTATCGCCAGTAAATTAACCGCCTTAGCTGACAAATCAACAGGGATGGTGGTAAGCCACGAAAAGGCCACAATTAGGGCTGAGTAGGCAATCGGAAAAAAGGTATTGAAAAGCGTTTGCCCTTTATAATCAATGTAATAGCCTTGACCGTTTTTTAAATGCTCCGCCGCATCTACGTAAATCCGGGAGTCAGGCGTGGAAAAAAAGGCCGGATTGTCGGCCACCTTCAGCGCGACTACTCCGACAAGTAGGAAAAATAAAAGAAGTAAGTAAAGACGAGGCGAGATCATGCGGCAAGTAGCTTACTAATCCCAGCATTCCATGAGCAGCAAATCGCCTTTCGCATACCGGATGCGGACAAAACCATCTTCGGCGGCTTCGTTGCTGGAGCCGGTTCGGTAGCCCAGCGTCAGCGATTCATCGTGAAGGTTGTATTTCAGTCCCTCAGTCTGAAGGCCATCAACTTGCCCCACCGGAATCAGCGAAATCGGTGTGCCTTTGGCGTACCATTTTTTAAAAGAGCCATTCAAGGGCGTAATTTTCGAGTAATCATCCAGCATCACAATCTTAATCTGCTCTTTGTAGCGGATGATGTTGGTCATGTTCGTGATGGTATGGTCGGCGCGGCGACCCGTTGCCCAAACGATATTTACTGCCGGGAAGCCCCGTTCAATCAAGAATTCGATGCCCTTGTCCAGGTCGGTTTTGTTTTGGTCGGGTGTATGGACAATCTCAAGGGGATATTGCTGCGCGCGAACCAGCTCAAAATCGGGATTATCATCGAAATCACCCAGCCAGGCGTCTACCTTAAAGCCCAGATCCAGCACCCGCCAGATGGCATTGTCCAGCACGGCCACAAACGGACTCCATTCGAGGAGTTGGCCCAGCAATTCTGGATCGCAGCTTTCGCCGTTGGCAATCAATAAGGCGGGTTCCTGCTTTTCACGAACGATATGGTGGGATGACATAAGTCAATGAGCGAATTAGTGATTGAGTGAATGAGCGAATAAAGCGCAGCCAGCGATTTATGCCCAAAACGATCTAGCTTACTGTTGCTTAACTACTTAATAATGCGTTTTATTTTCTTTTTCGATCCACTCGGCAAACACGTCCCAGGCTTCATCGCGAAGAAGTTGCTGCTGGGGAATCGTGCGCTGCTCGCGGTCTTTTTCCAGTTCCTGGTAGATAAAATGATCGTCGAAACCCGCTTTGGCCGCATCGGAATGAAAACAACCAAAAAAAATCTTTTCTGGACGCGCCCAGTAGATGGCCCCGAGGCACATGGGGCAGGGTTCGCAGGAGGTATAGAGCGTGCAGCCTTCCAACTGAACACTGCCCAGGTTGCGACAGGCATCCCGAATGGCGACCATTTCGGCGTGGGCGGTGGGGTCGTTGGTAGCGATAACCTGATTAAAACCGCGCCCCACAATCTGGCCATCTTTAACGATTACAGCACCAAAAGGCCCCCCTTGCCCGGCCTCCATGCCTTCCCGCGCCAGTTGGATGGCTTCGCGAATGGCCTCTTCGTGTCCTATCATGTCTTTCAAGGTTGGATTTACGTTAAATAAATACGCTGCAAATTAAGAGCTACCCAGCGGCTTACCTAGAATATTTAGTGGATTGCGCCGAGAAACTTAGTACTTTTGCGAACTCTTCAGCCTTCATCAATACGTTTAGAGGGTTTTCTTAAAGACAGGACTGACAAAGTGTAATGCCGAAAAAAGGCGTTCTCTGCATGCTTTGTTGTTAGAAAAAAATCTAAGCAGCTTCTTTATTGATAGTCAATTAATTAGTGTAATCAAGCAGTAAATTGTCGGTTTTAATTATCAAATTCGGTACGGCTTCCATAACGAGCGCCGATGGTTCGTTGAATGAAGCGGCCATTGCTACCATTGCCGGACAGGTGGCCCAATTGCACAAGCGTTACCGCATCGTCCTGGTTTCGTCGGGGGCGGTGGGCGCCGGGCGTGGACTTATTCACGGGTATCGCGGCGAAATCGCGCAACGAAAAGCGGCGGCGGCAGTCGGTAACCTGTTGTTACTGAATACGTATAACCGTTATTTCTCGGAATACAACATTCCCATTGCCCAGACCCTTTGCGAGCGGCACCACTTTGCCAACCGGGAGCAGTTTCTACAGCTGAAAGAAACGGTTCAGGAGCTTTGGAAAAATGGCATTATTCCCATCGCCAATGAAAACGACGTGGTGAGCGACCGGGAGTTGAAGTTTTCGGATAATGACGAGCTGGCCACCCTGATTGCGGTCGGGTTTGGCGCTTCCGATCTGATGCTCTGTACGTCGGTAGGTGGCTTGCTGGATGCAGACGGAAAAATCATTCCAACCATCGAGCAGGTGGATGAGTCTATCTTCAGTCTGGTGCGTAACGAAAAGTCAGCCCTGGGGCTGGGTGGAATGGCCTCCAAGCTGACGTTTGCCAAGCTGGCCACGCGCATGGGCATTCGGACAACCATTTTCGGGCTCAATCAGCCGGATGGCATCCTTCGGGCGCTGGCTGGCGAGACCGGAACGCATTTTCTGCGGCAGGAAGGAACGCAACCGGCCAAACGACGTTGGCTGGGGAGCGGTAGCCTGACGGCGGGTCGGATTCGCATTGATGCGGGCGCTGTTTCGGCCCTGCAACGGCGAAATAGCTTACTGGCCGTAGGGGTACAGGCGGTTGAAGGTGACTTTACGAGGGGTGAGGTTGTGGAAGTATGCGACGAAAAGGGAAATGCCGTGGCGGTTGCCCGCGCCCGTTTATCGTCCGAAATCATTGAAAAAGAACGCGGTATGCCCAACATCGAAGTGGCCAATGCCAATGATATTGTGATTCTATGAGTATACATTCTTTACTTCAGCAAACCCAGCAGGCTTCGGCGGCGGTACGGGCGCTAAGTGATGCCACAAAAACCCACCTGCTGAATCGGCTGGCTGATCTGGTGCAGGACAATGAAGCAGTTATTCTGGCAGAAAATGCGAAAGATCTCGACGCTTTGCCCGATACCGATCCGAAGAAAGACCGGTTATTATTGACCGACAAGCGAATTGCCGATCTGGCCAACAGCCTGCGCGAAGTGGCCCAACTGCCCGATCCGGCGGGGCAGGTGCTGCTTGAGCGAGAAATTGAGCAAGGATTGGTGCTTCGGAAAGTGGCGGTGCCGCTGGGCGTAGTGGGCGTTATTTACGAATCGCGGCCCAACGTGACGCTTGATGTAGCCTCGCTTTGCCTGCGGTCGGGGAATGCCTGCGTCCTGAAAGGCGGGAAAGAAGCCCATCACTCCAATTTGGCGCTGGTGGCCTTGATTCACCGGGCTTTACAGGAGTTTCAGGTGCCCGAAGCTGCCGTTCTGCTGTTGCCGCCGGATCGGGCCGTGGTCAATGACTTACTGACTGCAACGCGTTACGTGGACATCATTATCCCGCGTGGTTCCGAAAGTCTGATTCAATACGTTCGGAAAAACTCGCTGGTACCGACCATTGAAACAGGGGCGGGCGTTTGCCATACCTACGTAGAGGCTAGCGCCGATGTGGAAAAGGCGCGGGATATTGTGGTAAATGCCAAAGTATCAAGGCCCTCCGTTTGTAATTCGCTGGATTGTATTGTGGTTGATGAAGCCATTGCGGCTACGTTTCTGCCTTTGTTGGTGACCGATTTTACCAAATGGAACGTGGAGGTTTTCGCCGATGATGCGGCTTACCGAATCCTGTGCGATGGCGCTCATTACCCAAATCTGAAACACGCCCAGCCGGATGATTTTGGTCGGGAATTTCTGGATTATAAATGCGCGGTTCGGGTGGTGTCGGGGCTGGACGAGGCATTGACGCACATTCAACTGTTTTCGTCGCGTCACTCGGAAGCCATTGTGTCAAAGAACCAGGCGGCCATTGATCGCTTCCTGAATGAAGTGGATGCGGCGGCGGTATACGCCAATGCGTCGACCCGTTTCACCGACGGCGGGGTTTTTGGGCTAGGTGCTGAAATCGGTATCTCGACCCAGAAATTACACGCCCGGGGGCCATTTGCCCTGGAAAAGCTGGTTACCGAAAAATGGATTGTTCGGGGCGATGGCCAGGTGCGCTGGTAACTAGAAATTACCCAGGCTCGTGCAAAAATGCCTATAGATTAATACCGTAACTGTAAAATGATTAGTTTTCGTGAAACCTTGCTGCTGCTTATCTCAACGCCGCTGTACGTTGTGATCATTGGCCTGGAAATGCTGCTGAGTCATTGGCAAAGCAAGCATTTTTACTCCCTGAAGGGGACGTTGCAGAACGTTTACCTGACGGTTTTGAACATGAGCGTCGATGTGTTGTTCCGAAGCATTTACGTCGCTGTTTTGCTCTGGTTTTTCCAGTACCGCCTTGTTGATTTTAAGGAATCCTGGATGTATTGGATTGGGTTGCTGTTGCTGGAAGATTTTGCGTTTTACTGGCTTCATCGCTTCGATCATTACTGCCGACTGTTTTGGGCGGTGCACGTAACGCACCATTCCTCGGAAGAATTTAACCTGACCATCGGCTTTCGGTCGTCTGTTTTTCAGCCGCTCTACCGGTTTTTGTATTTTATTCCGATTGCCTGGTTAGGGTTTCAGGTCGAAGATATTCTGTTCATGTATTCGGCGACGCAGATTTACGGCATCATTATTCACACGCAATACGTGGGCAAACTAGGCCCTCTCGAATGGATTTTTGTAACGCCTTCGCACCACCGCGTTCACCACGCCTCCAATACGCGCTATCTGGACCGGAATATGGGCATGACGCTCATTATCTGGGATCGCTTATTCGGTACTTTCGCCGAGGAAGTGCCCCAGGACCCGGTGCGTTATGGCCTGACAACCAATGTGGCTGACCAGTCGCCGACCAACTTGGTTTTTCACGAATGGAAGAAGCTAAGCAAGGATTTACGGAAACCCGGTCCATTGAAACAAAAACTAAAATACCTGTTTCTGCCGCCGGGCTGGAGCCACGATGGCAGCAGCGTAACCGCCGAAGAAATGCGGCGACAGGAGGGCTTGCTTTAATTTTAATCGATTATTCGGTTCGGGATTAGGGCTAGATAAAAAACAATTAGCTTTATTTTTGCCGTTCACACTCTGATTTCGATAAACTTTTGAAACTCTGGCAAAAAGAAGGCTCCGCCGGTGAATCGATGGATGCCGCAACGATAGAACGCTTTACGGTTGGCCGTGATCGCGAAATGGATCTTTACCTGGCTCCGTTCGACGTAGCCGGAAACCTCGCCCACGCAACCATGCTCGAAACCATCGGCCTTTTGGAAAAAGATGAGTTAAGCGCAATTCGCCAGGAACTGAAAGCCATTTACGAGCAAATCGGTGCCGGTAATTTCACGATTGAGGACGGGGTGGAGGATGTTCACTCGCAGGTAGAACTGATGCTGACGCGCAAGCTCGGCGACGTTGGGAAGAAAATTCATAGCGGACGTTCGCGCAACGACCAGGTGCTGGTTGACCTCAAACTGTTCACCCGCGACCGGCTCTGGAAAGTGGCTGAAGCGACAAATCAGGTATTTGACCGCCTGATTCAGCGTTCGGAGCAGCACAAAAATGACTTACTGCCGGGATATACGCATTTGCAAATTGCCATGCCGTCGTCGTTTGGCCTTTGGTTTGGCGCTTATGCTGAAGCCCTGGCCGACGATATGCTGACGCTACAAACAGCTTTTCGGCTGGCAAACCGGAATCCGCTGGGATCGGGTGCGGGGTATGGCTCGTCGTTTCCACTCAATCGCACCATGACAACGGAGCTACTCGGCTTTGAGGGAATGCACGTTAACGTGGTGTATGCCCAGATGAGTCGGGGCAAGACGGAGCAAACGGCGTTGAATGCCCTGGCGGCGGTGGCGGCTACGCTCTCGCGCATGGCGATGGACATTTGTCTGTATAACAGCCAGAACTTTGGTTTTCTGACTTTGCCCGATGCGTTGACAACCGGCTCAAGCATCATGCCGCATAAAAAAAATCCCGACGTAGCGGAATTACTTCGTGCCAAAACCAACCGCCTGAAAGCGCTGCCCATGGAGGTGACGCTGGTGATGAGCAACCTGCCTTCGGGATATCACCGCGACATGCAAATTCTGAAAGAAGTGCTGATGCCGGCCTTCGACGAAATCCTGGATTGTCTGGAAATTACGGCGTTCATGCTGGAACGTTTACAGGTAAAATCCAATTTGCTGGATGATGCCAAGTACGATCTGCTGTTTAGCGTCGAACGAGTCAATGAGCTGGTCTTGCAGGGCGTGCCTTTCCGAGAGGCGTACCGGATTGTTGGTAAAGAAATCAACGAAGGGGGCTACCAGGCGTCGCGCCAGCTAACGCATACGCACGAAGGCAGTATCGGCAATCTAGGCAATGAGCACATAAAGGCGTACATGGAAGAAACCGTGCAAGGCTTCGGCTACGAGCGGGTAAAGACGGCCTTTCAGCATTTGCTGGATTAAGATTGACTTCTCCCATTCATAAAGCCTCTGCCTTGTCGGGCGGGGGCTTTTGCTTTTAGGCTTGATTGACCTTACAATAAAAGGCAGGTGTTCTTTTTGTCGTTTATCTGGAAATCTTGTAACTATAGTTTTACTCAGATAAATCCCTTTAACCCAATGAAACGCTGTTTGCTAAGTTTACTGATAATGACTTTAGGTTATGTAACGGCAGTAGCCCAAACCAAGCAGGGAAAATGGAGTGCTGGCCTTCAGGTGGATCCTTTTAGCCTTTCTCGAAAGTCATTCCCAAAGGAATTATTTACCCGCACAACACCGACGATCAGCTATTTCCTAGGACGTCATTTTGAGGCAGGCTTAGGTATGCCAATAACGTACGCGAAAGATGAAGTGATGCTGAATAAACAACTAGCTTACCGACGAACACTTTCCAGTATTGGTTTCAGTCCCTTCATGCGCATTTATTTTGGCCCTGGAAAGTTTCAGCCTTATGTGGGTTTTAGCTATGCATATGCCGCATCGAGACATAGGAGCCAATATGGAGAAGTAGATACTCTTCCTCCTGCCAGGAAAGGCCACGCGAATGTGTGGAGAGGCTCGTTGGGATTTAATTACTTTATTAAACCCAACATTGGTATCAATGTCGGAGTAAATCGCAACTGGTCTAAATTTAAAACAGATATGGATCAGTGGCCATTCTATTTTTGGTACCAGGAAAATAAAACAACCTTCACCTTAGGAGTCCAACTGTTGTTTGGCGGGAAGGCGAAGGTAGAAAACTAAGCAGCCCGCAATTTTATTGCAAAAAAAAGCCTAGAGATTGCTCCCTAGGCTTTTTTGTATAATTAGGTCTTATTATTTCAAAGTAGCTACCGCGTCTTTAATGCGCTGAACTGCTTCCGTCAGGGCTTCGTCGGAGGCTGCCGTTGAAATCCGAATGCAGTTTGGTGCTCCAAAACCGGAACCGGCTACTGTCGCTACGTAAGCCGTGTTTAATAACCACAGCGAGAAATCATCAGAATCCTTGATGCTGGTTGTGCCGTCCGATTTGCCGTAATGGGCGCTTACGTCCGGGAACGCGTAGAAAGCGCCTTCCGGTACGTTTACCTTGAAGCCCGGAACTTCTCTCAAGAGTTTCACCACCAGATCGCGGCGGCGTTCGTACGCTTTGGCCATCTCCTGCGTAGTGTCCATCGGTCCGTTTAAGGCGGCCACGGTGGCTTTCTGCGCAATGGAGTTTGTCCCTGATGTTACCTGGCCTTGCAGTTTCTCCACGCCATCGGCAATCCACTTGGCTGCACCGATGTAACCAATCCGCCAGCCCGTCATCGCAAAACCTTTCGCTACGCCGTTAACGGTAATAACGCGGTCTTTGATTTCTGGGATTGAGCCAATGCTGAAATGGCCACTCGACGTAAAATTGATGTGCTCGTAAATTTCGTCAGCCAGCACAAACACGTTTTCGTGCCGCGCAACTACTTCACCAATGGCGCGCAGTTCGGCCTCACTGTATACAGAACCGGTCGGATTGTTCGGCGAAGCATACATCACGATTTTCGTCTTATCCGTGATCGCCGCTTCAACCTGCTCGGCGGTTACTTTAAAATTATTCTCGAATGTCCCATCCAGAACAACGGATTTTCCTTCGGCCAGCTTCACCATTTCGGAATAGCTCACCCAGTAAGGCGCCAGGATAATCACATCATCGCCCGGATTTACCAGCACCTGAATGACATTCGCCAACGAATGCTTGGCGCCCGTCGAAACAACAATATTTTCTGGTTTCCAGTCGATATTGTTTTCCCGTTTAAACTTGTCTGCAATGGCTTTACGGAGATCCGGATAACCGGCTACGGGCGAATAACCATGAAAACCATCGTCGATTGCTTTCTTGGCAGCTTCGCAAATGTGTTGCGGGGTTTTGAAATCAGGCTCACCTACACTGAGGCTGATTACCTTGTGGCCTTGCGCGGCCAGTTCCCGCGCTTTTTTGGTCATAGCCAGGGTCGACGACTCTTCTAAGGCGTTAATGCGGTCGGCCAACAGGCTGGGCGTATCCACTCCGGGAGTCTCCACTAATGCGGACATAATACGATGGAATTGATCGAAAGGTTAAAAACGAATCCTGCATTCTGACCAGAACAGCCAGTGAATCCAGGTTGCGGCTACAAAATTACTATCTATCAAACGAATAGCCTATTATTATTTATCTTTTCGCAAGAAAGATTGTATTATATTGAAGATTCGTCAATTGAAAAAGCGTCGGCATCGTTATAGGCCGGAAACTGGTTGCGGAAATCGCGTAGCTCATCCAGCGATAATGTAGTCTGGTAGACAGTTTCCTGATCCGTCTGGCGAAATAAAACCTCGCCTTTAAAATCAATCACGGCTGAATCGCCTGAATAAAGATGGCCGTTTCCGTCCTGACCAACCCGATTAACACCCACCACATAACTCAGATTTTCGATGGCGCGGGCCTGTAGCAGGGTGTTCCAGGCGTTGCGGCGGGGCGTGGGCCAATTGGCAACATAGAGCAGTAAATCGTAATCCAGCGGAGCGGCTTCGTCAGCCCGTGACTTGGCGGGCCTGTTTCGGCTCCAGACCGGGAAGCGTAGATCGTAGCAGATAAGCGGGCAAATGTTCCAGCCGCGCCAGTGCTTCACCAGCCGCTTCGTGCCGGCGGTAAACACTTTTTCTTCGCCCGCCATGCGGAACAGGTGCCGTTTGTCGTAGGTATCGAACTGGCCGTCCGGTTGCATCCAGATCAGCCGGTTGTAATAATTTCCTCCTTCCTGAACCACATAACTTCCCGTGACGACGGCATTGGTCTGAGCCGCCATCTGACGCAGCCATTTCAGCGTGGTCAGGTTCATGGGCTCGGCCACCCCGGCAGCGTTCATGGTGAAGCCCGTCGTAAACATCTCGGGCAGCACAATCAGGTCCGTCGGTTCGGGCAGCGTAAAAAGCTGTTCCTCCATCATGGCCCGGTTGGCCGTCGGGTTTTCCCAGTAAAGATTCGATTGGAGGAACGTGAGATGCATAGAAAAAGATAAGGTAGTAAACGAGAAGCTTAATGAGTTGCTCAAGTTACTACCTTACCAGTTAGTTTTTTGGAAATTTCATTTTATAATCGGCCTTAACGTTCCCTTTGGTAATATCGGCGAGCCGCTTTTTGATCAGTTGCCGTTTCAGGGGCGAAAGGTAATCCGTGAAGAGTTTGCCTTCGATGTGGTCGTATTCGTGCTGGATGATGCGGGCCGCCATGCCGTCAAATTCCTCCACGTGCTCGTTCCAGTCCGTATCGAAATACCGAATTTTGATTTGTTCAGGACGGTATATTTCGGCGCGGATTTGCGGAATACTCAAACAGCCTTCTTCAAAACCCCACTCTTCGCCTTCTTCTTCCAGGATTTCGGCGTTAATAAACACCTTCTTAAACCCTTCCAGACTTGGATCTTTGTCTTCTTCGGGTTCACCCTCATTAAGCGGCGTACCGTCTACCACAAACATGCGAACGCTTTTGCCAATCTGAGGTGCTGCCAGCCCAATTCCCGATGCTTTATACATCGTGTCAAACATATCTTCGCTTAACTTTTTTACGTCAAGCGCTCCTTTTTCAATATCCTGCGCCCGCTTCCGCAAGACGGGATCGCCATAAGCAACAATAGGGTAAATCATACAACAAAGATAAGCGATTTTACACGGACAACTGCAATAGACGATCGCGTCCAGCGTAGGACTGGGGCCGATAAGCGCCTGATTTTGTCCGCGTAAAACCTCCTGGGCGCACTATTCGCCTTTTTTTGTTTTCAACCGATCTCGCAACTGAAATAGTTCGTCGCGCAGGCGGGCCGCTTCCAAAAAGTTAAGTTCTTTGGCGGCTTTTTCCATTTTGGACTGCGTTTCGGTAATCAATTGCTCCAGATCGCTCTTGCCCATGTACTGCACAACCGGGTCGGCGGCAATCCGAATTTCGTCGGGCTCCACGTAATACTGTTTCGTTGCTGGTTTGGAGTCGGCCACTTTGGTTTGTTCCATAATGGATTCCCGCGATTTCAGTACGGTGGTTGGCGTAATGCCATGCTCTTCGTTGTAAGCCTTCTGAATGGCGCGGCGGCGGTTTGTTTCGTCGATGGCTTTCTGCATCGAACCCGTAATGCGGTCGGCATACATGAGTACTTTGCCGTTGGCGTTTCGGGCTGCCCGTCCAATGGTTTGGATCAGCGAGCGAATATCACGCAGGAAGCCTTCTTTGTCGGCATCCATAATGGCCACGAGCGAGACCTCCGGTAAGTCAAGTCCTTCCCGCAAGAGGTTCACTCCAACCAGTACGTCGAAAACGCCCAGGCGCAGTTCGCGCAGAATCTCCACCCGGTCGAGTGTTTTCACCTCGGAGTGAATATAGCGCGTTTTGATGCCAACCCGATCCAGGTACTTGCTCAACTCCTCGGCCATCCGTTTGGTCAGTGTGGTCACCAGAACGCGTTCGCCCTGTTTAACGCGGGCGTCAATCGCTTCGAGTAAGTCGTCAATCTGGTTCAAGCTGGGCCGGATTTCAATCTCGGGGTCAAGCAAACCCGTTGGCCGAATCAGCTGTTCGACCACAACGCCTTCGCTCTTGCGGAGTTCATAGTCGGCTGGAGTAGCCGACACGAAAATGGCTTGTCCGGCCATGGCCTCAAACTCCATGAACGTCAGCGGGCGGTTGTCCAGCGCCGACGGAAGTCGGAACCCATAATCTACCAGGGCTTCTTTCCGCGAACGGTCGCCGCCCCACATGGCCCGAATCTGCGGCATGGTTACGTGGCTTTCGTCCACCACCAACAGGTAGTCGTCGGGGAAATAATCCAGGAGGCAGAACGGTCGCTGACCGGGCAGGCGGCGGTCGAGGTAGCGCGAGTAGTTTTCGATACCCGAACAATACCCTAATTCCCGCATCATTTCGATGTCAAACTCGGTCCGCTCCCGAATGCGTTCTGCTTCTGAAAACCGAAGATCCTGCTCGAAGTACTTGACCTGGGCCACCAGATCGTTCTGAATTTCGTGAATGGCGCCGTTGAGCGTATCCCGGCCCGTAACAAAAAGGTTAGCCGGGAAAATCGAAATCATCCGTTCCGTCGACAGCTTTTTGCCCGTGTTGGGGTCAATGCGTTGGATGGCTTCGATTTCGTCCCCAAAGAAGATAATGCGGTAGGCAAAATCAGCGTAGGAAACGTAAATATCCACCGTGTCGCCTTTGACGCGAAACGTACCCCGCGAAAACTCAGCTTCTGTCCGGCTGTATAGAATCTCGACTAGCTTGTAGAGAAACTGGTTGCGCGGAATCATTTCTCCAACGCCCAGCCGTACGACACTGCGTCTAAATTCGTCGGGATTCCCCATGCCGTAAATACAGGAGACCGAAGCCACCACGATCACGTCGCGCCGTCCGCTCATCAGGGCTGAGGTCGCCGCCAGCCGCAGCTTGTCGATTTCCTCATTGATGGCCAGATCTTTCTCAATGTACGTATTGGTAGTGGCGATATACGCTTCCGGCTGGTAGTAGTCGTAATACGAGATGAAGTATTCGACGGCATTTTCCGGGAAAAACTGCTTGAATTCGCCGTAGAGCTGGGCCGCCAGCGTTTTGTTGTGGCTCAGGATGAGCGCCGGGCGGTTTAATTCGGCGATAACGTTGGCAACGGTATAGGTTTTTCCGCTTCCCGTAACCCCCAGCAAAACCTGCGCTGGTTCGCCTTCTTTTAGTCCATTTACGAGTTGTGCAATTGCCTTGGGCTGATCGCCCGTGGGTTTAAACTCTGATGTCAGCTTAAATTCCATAACCCACTAATTTACGAAATAAAGGGCGGATAAACAAGCCTCCTGTCAAGATCGAAGAGGCTTGTTAATAGCAACAAGGGATTACTGGAAATGTTGCCAGCCCTGCGCGCGAATGGGCGTATACTGACCGGCTTTCGTGGCCAGAACAACGCTTTTCGGGTCGTCGGTCAGGTAGCCAATGGCCGTAATGCGCGCGTGGTTTTTCAGCTTTTCAAATTCCTGCGGACGCACGGTAAACAAAAGCTCATAATCTTCGCCACCGTTCAGGGCCGACGTAATCGGGCTTAAATTTAATTCGCTGGCAGTCAGATACGATACGTCGTCGATGGGCAGGTTTTCATCGAAAATAACCGCGCCCGTTTTGGATTGCGAACAGATGTACAGCAAGCCATCCGCCAGACCGTCCGACAAGTCAATCATGGCCGTGGGCTGAACGTCCAGGTCACGGAGTTCGTACACCATGTCGGTGCGGGCGTTGGGACGAAGCTGGCGTTCCAGTAGATACGATTTTTCTTCCGGGATTTCGGGCTGCATGTCCGGATTGGCCATAAATACCTGCTTCTCGCGTTCAAGCAATTGCAAGCCCAGGAAAGCGGCACCCAGATCGCCCGTAACGCAGAGAACGTCGTTGGCTTGCCCACCGGAGCGATACGTAACCTTGTCTTTGGCCACCCGGCCCAGCGCCGTCACCGAAATCACCAAACCCGCCCGCGAAGACGTTGTATCGCCGCCGATCAGGTCAACTTTATAATCGTCGCACGCAACGCGAATACCGGCGTATAATTCTTCAATGGCTTCGACCGGAAAACGGTTGCTCAGGCCGAGACTAACGGTGATCTGCGTGGGCGTGCCGTTCATGGCGGCGATGTCGGAAACATTGACAGCCACGGCCTTGTACCCTAGATGCTTCAGCGGGGTATACGAGAGATCAAAATGAATGCCTTCCAGCAGCATATCGGTTGAAACAAGCCCGTAATCCGGCCCATCCATATCAATCACGGCGGCATCGTCGCCAATCCCACGGACCGTTTCCGGGCGGGTTGTGCTCAGAAAAGGTTCGCTCAATCGTTGGATCAGGTTAATCTCGCCCAGCGATCCTAGTTCAGTTCGTGTGTTCATACGGCAAAAATAAGAAAGCCGCTTTCGCGGGGAAAGCGGCTCGGTATAAAGTTCGTTTCGGGTGTCCCTTACGGATTGGACAGTGTGTACGTATTGATTGTACCACCCGTTTTCTGACTGGCTGTCAGGCGGGTTAGTTTTAATTCGCTATCCGTAACCGAGTTGATGGTAAATTCAAGGGTACCATTAGAGCCGGTAGGCTGCGGACTCAGGTTTTTCAAAATCAGTTTGTTATCTCCCTGAAGCTCGTATTGGCCGGAGAATGTGTTGCCATCAAATTCTTTGTACGTAACGGAAGGTGCTGCGGATAAATTCAGCGAGAATTGAGCGTAACCTTGAACCGTATTGGACGTACCGCCTTTTGTATAAACCGTTGTCGTATTGTGATCAACTCGTTGGGCCGTCCAGGCTTTTGCGATCAATTCAGAGACAGGGGTTTTGTCTTTGGGTTTGCAGCCGGTCACCAGCAGGAACATTGTCAGTACAGCCAGTAGGCCAGTGGATACATTTCTTTTCATGGGCTTGATTGGATCGAGGCGTTATAACCAATGCTATAACGACTTAAGATACAAAATTAGTAAAAGTTGTTTGTTTAATTGAGACAATAAAATTACAGTGTTTTCCCGAATCTTGGCATTTTTGCTTTTTGGTTTATTCAGAGGATGGAAACTAATTTACTAAAAGGTTACACCAGGTCGCAATTGGCGCTGCGAAACGGCAACGACCGGGAAGAAATCTGGTGTGCTTATCAGGGGCTTATCTACGATGTGTCGGCGAGTCGGCTCTGGCGAAATGGCAAGCATTATGAACATTGGGCTGGTCAGGACCTAACGGACGAACTGGTTGATGCGCCCCATAATGCGCTTGTTTTTGACCGATTTAAGGTAATCGGAAAGCTACTTTAACAGAAACTATATGATACTTATTGCCGATAGCGGTTCAACAAAAACCGAGTGGCGTACGATAGCTCCGGGTGGCCAGATCGGGCAGGCGAGAACAATTGGATTTAATCCGTTCTATCAGGACAGCGAAACCATTGCGGCTGAACTGCAAAAAAGCCTGCTTCCCACCATCGATGGCGTTGTGAGCAGCATTCATTATTACGGTTCGGGTTGCGCGGGACCGGAATCCTGCGGGGTCGTGGAAAAAGCCTTGCGGACGATTTTCCCGGAAGCGGAGACGGTGCAGGTCGGCAGCGATTTGCTGGGAGCGGCCCGGGCGTTGTGCCACCACGAAGAAGGCATTGCCTGTATTCTGGGCACCGGTTCAAACGCCTGTCTGTACGATGGGCAGGACATTGTGCAGACGAGTGGTTCGCTGGGTTTCTGGTTGGGTGATGAAGGCAGCGGCGGTTATCTTGGAAAAACACTGGTGACCCGCTACCTGCACAATGAACTGCCGGAAGAGCTGAGGGAAAAATTTCAGCGACGCTACAAGGCGGTTGATCGGTTGACGGTTCTGGATCACGCCTACAAGCAGCCTTTTCCGAATCGCTATTTTGCGTCGTTTTCCAAATTTTTGTTTGACAACCGCGCGCATCCGGTGGCCTACCAAATGGTCTACGAAGCGTTTGAGTTATTCATTGACAAGTACATCCGCAAGTTTGATCGGCGGGCCGAATTGCCCATTCACTTTGTAGGCTCCGTCGCTTTTTATTACAGCGACATCCTGCGTCGGGTTGTTAGCGACCGGGGCTTGACGGTCCAGCGCATTCTGGAGACCCCCATTGCAGGATTAACGCTTTATCACAATTAAAAAAAAAGCCCGATCAAGAGGTCGGGCTTTTTTCTGTAAACTAATTCAACGTCACTCTTTCAATACCTTAACGGTCTTCAACATGGTTGCTCCGTCATTTACTTTTAGGTAGTACATGCCCCGCGTGAGTTGCAGCGACCGAATGTCAATGGACGCTTTGCCCTCCTCCACACGCACTGAACTGTGCGGAATCGCCGTTTGCTGACTGCTTTGCGAAATAATCTCGAAAGTTAGATTTTGCGTCGAGGTTTCAATCGGAAGGCTCACATTGATGATATCCTGCACTGGATTCGGCGCGACCACCCAAGGCTGAGCCGTTGCTTGCGGCGCTGTATCGGCGCTCAGGCGTCCCCCAGCATTGGTAAAGCCTACAATCATTGATTGAGTAGCTAGTGATCTGCCCGTTGCGTTCGGTCCGGCAAAAGCCGTTGCTCGTACGAAATAATAACCCGGCTGCGGGCGGAGCCCTGCTTCTGAAAACAGCGTGTAAGGTGCCTGATTATCGATTTGGCTGGCACTTTGCTCACCCAGAACTTCAAGGTAAATACTGCCCACCGGCACCGTAGACGTACAGGCAAAATTAACAAACGTAGGCAGGTTATTGGAACGAAGCATAATACCCGGCTGAAGGGTTTGAATCAGTTGCCCATTCGCACCCGCGCCAATCAGCGACAGGGTCAGCTCCGGAGTAGCAGCCTGGGGGGATACCGTCAGCTGAAAGGAAGTGCTAGCCGTAGCTTGATTGCCATCTACACCCGTTAAAGTCACCGTACTAACACCGACGTTGGTAGGGGTACCGCTGATCGTACGCGTACTGGCGTTGTAACTTAAACCCGCCGGTAATCCGGAAACGGTAACCTGAACCGGTTGCGGATTCGATGAGATAAAGATATTGCTAGGAAGCTGGTGTGAATAAGCAGTCCCCTGATAAATAGTCTGGTTAGGGATTGGATTGACCGTAATTGGCTGCCCTGTTCCGCCCGAATTATTGACCGTGAACGTAAAGGTGGTGGATACAGAAGCACCTTTGTCATCGATAGCTCTTACGGTTACCTGCGACTGTCCAGCGAGGATAGGTGTACCACTAATGGTGCGGTTGCTGGCGTTATAGCCCAAACCGGCTGGTAAGCCACCGAGCACCTGGATACTGGCAATCGAGCCGTCCGGGTCGGAGAACGTGTTTGCCGGAAGTACATAACTGTAAGCTTGTCCAACGGTTGCAGTTTGGGCCGGAATAGCCTGACTAACCACGGGCGATTGATTCGCTGGTGGATTGGTCGTTGGTGAACCCGTGACCGTGAGCTGGAACTGCGTAGTCACCGTTGCACCTTGGTTATCGGTGGCCTGCACGTTGACCGTGGATTGTCCGGCGGTGGTAGGCGTGCCGCTGATGGTGCGATTGCTGACGTTGTAGCTCAAACCCACGGGTAGTCCGCCCGTTACCTGCACGCTAGCAATGGAGCCGTCAGGGTCGGAGAAGGTGTTTTGCGGAATTACATAGCTGTATGCTTGACCCACGGTCGCATTTTGAGCTGGAATGGTCTGGCTAACAATAGGCGACTGGTTGGTTGGCGGAGTTGACGTAACCGGACAGGTATACTGGCTGGATTGGTGGTTGAAAAGCTCCTGATTGGTTCCCGCAAAATTAATACGTATGGTATGCGTACCTCCCGTGCGATAAGCTTGGGGCGGCACGATTTCGAAGCCGTGGCGTCCGTTATCTCCCAGATAAACTCCTAAATCCTGACGCAATACATCGGCTGTTGTGGTTAGGGCCAGAGTACCGTCGATGTACACATCAATACCGATGGCCTGATTCGGACGATTGCGATCAGCAGCCCAACCGCGCACAGAAGTACATTCAATATTATCGACGTGTCCTTCGTAGCGAGGCGTAACAGCCTGACTTGATACGACAAAAGAAAAAGTGGTTGCGACCGTTGCACCCCGGTTGTCGGTGGCCTGTACATTGACCGTAGATTGTCCGGCGGTGGTGGGCGTACCACTGATGGTGCGGTTGCTGGCGTTGTAGCTCAAACCCGCGGGCAGCCCGCCCGTTACCTGAATGCTGGCAATGCTGCCGTCAGGGTCGGAGAAGGTATTTTGCGGAATGGCGTAGCTGTAGGCTTGGCCAACCGTGCCGCTTTGAGCCGGGATGGTTTGGCTAACCACAGGCGATTGATTCGCTGGTGGATTGGTCGTTGGTGAACCCGTGACCGTGAACTGGAACTGCGTAGTCACCGTTGCGCCCCGGTTGTCGGTGGCCTGTACGTTGACCGTAGATTGTCCAGCGGTGGTGGGCGTGCCGCTGATGGTGCGGTTGCTGGCGTTGTAGCTCAAACCCGCGGGTAGGCCCCCCGTTACCTGCACGCTAGCAATGCTGCCATCAGAGTCGGAGAACGTGTTCTGCGGAATGGCGTAGCTGTACGCTTGGCCAACTGTGCCGCTTTGAGCCGGGATGGTTTGGCTAACCACAGGCGATTGATTCGCTGGTGGATTAGTCGTCGGTGAACCCGTGACCGTAAACTGGAACTGCGTAGTCACCGTTGCACCCCGGTTATCGGTGGCCTGCACGTTGACCGTGGATTGTCCGGCGGTGGTGGGCGTACCGCTGATGGTGCGGTTGCTGGCGTTGTAGCTCAAACCCGCGGGTAGCCCCCCCGTTACCTGAATGCTGGCAATGCTGCCGTCAGGATCCGAGAAGGTGTTCTGCGGAATGGCGTAGCTGTAGGCCTGACCCACGGTCGCATTCTGAGCTGGAATAGCCTGGCTAACAATGGGCGACTGGTTGGTGGACGACCCCTGGCAGCTGGTGGTGAAATTATAAGAGACGATCTGACCGCCTTGTCGGGCATTAAGCACCAGCGGCGTGTTCTGCCGCAAGGACTCATCCACCGACTGGATCGGGTTAGGGCTCCAGTCAGTGACACCGATGGCCTGGTATTGAATGGGTAAACCGTTACCCCCTGTGGTGCGAAACTCCAACCGGCCCGTCACGCAGTCGTAGATGGGGGCAATCAGGGTTAACTGGCCCGATCCCGAAGACGCATTGACCGTAAAGGGAAAGCTGGTCGATACGGTGGCGCCTTGGTTGTCGGTAGCCTGCACGTTGACTATGGATTGTCCGGCAGTGGTGGGTGTACCACTAATGGTGCGGTTGCTGGCGTTGTAGCTCAAACCCGCGGGTAGCCCCCCCGTTACCTGAATGCTGGCAATGCTGCCGTCCGGGTCGGAGAAGGTGTTCTGCGGAATGGCGTAGCTGTACACCTGTCCCACGGTCGCATTCTGAGCTGGAATAGCCTGGCTAACAATGGGCGACTGGTTGGTCGGTGTACTGGTATTAACTGCAAACTGGAACTGCGTAGTCACCGTTGCACCCCGGTTATCGGTGGCCTGCACGTTGACTGTGGATTGCCCGGCAGTGGTGGGCGTGCCGCTGATGGTGCGGTTGCTGACGTTGTAGCTCAAGCCCGCGGGCAGCCCACCCGTTACCTGCACGCTAGTAATGCTGCCGTCAGGATCCGAGAAGGTGTTCTGCGGAATGGCGTAGCTGTAGGCCTGACCCACGGTCGCATTTTGAGCTGGAATAGCCTGGCTAACAATGGGCGACTGGTTGGTAGACGACCCCTGGCAACTGGTAGTAAAATTGTAAGAGACGATCTGACCACCTTGTCGGGCATTAAGCACCAGCGGCGTGTTCTGCCGCAAGGACTCATCCACCGACTGGATCGGGTTAGGGCTCCAGTCGGTAACGCCAACGGCTTGATATTGAATGGGTAAACCGTTACCCCCTGTGGTGCGAAACTCCAGCCGACCCGTTACGCAGTCATAGATGGGGGCAATCAGGGTTAACTGGCCCGATCCCGAAGACGCATTGACCGTAAAGGGAAAGCTGGTCGATACGGTAGCTCCCTGGTTGTCGGTGGCCTGCACATTAACCGTAGATTGTCCGGCAGTGGTGGGCGTACCGCTGATGGTGCGGTTGCTGGCGTTGTAGCTCAAACCCGCGGGCAGGCCCCCCGTTACCTGAATGCTGGCAATGGAGCCGTCGGGGTCGGAGAAGGTGTTTTGGGGAATGGCGTAGCTGTAGGCTTGGCCAACCGTGCCGCTTTGGGCCGGAATAGCCTGACTAACCACGGGCGATTGGTTACCGGAAGAGCCACCGGTGATGGTAATCTTAAACTGAGTCGAGGTGAAAGCCCCCAGGTTGTCGGTCGCCTGTACGGTGATTTGAAGCGTTCCAGCGGATGTCGGTGTACCCGAAATGGTCGTTCCATTGGCAGAGAGACCGTTCGCGGGCAAACCCGCCGAGATAAGTACCTGCGTGATAGAACCGTCTGGGTCCGTGAACGTTCCGCTCGGAATGGTGTAATTAAAAGGCTGTCCAACAGAGGCCGTCTGATCGGGAATGGTCTGAGCTACCCGTGGATCCTGGTTGGTATCGTTCAGCAAATCCTCGTCGAGTAAAACTCTTACGGGCTGATTGGTCTGGGTGTAAAGCTGGTTCCAGCGGGGATAAATTGGGTCGTAGGTGAAATCTGAACGCAATACATCGGACAATTTATAACCCATTGTCGCCTGTGGTTGAATGACCGGAACCGGCTGACTGAGCCAACCCTGACCTTTGACAATTTCCAGGATGCGGTTTAGTTTGCCGATCTGCTGCGGGCTGTTAAAATTGGCGTAAATAATGAGTTTTGCACCGTGCGTGAAACTGGTTTGGACCTGTTCAACGTGTTCTTCCGCCGAGGCCCAGTCAATCATTCCATCAACTTCATTGCTGGCATAACCGCCCTCGCGGATGTTGCTGCGAACAACATCCATCGACCAGCGGTGGTTGTATTCCGGACCGTCGTTTAGTTTTACGCCGTCGGCATTTTGAGCCAGGTTTTTGAAGCCTAACGTGCCCCGGCGACCAGACAACTGATCCCAGGCCGAGCCGTGCTGGTTAATGATTTTGATGGCTCCGTTTACGTTCTTAATGGCTTGTATGGTTTGGTCGATGTAGCGTTTTAGCATCCGGTGACGAAATACGTACCAGTCTTCGCCGCGTTTGCCGGCAAAAGCGCCCCAGGGCGTTGCCGAACCGAAGCCGGAAGGCTGAACGGCTTCCCAGGAAACGTAATCGCTGCCCCAGCGCTGGTTGAGTGTAGCCAGGGAAAAGCGACTTTGCAACCATTGCCGGAAGCCCGTCCGCATGTAATCGCTGTAGTCAAATGTGGTTCCGTACAGCACCCCCGACGGGCGGCTAGTATTGCTGGGCGCGTATTCGCACTCAAGGGCGCCCGAGCCCGCCACCGACATAAAAAGCAGGTGATTTTGCTGCTGAAGGTATTGAAAATGCTCTGTTACCTGACGCACAAAATCTTTGGCTAGATCCAGGGAAGGCTGGTGGGCAAAGCTGAAGTGGACCCCAGTAACGCTATTAAGCCGTTGTAAATCAGAGCCCATCATGGTTTCCTGCTCCGACCAGAACCCATTTAGCAGATTGACATCGCGGGCGGTTGTAATCCGGATTCCTACTTTCAGATTGAGTTGGAGCGCTTTCTGAACCTGTAAGTCCAGGTTAGTCCAGTTCGCTGGGCCATTGCGAGTAGGAAATACCTTATCCCAGTGAACGCAAATTTCGACCATGTTACAACCATTCCGGGCCGAGTTTTCTATCCGATCCAGGCCAAAACCAGGGGTGTCTTCAAAATTGTAAAGGACAATACCCATGTAGCGCTGTCGATCGGGAGGGACGTCTGTTTGAAGGTGATTTGGTTTGGCCGACGTAGAAGGTAAATCATAGGCTAGACCGATGGGGCGTGCCAAACTCAATAGGCAGAATAAACTAACCAGTAAATTTTTCAACATACTATTAAAGAGAGACTATGATAAATGGTGTATATGAAAAAAGTATAATATAAAAGAGGCATACGCTGTTAGAGCGATCACGGTGAATCGCGTGGCATTAGACACGTGTTACTGGTTACTAAAATGTAGTTGCAATCGGCTAATCATTAAAGGAGGCTAATGATTAATGACAAGTGCCGAGAAGAATGGCTTTATAAATTACTAAGTGCGTATTCTTACAGTCCGAAGACCGAAGAAGTAAATCTAGTTTGGGATGAGACAAAAATCATTCCAAGCGTATTTTGGTGTCTGATAAAAATTATTGCGAATTTTTCGATCAGATTTTAACTAACTGTTCACAAAGCGAAAATTGACGAATAAATGATATTATTTATACAATTAAGTGCTTGAGTACCGGTTAGTGGAGTAAATTTCTGCACAAAATCTCGGCTAAGCAAAAGGAAGACGCCATATTTTATGGACATTAAAGAAAATTAATGGGAGCGTATTTGTCTAATAAAGTCGCTGGGTCAGGTGGCTTTAAACTCCCTGACCCGACAAATTGTTGTTAAGCTGTTAAACAATTCGGCCTTATATTGCGTCCGGGCTTAGTACCAGCTCAGTGAGTGGGTGCAGGGTGAATTGTAAGATTACTAGCGCGTAATGGGCTGAACCATTGCGACACAGCAAGAATATGGCTAATCGTTATTTTTTGAAAGTAAAGGAGGTTACCCAGCAAACAGCGGAGGCCGTAACCATCCATTTTTGGCATCCACTAAATGAAGTGGTTCGTTATCAACCAGGCCAATTTTTAACCTTCATACTCAATGTGAATGGGCAGAAGGTTCGCCGGTCCTATTCCATGTCTAGTTCGCCGCATACGGATGCTTCCCCCGCCGTAACCATCAAGCGAATTCCGGGCGGCGTCGTTTCTAACTACCTGTGTGAGAATGTAAAAGCCGGCGATGTAATCGAAACGCTGGAGCCGATGGGTAAATTCGTGGCATCAACCGATCCGCAGAACGGCCGTCAACTGATTATGATTGGCGCAGGCAGTGGCATCACGCCGCTGATGTCGATGATGAAATCAGTTTTGCATGTCGAGTCGAAAAGCCAGATCTGGCTTTTATACGGTAACCGAACGACCTCATCGATTCTGTTTCGTGATGAAATCAGCCGCCTGGAAAGTCAATACCGCGATCGGTTTCGCGTGTCATACGTGCTGAGCCAGCCCGAAACCAGTTGGGATGGCATGCAGGGTCGGCTAAACCAGTCGAATGTGCTAAAGCTGCTGGAAGTGATGCCGGTAAATGAGCTTCGGCAGGCGGATTATTTTCTGTGCGGGCCGGATGGCATGATGGAAGAGACGCGTAAAGCCCTGCAATTATTGAACGTTCCAGAAAGACAGATATATACCGAAAGTTTCAATACAACGCCCCCCGAAGCACACGGCGAGGTAATCGAAGAGGAAAATATGGAGGATAATTCAGCCGGACAGGAGGTAACCATACTTTATGAAGGCAGCGAGTACAAAGTGGCCGTTGAACCGCACCAGACCATTCTGGAAGCGGCGCTCGAACTGGACATTGACCTACCTTACTCGTGCCAGGCGGGAATGTGTACGGCTTGCATGGGCCGTTGTACCTCGGGCAAAGTAATGCTGGATGAGGAAGACGGTTTGTCAGAAGCGGAGATTGCGGCGGGTTACGTACTAACCTGTGTGGCTCACCCCTTAACTAAGGATGTAGTGATCGAAATTGACTAACATGGATACGAATACGCTACTAATTCCCACTCGTCCGGCGCGACGTTTTATTGGTGATGAGCTTGAGGTAAGTGCCTGGGCCATCATCCAACCTCTGTACGAAAGTTTATTGAACCGGCCCATCAACAGCGCCGAAGAGCTGCGGCAATGGTTTCAGGATCGGAGCGAGCTGGAGTCTTACTTATCGGAAGATTTTGCCTGGCGCTACATCCGCATGACCTGCGATACGAGCAACGAAGAACTGATCAACCGCCTGAATTTTTTTATTGCTGAAATACAGCCGCAGCTTTCCGCCTACGGCAATGAGCTGGACAAAAAAGCAGTGGAAAGTCCGTACCTGGGCCAATTGATGGAGCCTGGTTTTGAGGTAACCGTGCGCGGGATTCGGAAGGCAATCGAAATTTTCCGGGAAGAAAACATTCCGCTGCAAACCGAGATGCAGACCGAAGAACGGAAATACGGAGCCATTGCCGGAGCCATGACCGTGACAATTCCGAATCAGGATGGTGTTCTGGAAGAAGTGACTTTACAACGTGCCGCTGACTTGCTGCAATCGACAGATCGCGCGGTGCGGGAGGAAGCCTGGAAAAAAATTCAGGAACGGCGGTATCAGGATAAAGATACCCTGGACAACCTCTACAATCGGTTGCGTGGCCTTCGGCACCAGATTGCCGTTAATGCCGGTTTTGCCAATTTTCGGGATTACATGTTCGCTGCGTTGGGACGGTTTGATTACCTGCCCGAAGATTGTTTCCATTTTCACGAATCGGTAGCAAAGGCAGTTGTTCCGATGCTGAACGAGCTGGCCGAAAGTCGGAAAAACAAGCTGGCGGTTGATGTCCTGCGCCCCTGGGATAGCAAAGTAGATGTCGATGGACAGCCGCCGCTCGTACCGTTTAAAACGGGGGAAGATTTGCTGGATAAGACCATTACGTGTTTTACGCGCCTGGACCCTTATTTAGGCGACTGCCTGCGGATCATGAAAGCCATGGGCCATCTGGACCTGGAATCGCGGAAAGGCAAAGCACCGGGCGGCTACAACTATCCGTTGGAAGAGATTGGCGTGCCGTTTATTTTCATGAATGCGACGTCTAGCCTGCGCGATCTGGTAACGATGGTGCACGAAGGCGGCCACGCGGTGCATTCGTTTCTGACGCGTGACCTGCCGCTAAAGCCCTTCCGGAACCCACCGATGGAAGTGGCCGAACTGGCTTCGATGTCGATGGAGCTGCTGTCGATGGATTACTGGGATGTCTTTTTCGAGAATCCGGCTGAGCTAAAGCGTGCCAAGCTGCAACACCTGGAATCCATTGTTGAAACCTTACCCTGGGTGGCTACAATCGATAAGTTCCAGCATTGGGTGTACGAGAACCCGACGCATACGGTGGAGGAGCGCCGAGAAAACTGGGTGCGAATTTTTGATCAGTTTTCGGAATCCATCACCGATTGGAGTGGGTTAGAGCAATACAAAGCGTATTTCTGGCAAAAACAGTTGCACTTGTACGAAGTACCTTTTTATTACATTGAATACGGAATTGCGCAGTTGGGTGCGATTGGCGTCTGGATGAATTTCCGCCAGGACCGTCAGAAGGGACTGGAAGGGTATAAAAACGCCCTGAAGCTCGGCTATACGGCCACCATCGGCGAGATTTATCAGGCGGCGGGCATTCCCTTCGATTTTTCGGAAGAGCATATTGGGCGGCTCCTGCGTTTTGTGTGGGACGAAATCGAGCGTCTTAAAGCAGAATAAAAAAAGAGGCCAGTAACAACTGGCCTCTTTTTTGCTATTATTCGCGCTTCTGTTAGCGCTTCAAAATCTTCCGCACGGTTTTATGATTTCCTACCTGAACGTGCAGCAAATACAATCCGGCTTCTTGCTGGGTTAAGTCCAGAAGCGTTTTCTGTTGGTGCGTAGTGGTTTGTAATCTCGCTTTTCCATTGGCGTCCATAAGCTGAATTTTAGCTGCTTCTTGCTGCAAAGGCATAGCGATGTCCACCGTCAGCGTTGTTTCTACGGGAACAGGGTACGCATTTAGGGCTTGTACCAGCGGATTCGGTTCTACGCCAAGTACAGGCAGCACGTTGATGATCGCGGTGCCACTTACCGTGCCTGTACCACAATTGTTGGATACCGAAGTAATTGTGTACGTTGTTCGTCGGGCTGGCGTCACTGTCACCTCATACGGATTGGCCGTCGTTTGGATGGGGTAGCTCCGCACGCTGTCTGCATAGACAAAATCCCAGGGGCCGTCGCCCGTAAACCGGATATTCAGCTTGGCACTTTCTCCTTCGTAGATGTCGCGTGTACCGGTTAGCGTGGCCGTTGGCAGCGCGCGTATGTTCAGCACCGTAGTGCTCACCTTGCCGGGAACCGGTATCGACGGGTTAGATGCTGTTACCCGGACAAAATAAAGCCCCTGCGGCGTATTGGCCGGAACCGTTACCACAATGGGACTCTGTTGCCCCCCCTGCGCCAGTTTGATGTAGTTTTTAGAAGTCGTGTCGGCCAATTCTACCTGAAAGACGTTTCCAGCGTTGAAGTCGCCCGTAGTTGTGAACGGCACGGAGATGGATGTTCCGGCGCAGACGGTGCTTGCCGTCAGGTTGCCCGTTGTAATGGTCGGGATGCGCACCACAATGTTTGCAATTCCTGCCGGTAGCCCAACGCCACACACGTTTGACACGTTGGTGACCTGATAGGTGGTCGATTCTTTCGGCAGCACGTCGATTGTTTTGGTCATGGCGTCGGAAGTGCCACTTGTGCCGTCTGACAGTGTAAAGCTGAATGGCGGAACGCTGGTGAACGTAAGGGTTAGCTTGGCGCTCTGCCCCAGGTTTACGGATGAGCTACCGCTTAGGGCTGCCGTTGGTGTTGCGTTAACAATGAATTTGATTTCGGCTTTTGGACTTTTACAGCCATTCGCTCCGGTTTGCGTTACAAAATACGAAACGCCGTCCGTTACATTGAGCGTTGGCGGGACGGGAGCGGTAGGAGTTACGTTGCCGTATGGGTCGGTCCACTCGAAGGAAACGCCAGTGCCGGTTGCCGACAACGGTTTCGATTCCTGGCCACGGCAATACACCACCGAACTGGCGACCGTTGGAACGGGTGTCGTCTGAACCGTTACGTTAATGGTTGCTTTGGTACTTTCGCAACCTTCTACCGTTTGAGTTACCTGAAAGGCATAGTTGCCTCCCCGATCAGTAGAAGGGGTGGGCGCGGAGCCAAACGCGTTACCGTCCGTATTGAACCAACGCAGGTTTTGTCCATTGGCCGTAATGGGTTGAGCCGCATCGAATTGGCATAGTTTTAAATCCGTAACGCTGGGAGCGCTAGGCAACTGTTTAACGCGAACAGGTATGCTTGCTCGTGGACCTTCGCAGCCGTTTACAGTCTGAGCAACGTAGTAAGTGGTAGTGCCAGGATTGTTTGTTTGTGGAGTTGGCGCATTACCAGAAGGTGACCCTCCGTTTGCATCAGTACCATACCAGTTAATTGTACCATTACCATTAGCTGTTAAAGCTACCGCAGATTGATTCTGACAATATTCGACTGGACTAACTGCTGGCGCTAAAGGTTTTGGTTTTACAGTAACAATTATTGTAGCACGTTCGCTCTGGCAGCCATTTGCACCCGTTTGGCTAACATAATAGGTTGTATTACCAGCTGTTTCCGTAGATGGTATTGGAGCCTCACCTAATACGGTGCCACCTGTATTATACCATTTCAGTGTGGCATTATTGCTGGCTGTTGCCGTTAAAGGTGTAGCAGTAGATTCTCGACAGTATTCTACTGGTGTACTAACTCCAGGCCGTGCTGGTTGCGGTTTAATAGTAACCTGAATAGGTGTTCTTGGGCTCTCGCATCCTAAAGCTGTTCTTTGAGAGACATAATATGTAAATGTTCCTTCCGCCGTTGCTACTGGTGTAGGCGCATTACCATCTCCTGTGCCGCCTGTTGCGTTAGTGCCATACCATCTCAATGCATTGTCAGAACCTGCTACTGCTGAAAGTGAAGCAATACCCTGTTCATTTTGACAATAGGATAAAGCCGATGGAGCAGTAGGCGCTGTTGGACGAGGATTTACGGTTGCAGAGATTGTTGCTCTGGGGCTCTCACAGCCATTCACTGTCTGACTAACCAGATATGTAAAAGAACCAGGCGTAGTTGCTGAAATTAAAGGAGCCGATGATAAAGCGCTACCATTGGCATTGAACCATTTCAAATTCTGTCCGTTTGCACTAAGTTGGCGGCTGCTATCGCCTTGACATAAAGAAAGGTTTGCAACGCCAGGAGCAGCGGGGGTTGCTGTTACCACTACCTGAATGCTAGCTCGTGGACTTTCACAACCTCCTTGGTTGCTACGCTGGGCGACGTAATACGTAAAAGTACCAGGCGTGTTTACGGGAGGTACAGGGGCGACGGTAGAAGCTGAACCTCCGGTGGCGCTGGTACCATACCAGAAAAGCGTGTTTCCAGAGCTAGCCGTGGCTGATAGAGACGTCACACCGGTTACATTTTGGCAGTAGCTGGCCCCTACCTGAACGGCTGGAGCAGCTGGGCGTGCTGATACGGTTACTGTGATAGCGGTCCGTGGGCTTTCGCAACTGCCAACAGCTTGGCTTACATAGAAAGTAGTCGTTCCAGCGGATGCAGTAGAAGGTGTTGGTGCATTGCCTAGAGCAGTTACTCCGTTTGCACTATCATACCATTTTAAGGTAGCCCCTGTACTAGCGGTAGCCGTAAGTGCGCTAGCTGGTACTCCTTCACAATAACTTACGGCTGTTTGAGCGGTTGGCGCCGAAGGGATAGATATTACTTCAATTGTTAATTGAGTATCTGTTTGTAAAGGATTTCTACATCCTTCATTAGAATCAATTGGTTCTAACCCAATTCGATATGTTGTAACAGAGGGAGTTTTTGTATCAGGAATTGGAGTAGGTATATAAGTACCTGTTCCTTCTAAATAATAGACTGCTTTAAAGCCAGTAGGAGCAGCAACATGATGCTCGCTAATTGGAACAGAAGTTGCTCCTTGGCAATAAGTAACTCTACTATTATTAACCAATCTAGGCCCACCAGCTGGCCTAGGCTTGATGATTACATCTACTTTAACACGTTCACTTTGGCATCCATTAACTTCTTGGAGAATAAAATAAGTTTGTGTACCAACTGCACTGTTAGCGTACATTGGCGACTGAAAAAGAGCAGATGTTGCTCCGGCTTGTGTAGGGGATTTGGTAAAAGGAATTTCTGTCCCCGAGCTATTATAAAATTTTACATTGCTATTAAAAATTAACCCGGAAACATTTATTGAGAAAGTAGCGCTAGATGTCGATGTTGGCTGTTGAAACTGACATCCATACTGCGGAGATTGAACTACAGGCGCACTCGGTTTTGCTGTCACCGTCACAGCAAGTGCTGCTCTTGAACTTTCACAAGTGCCGATAGCTTGACTAACGTAATAGGTAGTGGTTCCGATTGTAGAAGTAGAGGGCGTTGGCGCACCTGCCAAGGCGGTGCCACCCGTTGCTCTGTCGTACCACTTTAGGGTAGCACCCGTGCTAGCGGTGGCTGTTAACGGAGTAGGTGTAGCATTTTGGCAATAAGTAACGGGTTGAACCGTAGGAGCCGTTGGCGTATCGATAATAGTTAAAGAAGTAGTACTAGCACTACCATTAATAACTGCCGTTGAACTGGTTGGAACGCTAACAACGCGAATGCGATAACCCGAACCTGGATTAGCCGTAACAACAGCCGAAATGGGACTGGCTGTAGCAGTTGCTCCCGTAATATCAGCAAACGAGCCAGTAGCAGAAGCAATTTGAGCTTTAAACGTAGTGCCCGTGGCGAGAGTACCTGAAGTAGTGAATGGAACTGCTATTGTCCCACCTTCGCAAATGCTAGATGGCGTAACAGCACCCGTTGTAATCGTCTGGGCCTGCACACCTTTACCCAAACTGATACACAGAATTAGTAAAGTCCAAAACAGACGTAAAATTGCTTTCATAGAAAGTTGTCGGATAATAAACACAAAAAAGTACTCAAAATAACAAAGTTATTCTGAGAAATAATACGAATGATTTGTGAGCGGTTCCCGGTGGCTACAGCGACTGATAAATAGCCTCGTGAATTTGACGTCGAATCTTGTGGGTAGTGATCAGCGTATTGGCTGCACTAGGGTGAATGCGGTTCGAGAGAAATATAAAAACTAAATCGTAATCGGGGTCAACCCAGACCACATTTCCCGAAAAACCAGTGTGGCCAAACGAGCGAATCGATGCGTGGGGAGACACGTAGGAGCTATTTCCGTCAGGATCAGGTTTGTCCCAGCCCAGACCCCGGTGGCTGCGGTCGGTGGCATTGCGGCTATACAGCGGAGCCGTTCCCGGAAGTAGAAAACGCCGACCGCCATACTGGCCCTTTTGAAGGTTCATTTGTAGGATTTTGACAATATCCTGCGACGTTGCAAATAAACCAGCGTGACCCGAGATACCGCCTTGCAGAGCTGCCAGTTGATCGTGCACCGTTCCCTGCAACATTGAATTACGGAACCAGGTATCATTCTCGGTTGGGGCTACCCGAAACGTGGAGCGCTTCTGCAAAGGATTGAAAACCATTGTTCCGATACCCAGGGGCTTGTACAGGTTCTCATCCAGAAATACCTCAATTGGCTGGCTGGTGACCCGTTCAACAATTTTTTGCAGCGTAACGAAGCTTAGATCGCTGTACAGGTAATTAAAACGGCCACTTTCGTCTACTTTAGCCGTTAGCGGAGTGCCTACAATCCAGCTCCAAACCGAATCTCTAATGGAAGGAGGAGCAAAGAGAGTCGGGCCAATTTGCAAAGAACGCAGGCTATCGCGAACTGTCGAATAGAAACCTGAACGCAAGCCACTTTGCACCTTAGCTCGTTCAACAGCCCGGGGAAGACCCGCCGGGAAGCCCGCCTGATGAAGCAGTAAATCACTCACCGTCATGTTCCGTTTGGCACTGTTCTGGAACTCGGGGAGGTAATGCGCCACTTTCTGATTCAAATCAATAGCGCCCCGCTCATTCAGAAGCATGACAGCCTGTAAAGTGCCAAGAACTTTTGTCAGCGATGCTAGGTCGTATAACGTCTCACCCGTTACGCGGTCATAGGCGTTGTTATACGTCAATGTGCCGTAGCTCTTATCAAAAACAACTTTGCCTTTGCGCGCCACTAAAACCTGACAGCCTGGGAAAGCACGGTCGCGCAGGGCTTTCTGAACGATATCGTCAATACGTTGCAACTGTCCGGAGCGCATTCCCACGCTTTCGGGCAAGCTATAGGCCAGTCGCCCGCTGGGTGCCGTAAACAAGCCGTAGCCAATGCGCCAATCGCCTACCGTGACGGGCATGGCACCTTTGGCCGGAATGGCACCGAAAAGTACCTGAGGCACCACGCGCTGCATTTCCTCGCCATCTTCGTACGTACAGATTAGCGCGTCCGCCTGGGTACCAATGAATGGCCGCAGGGCGTAAGCCGGGCCAAAGGCGCACACCACCACCCGAAGACCGCGCTGTTTGAGGCGGGTGATCAGATCAAGGGAAGGCTTTGTAACCCCGTAGTTCCATTTTGCCGTAGGACTCAGGCGGTGGAAACTTAAGATTACGGTATTGGCATCACCAAGTTGACGGATAATTTCGTCTAAATCGGCTTCCGTAGTCGGTTTTTCACCAACCGTTATGTGCTTGACGGGCGCGTAACCGCTTAAAGTTTTCTGAAAAGGATTTCCGTAATCGGCAGCAATGGATATCGCCGCAACCCGCACCGTGTCCAGCGCACCAAATGGAAGTAAGTTGTTGTTATTTTTAACGATGGTTACAGCCTGTTCACAAAGTTCCTGCTTAAGTAGCTTCGCTTCAGGCGAATTCAGGTCGCGATCAAGATTTTCGAGGGCAATGGGAGCTGTTTTATTCAAACCGGCCCAGTATTTGGCCCGCAGTATTTTTTTGACTTTTTCGTCGATCAGTTCCTGCGAGATTTCCCCCTTCTGAATCGCCAGCGCAATGCGATGAACCGCGTCAGGAACATTTTCGGGATACAAAAGAATGTCGTTACCGGCAACCAGCGCTTTTAGATTGATTTCTTCGGACGGCAGCCGACCTACGCCACCCATATTCAGCGCGTCGGTGAACACCAGTCCCCGGAAGCCAAGCTCTTTTTTCAGCAGTTCCGTAACTACTTTTTCCGATAAGGTCGCGGCCAGTCTAGGCGTATTATCAACCACGGGCACGTGCAGGTGGCCCGTTACAACGCCCATCAGGCTGTCGGCGATAAGCTTCCGAAAAGGAAAAAGATCCACGTCGCGGAGCTGTTCAACGGAGCGGTGCACGATTGGCAAGGAAACGTGCGAGTCAACGTTAACATCACCGTGACCGGGGAAGTGCTTTGCTGTGGCGATGATGCGGGTATGTTGCAGCCCTTTCATGTAAGCAGACGCCTTGATTGCTACGTTCTCTTTCGATTCGCCGAAGGAGCGATTGCCGATGACCGGGTTTGAAGGGTTGCTATTGATGTCTGAAACCGGCGCAAAATTGATATGGATACCCAGGCGGCGGCATTGGCGACCAATCTCGCTGCCCATTCGGTAAACAATGGCTTCATCGCGAATGGCACCCAGGGACATTTGCTTGGGAAAAGCCATCGTACTATCTAGCCGCATGCCTAAACCCCACTCGCCATCAATGCCAACTAGCAAAGGTACTTTAGCGGCGGACTGGTAGCGGTTTGTCAGCACGGCCTGGCGGTAAGGCCCGCCCTGGAAGAAGATAAGCCCGCCAATGTGGTAATGGCGAACGAGCGTTTCGATGTATTGGTAGTGAGCTTCGTCCTGATTGGAGAACGTGGCGACCATGAAGAATTGCCCGATTTTCTGCTCCTGCGTTAACGTCGAAAAAACGCTATCGACCCAACCCAGCTCTTTCGGAGCAAGGGCCAGCACTTCTACGGGACGCATCCGGATGGGGTTCGCCTTTTTTTTGCCTTTTTCTGGTAATTTCGCCTTAATGCTAGTCGTAAGCTTGGTCAGAAGGTTTGTTCGCAAAACGCCACTCGACCAACCAAAAGCCGTCACCAAGCCGGAAAACAGCAGTGCCGACACCAGGAAGACAACTTTATTACGCATCTCTTTCAATTAAGCCGTTACGATTCAGGTTGAATGTATTTACACCAATTAGGGGATAAAGCTATCCAAAATTGGCTTAAAACCCTAATTAAAGTTGGGTTAATGGCCAATGAGACAGGCGGAAAACGGTTAATTCAGGAATTTATCAGACAGCTAAAGTAAGTCGTAATTAAGTAGCTTATTTGGCGGATTTGAGAAGAGAAATGATGGCAATCTGGGAGGGAAAAGCGGCTAAAAACAAGGCCCGAAAGGGGCAGCGTGGTAGATGGTAAAGCACAACATAGCTAGTCAACAAAGGGCGAAAATCCTTTTTGACTGGTAATAACTAAACGGTTTTTGCGGGGTAGAAGTATTCCATAGAGAGCACAGTAATGCAGTGTAAGCAGCGATTAACGGAGCCAACTGAATTAAAGTACTCCTTTCTTAATAATCTCCCAGCCAAACGTAAAGACACTTGGCGCTGCTGCCTTGGCATAAGACGTAAAGACACGCTTTAGTGGTGTCGAAGACGTTGCACGACCAATTGTTGCTTTTGCTACGCCATGTTTAGCTTTTTGGTGCGCTGCGAAAAGATTATGTGGGTGGCCAATGGCCGAAGCGGAAAAGCTAATTCCGATTGTCAAGATGAAGGCCAGAACAGTTTTCATAGTGTGTCGCGGATAGTCCGTCTTTAAGTTGATACAAAGATATATGTTTTAGAGTGTACCTTGCAATACATAGTACTATAATTTTTGTTAAATAGTGTTAAACGGTACTATTTATTGACGAATGGTATTGCCAAAAGTAACACTCTACTAAATAATCTTAGACCAGAAAAAATTAGAGTGTAAGAACAGTGTAAAAGTAATCGATTAAAAGAGGTTAGGGCAACAGAATTCAGGTGAATGGTCTAAATACCTGTATAAACTGGCTAAAATAAGCGATAAAACCTACCCTAACATTTAGGGTAGGTTTTATCGCTATCAGGGTTATTCGTTGATAACAACGCGTTTAACCGCGCCGTCCTCTTTTTGGGTAACACTGACGAAATAAGTGCCTTTAGCCTTTTTGCCCAGATCGATCTGGCCCGAATAACTGCCGGAAAAATCTTTAACCTCTTTGTGGGCTACTTCTTTCCCGTCGGGAGTTGTCACCCGAATCTTGATATCTCCTTTGGCCGGAGCAGTAAAGCGAACATTCAGTTCCTGCTTTTCGGGGTTGTTGGGGTAAACCTGTAAGCTACGGATGGTTGATGAAGACTCGCCGCTCATGGATAAGTTGTTCCAGTTGCGGAAAGAGTCGTCCATGCGTTGGGTCCAGTTGTTCGGGAAGTTGAACTCGAAGCGTTTCAGGCGATCGGCCAGGGAATCTGGGTTCAGGCGATACTGGCGTTGCAGTTTTCCGTCTTTGTAATAGCGAAACTGAAGCGGATCGTTGGGGCGTTTGGCGTACAGGTCTTTGTTGCGCTGTCTGTTGCCTTGGCGCATTTCGACGCGGTTACCGTTGCCATCGCGTTGGATGATGTGGCTACCGTGATCGCCGTCCTCAACGATAATGGTGATCTGGCCTTTCTCGCCGTGCTTGGCCCGCAAAGAGTCCACAAGTTTGGTGACCATGGCGTCCCGTTCATCGTCCTTTAGGCCGTTAAGCCGGTAGGAGCGACTTTCTTCGCGTAACTCGCCTTTTTCATCGCGCTCGATGATTTTGACATTCACCTGACCATCAGACTTGGATTCTTTTTCTTTCTGAGCCAAAGCCGGAAGTGCAAACCCACTTACGAGCAAGGCTGCTACCATAATCCGGACGCGGAGAGTTGATGATTTTTTCATGCTATGATGTTTTAAAAGATTAAGCAACGCTGGTCTATCTCATTTTTCAAAAGATGTAAGAAAAGAAGCCAGAGTTGCACCTGTCTGGAGATTTTTTGGAAACAAGACCAAAATCTTTCTCGCTTGCGAAGCAGAAAGTTTATCGAGACAAAGCCACTTTGCGTTTCTTTACAAGAATTACTGCCTGATGATCATGCCATCAAAAACCGTTGCCTACCTGATTTTGGCTCACAACCAGCCCGGCCTTTTGTTCCAGTTGGTTACGTTACTCGACCACCCGGAAGTGCGTATTTACATTCATCTGGACCGCTCGGCGGATCTGGATTTATTTACGGATCATTATCCCTGGCCTGAGTCCGTGAATTTTATCGAAGAGCGGGTAAAAGTCTGGTATGGCGGCTACAGCATGGTTGAGGCAGAGTTGGCTTTGATACGAGCAGCATTGACCGATTCCTATTCGTTTCGGTATTTGCGGCTGCTGTCGGGCGTTGATTTTCCGCTGAAACCGGCGCATGAGCTGGTTCATTTCTACCAAAACAGTACTGTCGAGTACCTCAGTTATTTCAAAGTGGCAGATCGTCCAGACTGGCACCACAAAGTTCGTTATCCTTACTTCCACGAATGGCCGCTGCTGAACAAGCGGAACGGGCGCTGGGGAATGCGGCGTTTTCAGCTCTACAACCGCATTTTGAAATACGTATTGCCGCGTCGTCGCTTTTGTTCCAGCCTTGACTTGTATGGGGGTGCACAGTGGTGGGCGCTAACGGCGGCCTGTGCGCAATATGTGTTGACGTATCTGAACCAACATCCTGAAATTAAGCAATTTTTCCGGTTGGGCGACCATCCCGATGAGCAAGTTTTTCAAACGGTTATTCTGAATTCGCCTTTTGCCTCACAGGTAATTCATTACGGGAAGCGTTGGCCAAAGGGCATGGAGTGGCAAAATTATCCTGTTGGCTATCTCCTGGAAAGCAATTACGTGCACACATACGTGGACTGGAATCCAGCGCGGGAACAACCGGCGTTATTGAGAGAGGGAGATCTAAATGAACTGATCTCATCCGGCTGTTATTTTTGTAGAAAACTAGACGCCCGTCAGTCGGCTGGTCTGATTGAAAAACTGCTGGCGCACATCCGCAAGAATTAAGGACTTTAATTGTCTAATTTCGTGCTTTTATCAGGTAGCAAAACTATAGGGCTATACAAAAGAGAAAGCCACGAGTATTAGTCGTGGCTTTCTCTTTTTATGGATGAATTACCGCAAATCAACCACTTCGACACCCGGATATTTCGACTTATCGAAGTTAAAATAGTTGTCGGCCAATTTTGGATTAGGCGTGAATTGCGTAATGGTATAGCTAGTTACCTTGCCCGCTTTGTCCGTAATTTTCCAGCTCTTGACGGATTTATCTTTCTTGTTAACCGCTATTTGAACTTTGGCTACCTGCGTATTTTTTTTCTCGGGCGTCAATTCAACGACCTCAACTGCCTGACCCGCTTGTTTTTGCTCGCCAACATATTTGTAGTTGTAGCCGTTCTTATAAATGGTGTAAATCTTGGCCGGATTGATGTCGCCAGTAGTGCCTTCAAAATCCTGAACGTTTACTTCGTTAGTTTCCTTGACGTAAGTGGATACCGTTTTACCGTCATTAAAAACCTCCTGGCCCGCTAGTTTCAGGCGGAATTTAGTGCCTTTTACGGTTACATCTCCTTTGTAAGAATCGCCCGCCGCAGCGTAGGTGAAAGCAGCATTGTAAGCATCCAAAGCCTGAAATTTCTTGCCCATTGCGTCAAGAAGATCGCCTGCTTTTTTGTCTTTTTGTGCGAACGAAGGAAATGCCAGCCCTGCCACCAAGCTAACCAGCAACGCAAATTTTCTCATGTTTATCGTTTAATTGATTTCTTTTAGTCTTTTCAGAAACAGCCCGCAAAATTCGGGTTAGTTTGTTAGTAAGACAATATTGTTTGTGTAAAAGTTTAAGTGAGCCCAAATATCATTGCTCTGATTTTTTATGACTCGATTCATTAATGCATTCTTGCGCTTGTTTCTTGTGGTTCTGCTAATCGTTGGGTTGATTTCTCTCTGGGAGCAGGTTCGGTCGGGAGGTCTGTTTCAGCGGTTTACGAAGAGTGAAGAAGTCAATCATACGGTGGTTTTGCAGGAAATCACGGAATTGGGAAAGCTGGAACTGGTTCGTTATCGCTTCAAAGACGTGATTGAACACGAGCAAATCCGGCAGTGGTTCCCCAACCCAAAAGCGGTGTTGATTGTTGAGGGCGAGGCCGTTGGCTGCATTGACTTGACTAAAATTACCGAGCAAGATCTGGCCTCCGATGGCGACAGCCTGATTGTGTATCTTCCTGAGCCGGAAATCTGCTCCTATAAAATCAATCACGAAAATTCGAAAGTTTACAATACCGAAAACGCATTCTTTGAAGAGGCAGGTCTTGTCAACGAGGCTTATCGCCAGGCCGAAGCCCAGATCAGAAAGTCTGCCCTGCAAAGCGGAATTCTAGAAGAAACGCGTCAGAATGCCGATAAAATCCTGCGGCCCGTGCTGGAGAAAGTCTCGGGCAAAAAGGTCTTTTTAACGACGCGAATGAAAGCTACGTTTCAGCCGTTACGGTGAGCGGTACCGGCGGTCCCGAATAACTTTAGACTTTCTCCGTTCGTTTCAACCCATTTTTCAAAGTGCAGGCCAAGTCGTTCGAGCAGTCGGACAGAACGCTGGTTATCGGGTAGCGTAATGGCAACAATGCGTTGTAAGTTCAGGGTATTACGGGCGTGGTTCATCACGGCCGAAGCCGCCTCGTAGCCATAGCCCTGGCCTTCGTAGGCCGGAAGAAAAGCAAAGCCCAGGTCAACATCCTCCAACGAATCACGCTTGATCAAACCACAAAGGCCAATCGGCGTTTTCGTGTCTTTTAGGGCTACCAGATAAAGCCCAAAGCCCAGACGTTCGTAACTGGCTAGAGGTCCGTTTTGTAGGTAATTACGCGCATCGTCGAGGTTCTTAACGCCCCGGTCGCCAATGAACTGGAGCCAGGAAGGCGTGTTCAGCAATTCAAGAATAAAGGCATCTTCTTGCAAACTTATTTGGGAGAGTGTCAAACGGTCTGTTTCGGCAATCAGCATGGCTTTCAATGAGAAACGGAAGAATAATACAAAAGCGCAAAAATAGAAAAGCCACTTGTAATTACTACAAGTGGCTTTGAAGTCGGGATGGCGAGATTCGAACTCACGACCCCTTGCACCCCATGCAAGTACACTACCTGGCTGTGCTACATCCCGAATCGGGTACAAAAGTAATAAATAAAGTAAAATGAACAAGGACGTAATAACGACAATCCTTGTTCATTCTGCATTTGCTTAGCGGTTTCGGCTTCCTCCCTGCGTACCCGGCGCTTGCTGCGGCTGGCGGTCCTGCTGCATTGGATTGCGTGGACGCGTCACTTGCTGCTGCTTAAATAGCTGGAACCGATTCGGTTGTGACCGACGGGGGAATGCGTTGTTATCCGTATCAATGTCGGCAATCTCCTGGAAAGGGTCCAGCGTCCACTGCACAACTTTTTTATCCGTGGCAATCACTTTACGAATATCAGCATCGTTGAACCGCCAGATTTCGGCCGGGAAACGGGCTACCGAGTCTGTGCCGTCTTCAAACTCCATCCGAACGATGACGGGCATTGGCAAGCCACCCTTATTTTTTAGGCTCAGCGTGTAGAAATTGGTATTCGACTCCGCTAGCTTCCGTTCTTCCGGGCTTAAGGTTGCCAGATAATCCTGATACCTTTTCTTATCAGCTTCCGTTACTTTATACGGGTCGTAGCTGTTGTAGAAGTCCCGCATACTGGTATCTTGTGATACCACCGTTTCTTTCTGCGTAGCTGCATCGCGTTGCTTGCTGATTGTATTGTTGCGGCGTTGGGCTTCGGCGCGGGCTTCGGCTTTGACGATTTCCGGATTTTGCGAATTAACCTGGAACCAGTCAACCTCTACCAAATCCTGATCCACGGGGTCGGTACCGTAGAACCAGCCTTTCCAAAACCAGTCCAGATCGACGCCGGAAGCATCTTCCATCGTGCGGAAAAAGTCGGCTGGCGTTGGGCTTTTGAAGCGCCAGCGGTTGGCGTACTCTTTAAAGGCGTAGTCGAACAGCTCACGTCCCATTACTGTTTCGCGCAGGATGTTCAGCGCCGTGGCCGGCTTCGCGTAGGCGTTTGGTCCGAGAAGAATCACATTTTCACCCGAAGTCATGACAGGCGATAACATGGACTTATCCGACTTCATATAGTCCACAATGTCTCTGGGTTCACCGCGACGGGCCGGGAAGTTATAATCCCATTCTTTTTCCGCTAAGTATTGGCAGAACGTGTTCAAGCCTTCGTCCATCCAGGTCCACTGGCGTTCGTCGGAGTTGACAATCATGGGGAAGAAGTTATGCCCTACCTCGTGAATAATTACCCCAATCATACCGGCTTTTACTTGCTCGGAGTACGTTCCATCCTCTTCGGGACGGCCACCGTTGAAGCTGATCATGGGATATTCCATACCGCCGCCCGCTACGCCGTGGCAGGAAATCGCTACCGGATACGGGTATTTGAAGGTACGTTTACCGTAGGATTTCAGCGTATGCTCAACCGCGCGCGTTGAATACTGCTCCCACAGTGGATTGCCTTCTTTCGGGTAGTAAGACATGCTCCAGATTTTCTTACCATCGCCATATACGTCGGTTTGCATGGCATCCCAGATGAATTTGCGGGAAGACGCAAAAGCGAAGTCGCGAACGTTATCCGCTTTGTAAATCCAGGTTTTCTTACCCGTTGGCTTGGCTTTCTCGGCAGCTACTGCTTCATTTTGATTAACAATGATAACGGGTGTTTTAGACGTAGAGGCCTTTTGCAACCGCTGGAACTGCGTTCCGGTAAGCACTTGCTTGTAGTTCTGGCATTCGCCGGAAGCCGCTACAATGTGGTCGTTGGGCACCGTAATGGCCACTTTATAATTCCCAAAAATGAGCGTAAACTCCGAACCACCCAGGAATTGCTTGTTCTGCCAGCCGTTCACATCGTCGTATTTTGCCAGTCGGGGGAACCAGTGCGCAATGAAGTAATTGTAGTTACCGTCTTTCGGGAAATACTCGTACCCGCTGCGTCCGTAATATTCCGTTACATTAAAATTCCAGTCAAGACCAAACGTGAAGTTCTGACCCGGTTTGAGCGGCGTCGGCAGTTCAATCCGCATCATGGTCTGGTTAATGGTGTATTTCAGCGCTTTACCAGCTTTATCCCGGACATTACTGATTTTATACCCATATTCTTTTTCCGCATCTTTGCCAATGCCACGCGGCGTTCCCATTGTTTGGATGGCCCGCGTGCTCATGCCCTTCGCGTCAATGGAACCTGTTTGCGAAAGGCTGCTGATTGAGCCTTCCTGAAACAAGTTCTGGTCTAGTTGCAGCCAGAGGTATTTCAGCTCGTCGGGGGAGTTGTTAAAATAAGTAACGGTTTCGGAGCCCGTGATTTTTTGCTTGGCATCATCCAGCTCAACCTTGATGTCATAATCAGCGCGGTTTTCGAAATAATCCCGGCCTGGACTTCCAGAGGCCGTCCGAAAGGTGTTGGGTGTGGGCAAGGCTGGTCCGAGTTGTTCAAAACGGTCGTTCGCTTTGAACTGCGGATTACTTGGCATTTGCGCCCGAACACCCAGCGTTAGCGTAGTCAACCCGGCCAGAAGAACAAACGTTCTTAAATTCATAGGGTAGTTGATGATTTAAGTAAGGTGTAATTAGATGAATTGTGTCGGTAAAGTTAACGAAAATTGGCTTTGGGTAGAAACAAATAACCGATAGCACTTACTTCATTAATTCGGCCAAATACTCATTGTTCAGAATTAATGAAAAGGCCATTCCTACCACAATGCCCGAGATAATGAGATTCCAGTCGTGTTTGCGCACCCGAAGTATTTCTATCGCCGCAAAAGCAATGCTAAGGAAAATGGCCACAATCAGAAGCTGGCCTAACTCAAGACCCAGGTTAAACGCCAGCAGGGGCTTGACAATGCTGGTTTCTGTTCCCAACAAACTCCGTAGATAATTGGAAAACCCCATTCCGTGAATGAGTCCAAAGGCCAACGCCAGCCCATAACGTACGCTGGATTTTTTTTCATCGACGGCAAAACGGTTGACCGGAAATTTATGGGAGAAATTCGTAAAAGCAGTGATCAGAATGGTAATGGGGATTAGCAATTCAATCAAATCGGTGCTGTAGTTGATCAGGCGCAACGTAGCCAGAGCCAGCGTGATCGAATGGCCAATGGTAAAGGCGGTTACTAAAATTAATACCTGTTTCCATTGGTTAAGCGTATAGATGGTGCACAAAGCGATGACAAACAGAATATGATCGTATCCGCCGGGATCGGTGATGTGGGAGAAGCCAAGTTGAAGATAAACCCAGAATTCACTCATGCGTAAAATTAAAGTTAGGTTGGGAGATAGCGCTAAATTAACAAAGATTGTACCGCTTCTTGTCCGAAAAGTGATCTTAACCGGAATTTAAAGCAGGAAGCAAAGAAGACAATTAGCAAAAAAAATCGTTTTACGGTAGATGATTAGCAAATAGTGCTTTTCTGTCGTCGGGTTTCTTTATTATTGCAACCGAATTAATTGCAATAATTTGCAAATTGGTAGCGTTTCAAACCCAAACGCTCTAAATCAGTAAATTGCAGTTATCTGGTATATCCATAAATCTGTTTAATCCCCATTTATAAATGATTCTGCTACAAGCATCGCCAGCGATTGATACAACAGCAACTGCGGCACAGGCTCAAACCCAAAGCATTCAACTGTTCGATTTGGTGGCAAAAGGGGGATGGGTTATGATTCCCATTAGTATTTTGTTTTTCCTTACGCTGTACCTGATTATTGAACGCTGGCTGTTCATCCGGAGCAACACGAAGGTAGACGACAACTTCATCGACAATGTAAAGGACATGGTCATGCAGGGGAATATCAAGTCGGCCGAGTCGTTTTGCAAAAACCAGCGGAATTCCATTGGCCGTATTTTTGAAAAAGCCGTGGGTCGCCTGGGTTCACCCATCAAGGACATTGAAGGAACGCTGGAAACCGTCGGCCAGATCGAAATTTCCCGGCTGGAGCGCAATCTGGGTTATCTGGGAATTATTGCCGGTATCGCGCCGATGCTCGGTTTTATCGGTACGATCTCGGGGATCATCCGGATTTTCTATGACATTTCGCTATCCGATAACATCAGCGTGGGGATTATTGCCGGTGGTCTTTACGAAAAAATGATCACGTCGGGTGCGGGTCTGGTGGTCGGTGTAATTGCCTACACGGGCTATCACCTTCTGAACATGCTGATCGAAAAATTCACGCTAAAGCTGGAAATCAACGCCTTCGAGTTTATGGAAGTGTTGCAGAAACCAACCGAAGCACGGGTACGATAAGCCATTTTAAAGTGTACGGTTTAACGGCTGCTGGTTCAGCATTGACCAATAACCATCAAACGTTTTCTAACCTTGAAATTCCGTCGGAAAAATAAATTTGCTGCTGAGGTAGCTACCTCCTCGCTGAACGACATCATGTTCTTTCTGCTGTTGTTCTTTTTGATTATTTCGACCGTTGCCAATCCGAACGTCATCAAGCTTTTATTGCCAAAAGCGTCGTCGGCGCAGCAGGTTGCGAAAAAACAGGTTACGTTGTCGGTCGATGGCGAAAAAAACTACTTCATCGACAAACGCCCCATCGACAAAGCGAACCTGGAAACAGAAATGCAAACCATTATGACGGGTATTGCCGAGCCAACCATTGTGGTTCGGTTTGACAAGTCGCTAACGGTACAGGATCTGGTCGATGTGCTGCAAACAGGGGCCAAATTGAACATCAAAATGGTCATGGCTACCGCCAAATAGACTATAGAATGCCTAAGACAAAAAAGCCGACGTGAGTCGGCTTTTTTATTGGTAGGTGTCGAAACCAGTGGATTTCCAGCTAGTTGGTTTGTTCTTGCGCTGCTCGACCTGCCAGACGGAAACGCCCGGAAAACGCTTCAGCAGTTTCTTGCTTTTCCGAATACGAGCCACGCTGAAAACTTTAGTCAGCGCATCGGCCCGCACGCCGTCGGGGGCAATAACTGTTGTCCAGGCATGTTGGCGCAGCCCAATGCCCGTTCGCGGGTCAAGCAGGTGGGAGTAGCGTTTCCCCTCGTGTTCCAGGTAACGATGATCGGCGCCGGAGGTGGTAATGGCAATATTTTTCAAATAGAGCTTCAGCGTATCGGCACCTATTCCGGTCTGAATGCGCCAGCCGCGCTCACCGGGCGGCGGATCACTCACCAGAATATCACCGCCAATATCCAGCAAAGCAGATCGAATGCCGTGGGTCCGTAAAACGGCCATGCCTTCGTCAATGGCGTATCCTTGCCCAATACCACCAACATCCAGCCGCATGCCAGCCCGCTTTAGCTTGACTGCTTGCTTAAGGGAATCCAGTTCGATAAGCCGGTAATCAACCAAACGATGCGCTTTGCGAATATCGGCCTTACTGGGAAAAACTTTCCGGCGAACCGCTCGCCGCCATAATTGCGCCAGTGGGCCAACCGTAGGATCAAACAGGCCATCCGAAGCCTTGGCGATACTAACAGCTTTTTGCAAAACCGCAAACAGGGACGGCGAGACCGGAACCCACTGGTTGGTGCCCGCCGTCGCCGACAAGCGATTGATTTCGCTCCCGTCCAGGTAATCGCTCATGACGCCGTTTAGGGAATCCATGCGGGCGTAAACGGCGTTTTTGGCCGTAGTAGCCAGACTGTCGTTGGGCGCGTACAGAATCAGGCCGAAATGCGTCCCAAACAGTCCCCGGTTGTACGCATACCGATTGAGCGGCTGACTTTGCGCCGTTAGACTAATCCACCAGCTCAGCCAGCCAACAATCCAAAAAAGGCGATGGTAACGCAAATTCCTAGTCTTTTCAGATGCGAAAATCAGCGTTGCGTTGCTTTGTTGCGCAGGTAAAAATCAGCCAGTACCAGGGCGGCCATGGCTTCCACGATAGGCACGGCGCGGGGAACTACGCAGGGATCGTGACGGCCTTTGCCCGAGACCGTAACCGAATTACCATCGGCATCGACGCTCTCCTGGTCCTGCATAATGGTGGCTACGGGCTTGAAGGCAACACGGAAATAAATATCTTCTCCGTTCGAAATGCCGCCCTGAATACCCCCCGAATGGTTTGATTTTGTGTGAACTTTGCCGGTTTCGTCTTTATAAAACTCGTCGTTGTGTTCTGAACCAAAAAGCTCCACGCCAGCAAATCCGCTGCCGTATTCGAAGCCTTTCACGGCGTTGATGCTGAGCATGGCTTTACCCAGTTCTGCGTGTAACTTATCGAATACTGGCTCGCCCCAGCCCACGGGTGCCCCCTGAATAACGCAGGAAACGACCCCGCCAATTGAATCACCTTTTTTGCGCGTTTCGTCGATGTAGTCAAACATCTCTTGTGCCATTACCGGATCAGGGCAACGCACGGCGTTTTCTTCGGCCCGGGCAAGGTCTAGCTGCTGGTAAGGCGTTTCCAGCTTTAATTTACCTACTTGCGACACATACGCCTGAATCGAGACGCCCTGCTGTTGCAGCAGCAACTTGGCAATGGCACCCGCCGCTACCCGAGCCGCCGTTTCGCGTGCGGAGCTGCGTCCGCCGCCCCGGTAATCGCGAATGCCGTATTTTTGCTGGTAGGTATAATCCGCGTGCGAAGGGCGGAACTGCTGGGCAATGTGCGAATAATCTTTACTGCGCTGGTCTTCGTTCCAGATCACCAGGCTGATGGGAGTACCGGTTGTTTTGCCTTCGAATAAACCGGATAAAACCTGAAATTCGTCTTTCTCGCGCCGCTGCGTCGTGATGCGCGATTGGCCGGGCTTGCGACGATCCAGCTCGGACTGAATAAAATTGGTATCAAAATCAATACCGGCAGGACAGCCATCGATGACTACACCGATTGCCGCGCCGTGCGATTCGCCGTAAGTAGAAATTTTGAAAAGGGTTCCGTAGGTACTGCTCATGAAATCGTTATTTCTTCCAAAGTAAATAGATCGTTCCCAGAATCATGACCATAATCAGCACATTGGCTACAATTCGTATCAATTCCTGGGGGTTCAGGGGCTGATTGGTGCTGCTTATTTTCTCGATACCAGTATAGATGGAGCCGGGTAAACTAACCTGAACGGTGTCTTCCGCCGTTGTGCTGATGCCGCCGACCTGTATTCGCTGCGTGGCATACAGTGTATCGTATCGATTCCGCTGAGGATCGAAATAGATGAACTGGAACAGCTTTTTCAGGGGGAAAACGCCGTTTTGCCGGGGTACTAGCAGGTACCGAAATCGCTTATATCCCCTGACCGTCCCACCACTCCGGTTGATAGACGTGCTCTCTTCGGGTGGAAAAATGTCAAGTCCGGCGTGTTGTGGCAGGTTTGGAGCGGGTAGCGAAGCGATATTGCCTTCGCCGTCAATGCGCAAATCGTACTGTACACTTTGCCCAACCGCCGGATTGCGGCGGGAAACGTAATCAAAAAGCCGGTACTGGCCCACCGGAACGCGGTCGTTGAGTGGGTGCGGCGGCAAGGCTCTTACGGCAATACTTAAAGGTTTTGAGGCAAACGGGACAATCTCTTTTATGCGCTTGCCTCCGGGCGTGGCCGCTGGTTTGAAGCGCACCATTTGCAAGGCCGCCGTCGGAAATTGAATGGGCTGTTTGTTGAGTGGAAAAAACGTAGCCTGGTAGATGCGATACTCTGTAAATCGCTTGCCGTTGAGCGTAACCGGCTGGCTTTGGACTTCGGCAATTCCGGCATTTTCCTCCCAACAATTCGTGGGGCGAAGCTTTTTTAACAGTTGTTGTAGCTGCTGTTCGAGTTCATAGAAACTTAACTCAAACGGATAGGTTTCGGCCACAAATAGTGCCAATTTTACCGTGAATCCTTCGCCCACGTAAACTGCATTTTTTGACGTAGAAAGCGAAAGGAAAGCAGGGCCGGGAACACTGATTGACTGCGACTGCGGAGCGGTAGAGCTGCTTTGGGCGGTAGCTGAGCCGGGAGGAGTGGTAGCCGCTCTAACGGTGATGGTTGCCCCTTCGGAGCGGATGCTGGTTTCGTCGATTGTAAGCGTGAAAGCAGGTAATTCGTACTGGCCTGTCTTATTAGCCAGGTAATTTTGCGTAATTATTTGAGAAACGATAGACTTTCCGTTCAGTAAATTGGTTGTAACGCTGGTTTCTCGTCCGCGTTTAGTAAAGCCTTTAATATCTGGAAATGTTATGGTGGGGCGGGTTTCGCTGTTTTTTAAAATGACAGAAATGGTGAAAGGCCGTTCAATCGAAATATTCGTCTCACCCAACTCAATGGATATAGGGTTTTCTTGCATTAAGCCACTATGACTGAATGCAACATTGGGCAGGTAATAAATAAATAATACAAAAAAATAATAGAATTTTAAAAGTTTCATTGCTAAATTTGGGGCAACAAAATTCCAAACAAGGCGTTACAGAGATTGGAGTTAAACGCAATTGGATAATTCTGATTGAAACAGTAACGCTCCTAAACCTTCCTACATTCACAAACATAAAAACGTAGCATGCAGTATGGCAACAATGTTAGAGTATATCAAAACTATTCTGCAAAAAGTTAGCTTTGATAAGACTTTGTTTGAAAAAGAACTCAAAAAAGCCATTCGGGACTTAGTGCCTGATGAAGTGAAAGAGTTAAAATCTTGGTGTTATGAAAAATTTAGTAACCTTTACTTGTCTATCTTGAACCGCTGTTTTAGGCGGGTCCGACTATTAAGTTAGTATATAGAAAAACACGACTGAAGCCCGTTTTGCGACGGGCTTCTTTATTTTATCGGTTAAATACTAAACGCTTTCCTGTTATCAAATTGTTAAACTGCCCATTCGCGTAGGCCACATGCCCGGAAACAATCGTGTGTGTAACGGACGAGCTAAAGGTACTTCCCTCCAGCGGCGACCAGCCACATTGGTATTGTATGTTCTCTTTCGAAATAGTGGTCGGCTTCTTCGAATCAACCAGAACTAAATCGGCCCAGTAACCTTCCCGCACATACCCACGCCGGTCGATCTGAAAGCACTCCGCCGGGGCGTGGCTCATCTTCTCTACCACGCGTTCAAGCGTAATTTTACCTTCCTGAACCGCTTGCAGCATCATGGTCAGTGCGTGCTGAACCAGCGGCAGACCAGATGGGGCTTTCCAGTACGTTTGCTGTTTTTCGGGCCAGGTGTGCGGAGCATGGTCGGTGGCAATGATGTCGAGCCGGTCGTCTAGCAAGCCTTCCCAGAGTGCGGTCCGGTTGTGGGGCGCTTTAATGGCCGGGTTACACTTGATTTGGTTACCCAATTGCTCGTAATCATCCGCCGAAAACCAGAGATGATGCACACAGACCTCCGCCGTAATGCGCTTTTGGCTGAGCGGAATGTCGTTGGTAAACAAGCTCAGCTCATCCGCCGTTGAGATGTGCAAAATGTGCAGTCGGGTATTGTATTTCTTCGCCAGACTCACCGCCAGCGACGAAGATTTCAAACAAGCCTGCTCATCGCGAACCAACGGGTGAATGCGGGCGGGGGCGTCTTCACCGTATTGCTGCCGATAGTGTTCGGTGGCCGCCCGGATGGTTGCTTCGTCTTCGCAGTGGGTGGCAATGAGCATCGGACTTTGGCTAAACACCGTTTCCAGCACCTGTACATTATCCACCAGCATGTTGCCCGTCGACGAACCCATGAAGAGTTTAATGCCGCAAACGTTGCGCGCGTCTGTCCGTAATACCTCGTCGATGTTATCGTTTGAGCCACCCATAAAAAACGAGTAGTTCGCCAGCGAAGTCCGTTCGGCGATGGCGTATTTGTCGGCCAGTAAGGTCTGCGTCAGCGCATTTGGAACCGTATTGGGCATTTCCATGAAGGAAGTGGTCCCACCGGCTACGGCGGCCCGCGCTTCCGAAGCAATGGTTGCCTTGTGGGTGAGGCCCGGCTCCCGGAAATGCACCTGGTCGTCGATAACGCCCGGGAGCAGGTATTGCCCCTGCGCGTCAATCACCGTGTCGGCGGTGCGTCCGCTCAGGCCCGTTCCAATCTGTTCGATGAAACCATCTTTTATGTATACGTCAGCATCCCGAATCTGGCCTTCGTTTACCAGCCGGGCGTTGAGAATCAGCAGCGTGGGCATTTTATTGATTTAAGAGGGCGAATTCCTTGGCAAAGTACGTCAGGATGATTTTGGCTCCGGCGCGTTTCATGGCCATCAGCGACTCAAGCATGGCGCGTTCGCCGTCCAGCCAGCCGTTGCGGGCCGCCGCCTTAATCATGGCGTATTCGCCGCTAACGTTGTATGCCGCAATCGGAATGTTGAAGTTATCGTTCAGCAGTTTAATGATGTCCAGATAAGCCAGCGCGGGTTTAACCATCAGAATATCTGCTCCTTCCGCAAAATCCAGTTCGGCTTCGATCAGCGCCTCCCGACTATTGGCCGGATTCATCTGGTAGGTTTTTTTATCGCCAAACTTGGGAGCCGAATTCAGGGCATCCCGGAATGGACCGTAGAACGCACTAGCGTATTTTGCCGTGTAAGACATAATGGAAACATGCTGAAAACCAGCTTCGTCCAGCGCCTTCCGCAGGTAGCCCACCCGGCCATCCATCATGTCGGAAGGTCCGATGATGTCGGCTCCGGCTTCGGCCTGAGCAAGCGTCATTTTACCCAGTACTTCCAGCGTCGGATCGTTCAGGATTTTGCCATTCTCCACAATGCCATCGTGGCCGTCGGAGCTGTAAGGGTCCATCGCCACGTCGGTCATCACCACTAGATCGGGGAAACGGTCTTTGATCGCCCGGACTGACCGGATAAACAAACCGTCGGGATTGTAGCTTTCAGTAGCGTATTTATCTTTCTTAGAATCAGACAGGTTAGGAAATAAGTCGATGGCTGAAATGCCTAAATCGACACATTCCTGTATTTCGTCCAGCAGCAAGTCCAGTGAATACCGGTAAATGCCGGGCATGGAGGCCACTTCGGTCCGAACGCGTTCGCCTTCCGTGATAAACATCGGAAAAATGAAGTCGTTGACGGATAAATTGGTTTCCTGCACCAGATCGCGCATGGCGGCCGATTGGCGGTTTCTACGAGGTCTTCGAATCATGGTGTAAAGTTAAGCCATTAGTTTAAACCCTTCGCCATGCAGGTTGACAATCTGCACCGATTCGTCTTCTTTCAAATACTTCCGAAGTTTGGTGATATAAACGTCCATGCTCCGGGCGTTGAAATACGAATCGTCACCCCAGATGAGTTTCAGGGCAAAGCTGCGACTAAGTGGCTGATTTTTATTTTGAGCAAATAATTTAAGTAACTCTGATTCCTTACTGGTTAGTTTCTGGGTCTGTTCGTTACCGTTCCGCGACAATAGCTGGTGATCATAATCGAAGGAATACGTACCAATCTGGTAGATAGACGATTGTGCTGGTGTGTCTTCTTTCCGGTAGCGGCGCAAAATAGCCTGAATCCGCAGCAAAAGCTCTTCCATGCTGAACGGTTTGGTCATATAGTCGTCGGCTCCCACGCGGAATCCATGAATCGTGTCTTCTTTCATGGACTTGGCTGTCAGGAAAATAATGGGAATGTCCCGGCCCGACATTCGAACCTCCTTAGCCAGCGAAAAACCGTCTTTCTTGGGCAGCATCACATCGAAAATGCACAGATCGTAGGTGTTGGCGATGAACTCCTGCCAGCCCTTGTTTCCGTCCGTTGCCAGGTCCGTATCGTAGCCTTTAGCAGATAAATACTCCTGCAACAATTGACCCAGGTTCGGATCATCTTCTACCAGTAAGAGTTTCGGCATGATCTTGTTCTACATGACGCAGGAGCAGACTGGAAAAGCCACTGCCCACTCCTGCGTCATCAGTTAGTTAACTCGTTTGTTTGTATGGAATAACTACTTCAAATTCGCTTCCTTTGCCGGGCTGGCTTCTGACCCGGATGCTGCCGTGGTGTTCGTCAATCATCTTTTTGACGTAACTAAGGCCTAAGCCAAATCCTTTGACATCGTGCAGGTTACCCGTTGGCACCCGGTAAAATTTCTCGAAAATTCGGTTGATTTGCTCTTTCGACATGCCAATGCCGTTATCAGCAATGGTAACGCTCACGCCGTTTTCCAGGCTACGCGTCCGCAGCGTGATGTTCGGACTTTCGGGTGAATATTTGATGGCGTTGTCCAAAAGGTTGTAAATAATATTACTAAGGTGCACTTCGTCGGCTTCAATCAGTTCGTTTTCCGCCTCAAAATCCATCGTTACCTGCCCTTGTTTCTGCTCAATCTGAAGGCCAATCGTATTCAAAACCCGGACTAGGGTATCGTGAATATTAACTTCTGACAGCTTTAGCTTGACTTCGCCACGATCAAGCAGTGCCATTTGCAACACTTTCTCAACGTGCGTGCCGAGTCTTTTCGTCTCTTCCTTGATAATTCCCATGTAGCGCGTCAGCCGGGACGGTTCTGTGGGGCCGCCTGTCAACTGGTCCTGCGCCATTTCTACCGCCAGTGAGATTGTGGAAATAGGCGTTTTAAACTCATGGGTCATGTTGTTGATGAAGTCATTCTTAATATCCGCCAGTTTTTTCTGCCGGACAATGGTGCTAATGGCAATGTAAAAGCAAGCCATAATGACCAGAACAATTACCGCCGAACTCGCCAGCGTGGCCATCATCTGCCGGAGAATAAACTCTTCCTGATTCGGAAAATAAACGTACAGCATGTTGCCACTTTCGTAGAGATTATTCGGAAAAAGTACTGCCTTGTAGATTTTTCGATCCTCTAAACTGGCTTCAGCTTGATCTTGAGTCCTTTTGTGCGAAGCGAAAAGTAACGCTGGTTTGGCCGATGCAGTGCCCTGCCGCGTCCGAACGCCGTATTCAAACGGAATGGTAATACCCCGCTCCTGAACCGCCCGCTTCAGCAACGTATCAACAATGTAGCGATTCACGCGGCTTTCGATGGGCCGATTCGCAAACAGTAAATCCTGAATAACCTCTTTTACCATTTCCGATTGGCGGGTTGCTTTCGTCAACCGGTCGCTAATCACGGACGAAACGGGCGAGGAGACCGACCCAACGGGAGCGGCATTCCTTTTGCGCGACAATACCTTCCGAACGATCTCTTTCTTAGCCACGGTCACGGGCTTCACCAGCGAAACAGTATCAGGTTGCTCCTGACCAACCATCAGTTTCAATTGACGCTGAAAAACCCGATCGACCAACTGGTTTAAATGCTGTTGCTGGCGCAGTTGCAGGTTCCACAATTCTTCCGGCCCCAGAGCATCCTGCTGACGAATGATGTCTTCCAGAAAGCGTTGTTGTACTTCGGATAGTTTCTGAAAATCAGCGTGCAGCACATCCGAGGGGGAAACCTGGGGGTGGGGCCGTAGCCGCACTGCCCGGTCGCCGGTCAGGCGAAGCGAAGCGTTGGAATTCGACAGCGCGTTCGGGTAGGTAGACTCCCCGACCAGTAGGGATTCACTCGACGGAGCTGAAGAAGGCTCCGTTGTAGGCTGCTGGCGCTGTATTTTTTTGGCAACTGGTTTCCGTTCTTCTACCTTGGCGGGGCGTGCAATGGCCATTAGGCGTTGCTGCTTCTCTTGCTGGCTCAGGCGCTGGCGGGTCAGGTACTGAATTTCCTGCCGTTCGAGCGTCCGAATCACCTCTTGCAGGGCATCCGTTACTTTATAATCGAATTGTTCTTTTTGAAGCGATAGCGCGTTGTTGATCCAGAAAAGTTGCAGAGAAATCAACCCCAACAACCCTACCGTCATCAACACGGCAATCCATCGTATTCGCTGCTTTGTCATTCTTTTATCCCTTGTTCAAGCTCTCAATCAGTTGGATATAAAAATACAACGTCATGGGCCGATGAACAGATACACCGGTATTATTTTAACAAAGTTTATGAATTTGATGGTTCGGATTTAGGAATAATTAACGGTTTATTGAGCTCGAAAACTACCGAACAGGTACCGCCTGTCCGTCCTGAACGGTTGCCTTGCCTGCTTCAAAAACCAAATCAAATCGGCCCAGATAAATACCGGCCCAACCCACCTGATTGATCAAAACCGGCTTTCCGTCGGCGTTCATCACGCTAGCGGGCGTTTCCAGAAACGTGTGCGTATGGCCACCGATAATCAGATCCAGATTACGGCTTTGGGCCGCCAGCCTGCGGTCGGAAATGGTGTTTTCTTTGTAATCGTAACCCAGGTGCGACAGGCAAATGACGTAATTGCATTTCTTGTCGTTGCGCAGCATAGCTGCCGTATTATTCGCCGTTTCGACCGGATCGAGGTACCGGGTTTCTTTGTACAGGTTGGCGGGAATGAGTCCTTTGGGTTCAATGCCCAAGCCAAAAACGCCAATCCGGATGCCCCCCTTGTTGAAGATTTTGTAAGGCTCCGTCCGGCCTTCCATGACGGTATTTCGGAAGTCGTAGTTGGCAATCAGAAACGGAAATTTAGCCTTTGCGAATTGATCCCGCATGTTCTCGATCCCGCCGTCGAAATCGTGGTTTCCGATGGTGGCGGCGTCGTACTGCATCCGGTTCATGGCCAGAATTTCCGGCTCGCCATTGTAGAAGTTAAAGTAAGGCGTTCCCTGAAACAAATCACCGGCATCAAACACCAACACGGCTTCCTGCTCCCGACGAATCTGGTCGATCAGAGCCGCCCGGCGGGCAACGCCACCTTTACCCGCGTTGCGGCTGCCATCCATCGGGAAGGGGTCGAGGCGACTGTGCACGTCGTTGGTATGCAGAATGGTTATTTTCGTGGTTTTGGCTCCTGCCAAGGCTTCGGGCGCCACGCTACCGATAACGGCGGCCGTGCCGAGTAACTTTAGAAAATCGCGTCTAGTTGCGTGTAATGCGTCCATCAATGGTCGGGTTAATGGGTTGGCCGGACTTTCCAAGTTGCCGGAAATAATCAATAAAAGCTTCGCGGATCAGAAAACCGGTATCTTCCCGTTTCTGGGCATTTTTCAGGAAAAAAGCATCGTCGCCTCCTTCGGCAATGTAATCGCTAAGAGCCACCTTGAAAGTTTGGGCGGGTTGCAGGGCGCTGGCCTGGAAGGTGCGGCCATCCGAAAAAGCAATCGATTCAATTCCCGAAGCGTTGGCAACCACGCGGGCACCACCGATGATCAATACGCGTTCGCCCGCTTCCCGACTTATAAAGTGATTCAGGAATTGCAGCAACCCCGGTCCATTTAGGGTGAGGATGGTAATTTTGTTGTCGAAAGGCATCACCTCAAAAATATGACTGACACGAATCGGCCCCTGGGGAAGCGAATTGCGAATACCGCCATAATTCAAGTGCGAAAGATCAATAGCCTGGCCCGTGCGCTGGCGAGCCTGAATCAGTAATGCATCGGCCAGCAGGTTGTTCAGTGCAGATTCCGGCTTGGCTTTATCCAATCGTACCGCCGACTGAACCAGCACTTCATTCATCGTCTGATCAAGTCTCTGACGGTAAGGCTGTAGCATCTGGGAGAGGCTGCTATCGGTAGCAACCGTCTGGTTCACCTCAAGGCGCTGGGCAGTTTGTCCCGTCAGGTGATAGTTTGTCCGGCATCCCGACAGTAGGAGGCAGGCAAGAATTAGTTTACCAAATAGATTTCGCATAGGTCAGGTGAAGACACCTAATAAATCATAAAGAAAGTGGTCGGATGCCGATCAGATATAAATTTGATGCTACGTGAAACCAGCCATTTTGCTTTTTCAAAACGGTAGTCTGCCATTCGCGGGTCGGATAGATGGTGTGTTTGGGATTAAATCCAAAACCAACTTTGGTCGGCATCGTAAAACCTTCACCCTCCGCATCCCAGCGATGCTGAATTTCCAGCGTTTCGCCTTTATCGGTTACTTTGTATTCGAACACGGGCAATTTTGCGTAGTTAAGATACTGATTAAAAATAGGTTTTACATCTCTTTTTAGTTCCCGACTCATCAACTCAATTACTCTTGGGGTCGAAACAACCGAGTGCTTCATGTCCGTGTACACTTGCCGCAGTGCCCGGAACCAAAGATCATCGTCATCCACAACGTGACGCAGGGTGTTCAGCAGCCAGGCGCCCTTGTAATAAATGTCGTTGTCCTGGGCTTCGTAATTAACGCCCAGCGGTCCCAGCATTGGAAACTGATTTTTAACCAGCTTCTTCTGGGTAGCAATGTATTTCTGCGATTGTTCATAGCCCTGGGTACACTCCACATAAATCGACTCCATGTAGGTGGTAAAGGCCTCGTGAATCCACATTTCGGCGTGATCGGCGCAGCTAACGCTATTGCCAAAATATTCGTGGCCGCTTTCGTGAATAATGATAAAATCAAAACCAAACGGATTGTTTTGGTAATTGTTGCCGTAAGCAATGGCGCTTTGGTGTTCCATGCCCCAGTAAGGCGTTTCAACCAGCGCGAAACCATCCCGCCAGAACGGATAATGCCCAAAATGCCACTCGTAGCAATCCAGCATTCCTTTCACCTGCTCGAAGTGGGGCTTCGCTTTTTTAGTGTTGTATTTGAGAACGTAGTAATTCAGTTTGAGGTATTTATGGTCGCGACTCCGGTAGGTATCGGAAAAGTGAACGTAATCGCCCAGATTAAAGGTCACGTTATAACTGTTGATGGGGTAACTAACTGCCCAGACAAACTCCGTCTGGGCTGCACCGACCTCGCGGCGACTCCGAAGCACCCCGTTGGAGACAGCGGTGAGGCCACGTGGCACCCGGAATGTCATCCGCATCGAGTCTGGCTCGTCGGAAAGATGGTCTTTGCAGGGCCACCAGGAACTAGCGCCCAACCCTTCGCAGGAAACACCAACCCAGTCTTTTCCCGTGCTGTCTTTTTTCCACGAGAATCCGCCATCCCAGGGGGCCTTGATGGCTTCGCGGGGCTTGCCGCTGTAGGTTACTTTAATCTCCTGAATTTTTCCAGCGGTTTGCGGCGTGTCCATGGTAATCCAGATAGCGGCGCCTTCCCGCTCGAACTTCAATGCTTGGCCCGCCTGCGTGATGCTCTCAACGGCCAGGTTTTCGAACAAGTCAACCTGCATGCGCGAGAACGGCGTTTTAACCCGGTAGCGTATGATGTTGTGACCAGCAATGGCTTTGGTAGACGGGTTAACAGTCAGATTAAGGTCATAAAAGGTAACGTCGTAGCAAGTGCGTTCGGGGCGTAGCGAGCCACGAAGCGTATCTTGGCGGGTGAATTTCTTAGGTTCAGGAGGTAAGTCAGACGTTTGTGCCTGAAGAATAATCGGACAAAAAAGAAAGACAATGAGTCGTAAATAATGTTTCATGAACCGGCGTACAAGTTGTAGTCAAAGATACAAAATAATCGGGTACGGATCGGGAGCGGCAGGAGAAAGAGGCATTTTTCAGCCTTATTTGACACGCCGTGGATGAAGGGGCTTAAGGGGCTCTTTTTTAGTGATAAAGCGCCAGGCATCAATCCAGAAAGTCGGGTAAATGGTAGCACCAAAACTATAATAGGTTCCGTTATAATGTTGGTTGATAGACGTTTGAAAGACCGAATAGCGGTAGCCAATCTGCGCACTCAGCCCGACCCAGCGTGTGGCTTTCCACTGCGTATAAAGGCCGATCTGAGCTGGTACAAAGAAAGCGCGCTTCGTGCGGTCAAGCTGCACATCCGTCCGGAGGTCGTGGGGCATGGTGGTGGCCACTCCACCGCCGAGTTCAATGGGAATGGTCAGCATCCACCGGTCGTTGTTGATCACATTGCACCAGTATAAGGTGCTGACAAACCACATGTCTGATTCGGTGTAATAATCCAGGTTGATGCGTCGGGCCGCATCTTTGCGCCAATTGATGAGCCTTAGATAGGTGTTATACGAAACCCAATAATAGCCAAGAGTAAGCTGGTGGCGCTTTTTGCCAAAGACAATGCCCGAGTTGATTCCCCAGATATTGACGCGCCGCCGGAGCAGAAAGGAGGTTCGGAAATCGAGGTTAAAGGCAAACGTAATGCGGGGTTTGATACGCCCGGCAGAATCCGGCGCAGGCGTAAGCAGGGTATCCGTAAGCAAGGTGTCCGATCGCCAACCAGGCCTGGTAAAGCGACTATCGGATGCGGAAAACCCGTGTGCCAATCCACTAACGAAAAGAAATCCCAGACAGCCAAAAAAGCCTGACCAACTTTTGATTCGATACATATTTGCTAAACCAAGAGCCATTTGGTTTTGCGGTTAACTTTTCCGGATTGACCGGTTTTAATCAAACGAACCAGAAACCGACTACGTACATAATTTTATAGAAAGAACTAAAAAAGCGCAACTCCGTTTCTGAAGTCGCGCTTTTTTATGAAAAATAGCTGTTTATGGCTTAGTAGCGGTACATCTCCGACTTGAATGGACCTTCCACCTGAACGCCAATATAGTCGGCCTGCTCCTTATCGAGCGTATCCAGCTTGGCACCAACGTGAGCCAGGTGCAAGGCGGCTACTTTCTCATCCAGGTGCTTCGGCAGCACGTATACTTTTTTCTCGTATTTATCCGCGTTGTTCCACAATTCCAGCTGCGCCAGCGTCTGGTTGGAGAACGAGCACGACATCACGAAAGACGGGTGACCCATCGCGCAACCCAGGTTTACCAGGCGGCCTTCGGCCAGCACGATGATTTCTTTGCCATCGATTTCGTACATGTCCACCTGCGGCTTAATGGCCGACTTGGTGTTGCCGTAGGTTTGGTTCAACCAGGCCATGTCGATTTCGTTGTCGAAGTGACCGATGTTACACACAACGGCTTTGTCACGCATCTTTCTGAAATGACGTTCGCGAATGATGTTCACGTTACCGGTTGCCGTCACGAAGATGTTGGCGCGCTCGGCTGCTTCGTCCATCGTGATTACTTCGTAACCATCCATCGCCGCTTGCAGGGCGCAGATTGGGTCGATTTCGGTAACCAATACGCGGCAGCCTACGCCCCGCAGGGATTCGGCGGAGCCTTTACCCACGTCACCATAACCGGCAACAACGGCTACTTTTCCAGCCATCATCAAATCCGTAGCGCGGCGAATGGCGTCTACCAGTGACTCCCGGCAGCCGTATTTGTTATCGAATTTAGACTTCGTTACCGAGTCGTTCACGTTGATGGAAGGCAGGTGCAGCGTTCCATTTTTCATGCGCTCATACAGGCGGTGTACACCCGTAGTGGTTTCTTCCGACAAGCCTTTGATGCCTGCAATCAGTTCTGGATACTGATCGAATACCATGTTGGTTAAGTCACCACCATCATCCAGAATCATGTTCAACGGCTGGCGTTCTTCGCCGAAAAACAACGTCTGTTCGATACACCAGTTAAACTCTTCTTCGGTCAGGCCTTTCCAGGCATACACCGAAATACCCGCTGCGGCAATGGCGGCGGCGGCGTGATCTTGCGTTGAGAAAATATTGCAGGAAGACCAGGTTACTTCGGCACCCAGTTCAACCAGAGTTTCAATCAGAACGGCGGTCTGGATTGTCATGTGCAGACAGCCAGCAACGCGGGCTCCCGCCAGCGGCTTCGACGGTCCGAATTCCTGACGCAGGGCCATCAGACCCGGCATTTCAGCTTCAGCCAGCCGAATTTCCTTGCGGCCCCACTCGGCCAGTGCAATGTCCTTAACCTTATAGGGGACGTAAGTGGACGTTTGTGTTGACATAATACAGTCTACTAAATTTGATGTATAATTGGAGATGCAGATTTTCTCTGGTTGTTAATCACTTACGAAGCTGCTTCCAAATAAAGTACAAAATTAAAAAGCCGTCGGGAGAAAGACTAATTTTGGTCGCAGGGATTTATTATCTGCGCTACCGCAGGACGGGCCGCAGTTTCTCCGCCCAGATTTGGTAGCCTTTTTCGTTCATGTGCAGGCTGTCCGATTTAAATAATTCACCCCGAATCGGTGCATCCGGGCCAGTTCCGTTCAGCATGGGGGTGTACACATCGACAAAAGTAGTTTTCTTGTGTTTAGCCAGATACGCTCGAATCAGGTCGTTGGCTTCCCGCACTGCCGCCTGATGCTTCCGCCGCGAAGGGCTGGGTTTGAGCGAAATAAATACGAAGGGCGTTTTGGGCAGTTTTGTACGAACATGGGTAAACAGGGTCACGAAGCGGTTGTAAACTTCCTGAGCGCTGACGTTGAGGGCAATGTCATTTTCACCCGCATAAACCACAACCTGCTTCGGCTTGTACTTAATAATCACCCGGTCGGCATACCGAATGACATCCGAAAGCTGCGAGCCGCCAAAACCCCGCTGAAGAATAACTTTACCGGGAAAATAACGTTCCATTTCTGGCCAAAGCCGGATGGACGAGCTACCGGTAAAAAGAATGGCATTTTTAGGCGGTTTACTGGAGTTGTCTTTCGCTTCAAAATCCAGAATTTCCTTTTCGAAAGGTGGCTGGGTCTGGGCAAACGTAAACGTGTAAGTCAGTAGAAAAACAAAACCGAAAATAATTGACTTCATGGAGCAAAGGCGTTCAGTGAAAGAAAGCGTAAAAATAAAAAAAGCCCCGTAGACGGCAGACGCTTCTACGGGACTTGTCTTCTGTGAAAAGAAAGAAATAGACGGTAACTACTTTCAACGCAACCTTTTTGTGGTGCTCAATTGATTCAGAGGTTGTTCAGTTCGCCAGCGTAATTCGGTAGAAGAACGGCGATTTAAAATAGGCACCCCCCTTGATCTCGCTTCCTGAATTGGCGTCGGTAAAGCTCCGACCATCGGTTAACCGCATGATCGCGTGAACTTCAAAGGAGTCGTTGGCGGCTACGTCCGTCGCTTTCAGACCGAGCTTTGTCATCAGTTCGGCAGCCGTCAAAACCAACTGCGTCCGTGGATACATCGATACCGAAGCGTCTTTGGTAAAGCTAGCGGCAGGAATCGAGCGCAGATCAACGTACGCTTTAGCGCTGTTGCCGTTCGCGGGTGTATTATCCACAAAACGCACTTGCAGATCATACGAAGCAAGCATAGCTCCCTGCTGCGGGTCAACGGCCTCGATGGTCATGGCAACCTGGGCAGCGGGCAGCGTCGCGATCTTATACGTGATGCCATTGGCGGCGGTAAGGGGCCAGGGAGCCACGGTACGCATGTAGGCACCCGTTTCCAGCTTGAACACATCAATTTTGTCAATCATTTGTGTTTCGCAGGACGCAAAAGCCAGCAGCACACTAAAGGCCAGAAATTTTTTTATGAATCGTTTCATCGTTAAATACAGAGCTTAGTTGGTGAGTGTGGCCGGATTCGTATCCCAAAATACAGGAACCGTGACGTTGCTTTTCTGCGGAACAGACGAGTTCCGGTTCACCAGCGACGACGGATAATAGAGCGAGCGAACAAAGCTGCCCGGATTGGCTTCCAGGGCGGGTTGCATCTTGGTCGGTTTACCCGTGCGGCGGTACATGTTGTAGGATTCGTTGCCGTTGCCATACAAAGCCAGCCAGTATTCCCGGGCAATCACATCCATTTTGGCGTCATCGGTGGCCGCCGCGTCGTAAAGCGCCAGCACCTTCGCGACGTATTTATCGACTTCCGTTGCCCAGACGTAGTTTGTTCGGGATTCAAAGGCAACGATCGCGCCACTCTGCGACGAAGCCAGCGCGAAAGCACGTACATCCGCCATTGACTTCCGCACGCCAGCTTCCAGCAGGGTCCGAGGCGTACCCGTTGTTTTAAGAATCAGCGCCGATTCGGCCAGCATAAAATCAACAAACGAAGACATCATAATCGGGTGAATTCCGGCACCACCGGCCCCCGCCCCCTGCGAAACCGGAAGGCCCGCGTCATTGTCGTAAAGGCCACCCGCCGGGTAAAGTCCCCAGGCCGTCCGGCGCAAGCCATCTGGTGGAATCCCCTCGTTGCTGAGGTGATCGCGACCCCAGTAACCAACGGGCGTCGGTACGCAGAAAACCATATCTGTGGCGTAATGCGCTGGTTTCTGGTTGTTGATGCAGCTCAGTTCATTGGTGCTTGATGTATTGGTAACCGTCTGGCGGTACATGTACAGCCGCAGGCGTGGGTCCGGCGCTCCTTTGCCCGCATACAGCTGCGCGATGTAGAAATTCGCCTGGTAGTCACCACCGCCCGTTGGCGAGTACTGACCACCGTAACGCGGGTGACGGCTGTCGGGGTTGGTTAGGTTTGTACCAAATTTGAACGTGAAGTTTTGCGCCGTTGTCTGAATGAGCAGGTTCTCGGCAATCAGGGCATTGATGGCGGCAGCGGCTCCCGGATCGGCCAGACGGCGCGTCAGCAGCAGCTTCAACTTGATTGTTTTAGCCGCTCTGATCCAGTTGTCTTTATTGCCCCGATAGAAGAAATCAGCAGGAACTGCCGAAGACGTTTTGTTAAAATCGGCGATGGCGTCGTCCAGATCTTTTAGGGCTACTTCGTAAATGGTTTTCCCCTCATCTAGACCCGGATTGAAGTTTTCGGCGCTCAGAGCCTGCGACCAGGGAATATTGCCGTAATAATCAACCAGCGTGGCCAAAACATACCCTCGGAAAACGCGGGAAATTCCGGCGTGGAAAAACAGGTTTGAGCTTTCGGCGCGGGGAATCAGCGTTTTAATATCAATCAGCAAGCTGGAATAAGACGTTCCCCAAAGCCCGTCCGTGCCTGATGGCGCATAGGCATTGTCATACAGCGCTGATCCCTGGTTGAGCATCCGCGTCAGGCGCATGCCGATGTTAGACGTCTGGTTGAAAAAGCTGGAATAATCGAGCTGAATGCGGTTGAGCAAAAAGTTAACGTTGGTGTTGCTAACCGTCACGGCATTCGGGTTATCGAGCAAATTCAGTTCGCAGGAGCTGGCAAATAATCCGCAGCCTGCTAATAAGAGTATTTTTATCTTTCTTATCATGATGTTATCCCAAATAAATTTGTGACTAGAATGTCAGTTTTAAGGTTCCTCCCAGGCGTCTTGCACTCGGACCGGTTAGGAACTCAAAGCCCATGCCATTGCCAACTCCTAAGCCCAGGTTGTCGGTGTCGAAATTGAGATATTTTGGAAAATGAAGGGCCTTGTACCACAGGTTGTTAGCCGTAAACGAAAGCGAAATGCCCTTGAACGGCGTTTTACTGATCAAATTTTTAGGAATGGAATAAGAAAGCGAAGCCTCGCGAAGACGTACCGTAGAACCGTCGAAAATCCGACCTTCATCCACGAAGAAATAATAGTTGTCGAAGAAGACGTTAGGCGCAGTAATCTGAATCGAATTGGCCTCACCATTCTGCTGTACTCCGGGGAAAATATAGCCTTGTGCCCGGTCGAAATCCGTGTCTTTCGTCAAACCGCGACCCAACAGCGCACCTGCCGTCGTCGAATACAACACGCCTCCGTGGCGGTAATCCACCATAAACGAAAGGCTGAAACCCTTGTAATTGAACGTGTTGATCAGACCCGTTGTAAAAGCTGGATTCGGGTCGCCCAGTTCCTTGATGGTGGCATCGGCCAGCAGGTAGCCGTTGCTACCCACAATCGGGTTGCCTTGTTCGTCGCGACGAACGGCAGTTCCTTTGATGATGTTGAACGGCTTACCCGGAATTGCGAAGTTACCCAGGTTCGTAAATCCGGCAACCACAACTTCCTGAAGGCCACCGCCCAATTCCAGCACGGTTGGAATGTTGCGGGTAAAGTTGAAATTAACATCCCAGGAAAAAGACGAACGAGAAATGGGCGTACCCGTAATGGCCAGTTCAATTCCATCATTGCGCAGTTTCCCAATGTTGATAGTCGTGGCCGTGTAACCCGTTGACGGATCCAATGGCGTTGAGGTAATCAGGTCGCGGGTGTCGCGGCGGTAGAAGGTCAGGTCAACGCCGACTTTATTCTGGAAAAACTTGGCTTCCGCACCAAATTCGTACTCCGTAATTAATTCCGGCTTCAGGTTCGGGTTGCCGAGAAAATCGCTGACGGAGTGCGTGGTCGAAACATTTCCGGCATTGTCCACAAACGCCCGCGCTACTTGGTTCAGGACGTTCCGGGTGCTGTAAGGATTGGGAAAACCGGCAGATGTGCCAAGGCCCGCTCTGATTTTCAGCGTATTCATGAAAGGCGATTCCAGACCGGGAAAGGCTGTTGTCGGAATAAACGAAACGCTGGCCGATGGGTAGAAAATCGTCCGGTTCGGTATCTCAACAGTTGAGGTCCAGTCATGGCGGCCCGCGACGTTTAAGAACAGGTAATTATTGATATCGGCCGTTAACTCCCCGTAAATCCCCATCCGGGTTTGCTCCGATGTGGAGTTGTTCGCCGCTGTGTTGATGAAGTTGGAATGGCGCATCAAGCCGAACGCCAGCTGGTTTTCACTGGTTGTTACCACCGACGCAAAGCGGTCATTCCGCATGTTGGCTCCCAGCTTCCCCGAGAAAGCCAGCTTGTCGTTGACCGGTTTGTTGTACGATAAAATAATGTCGTGGTTCCAGATGGTGTTCGTAACATCAGCTGTGCTGTACCAGCCATTTACGAAATCAACCCCGCCTTTGTTGTACTTGTATTCCTGGGCTTCGGTGTAGGTGTCCAAACCAACGCGGTAGAGGAGGGTCAGGTCTTTTGCCAGATCGGCCCGTACGGAAGTGGAGCTGAAAAGCCGGTTTACTTTACCCGTGTTGCTGTAGTATTTCAGCATCCAGCGCGGGTTTGGAATGTCGTTTCCACTGCGGAAATAAACACTGCGGTTATCCACCGGACTCTCAAAAGGAAGGCCCCACAAATCCACGCTAACTGGCGTATACATCACATTAGCCAGAATCGACGGAAAGCCACCGAGCGTGTTATTGCCCTGACCAGCGTTCAAAGGTGGTGATACTTGGTCGGTGTTGGCGTAATTAAATGACGAAATAACGCTGACTTTCTTGCTGACCTGCGCGTTGATTCCCAAGCCTAGGTTTAGCTTTTTCAGGCTATTACCGGGCAGATAACCTTGTTCGCCATTGTAACCCACTGACGCATTATAGCTAACTTTTTCGCCGCCACCCGACACGTTTAGTGACGTATTGGAAATGATCCCAGTGCGGAAGAATTTTGATACGTTGTCGGTATAAGGCCGAAAATTATAGGGCGTATTCACTAACTCTGGAAAAGCGTTTTTCAATGAAGCATCCGTCAGGTACGTAAACGGATGAAGCTGCGAACCCGCTGGCACTTCGCTAAACAAAGGCCCCCAGTTGCTGAAGAAGAAACCAACCGCCTGGTTGTAGCCTCCCGCGTATTTGTCCGTGTAGGTAGGAAGGTGCGCCTTGTTGGTAAACACCGATTGGGTGAGGGTGATTTCTGTGGGGCGGTTTTTCTGGTTGCCGTTTTTGGTTGTTACCAGAATTACCCCGTTGCGGCCCTGGTCGCCGTACAACACGGTTGCGGCCAAACCCTTAAGGACGCTGATGTTTTCAACGTTATTGGGGTCGAGGTCCAGAAAACGGCTGGATGCCGACTGGCCACCGCCCGTAAAGCCACCGCGTGAGTTCGTACCCGAGTTGAAAGGCACGCCATCGACCACAAAAAGTGGTTGGTTTGAGCCAGTGATGGACGAATAACCCCGGATAATGATATTGGTGCCGGTTCCTGAGACACCCGATGTCGCGGTGATGTTCACGCCGGGGACTTTGCCTTGCAACGCGCGGCCCAGGTCGGTTTGGGGACGGTCTTCGATTAGTTTTTTGTCGATGTTCGACACCGCATAGCCAATCGCTTTCTTTTCGCGGGCAATTCCCTGGGCCGTGACAACGACTTCCTGGAGGTTTTTGGTGTCCGAAACCAGGCTAATGTCAAGGGTAGAACGGGTGCCGACAGCGACTTCCTGCGTAATGCTGCCGACAAAGCTAAAAACCAACGTAGCCGAGTTGCCGGGGACATTTAAGGAGTAAGTGCCGTCGGAATCGGTGTTTGTTCCGACGGAAGATCCCTTGATGACAACGGTCACGCCGGGTAGGGCGCCTCCGTCTTCGGAGGAAGTCACCTTACCGGTAATTCTCCTATCCTGAGCAAAGGCAATAAGCCAACTCGAGCAGACCAGGAGGGCGCTCAATAATAGAATTTTCTTCATTAGAACGATTTAGTTTAGGTTGAGAAGTGATGATCATCGGCACAAATCTAATTATTGGATTATACAATGCAAATATTTTATAAATATTGATGTAAGTAAAATATTAATCTGCGAGATAGTTAAAATGGCATATATAATTCTAAATTAGTATAATTGTTAGATGCTTTATCATTTTAGTTATTTAGTAGGATAATGAAGCAGGAATCGTTCTATAAAATATTTTAATAATCAGTAAGCGTCCATGAATCAATTAGTTACAAATAAAAAAGCCGTCCCAGAAGCAAAAGCTCCAGAACGGCTCTAGTATTAGAAGATAGTAGTTACTTTCTGATTGATTTACTACGCTTTATTACTCATTTAGAAGCCAAGTCAAAAACTAAGTAGTTGAGCAGCTTTGAGTATTTTTCGTTAGTAACCCAAAATCTTGAATTCGGTTCGACGGTTACGCTGGTGCTCTTCTTCCGTCTTGGCATTTTTAACCACAAGCTGGCGTTCACCGTAGCCCTTCGCGACCATTCGATCAGCTTCGATTCCTTTGGAAACGATGTAATCAACAGCCGACTGAGCCCGGTTTTGCGAAAGACGGTCGTTATAAGCGTCCGAAGAGCGCACGTCCGTGTGGGAGCTAAGCTCGATCTTCAGGGTCGGGTTGTCCTTCAGAATCGTTACCAGCTTATCGAGTTCCTCGGCAGCATCAGGACGGATGTTGAATTTGTCAAGGTCGTAATAAATGTTTTCGAGTACGAACGTCTTATTCAGCTCCACTTTATCCAGCAGGATGATGGCGTTGTAAGTGGTATCCGTTTCGGCCTTGGTCAGGAAAATCTGCGGGATGCTTCGACCCTGCATCGTAAACGGCTCGCGCTTGGTCAGGTAACCGGGGCGCTCAACCAGAATGGTGTATTCTTTTCCTTCCTGCAACGGGTACTTCCCGAAGGTTCCAGGCTTCTGGGTAACGCCTGAACCAATTGGCTGGCTCGTTGACTCGTCAATAATGCTCACTTTGGCTGAATCCAGCGGTGCCTGATCGGCATTTTTATCGCCTACAAAACCAGCCAGGAAGTACCGGACAATTTTCGGCGCTCCTGCCGGTGGATTCTCTGCAATCGGCGTGTCGGTTGGTGTTGTCGCATCGAAGGCATAAATATCGTCATCACCTTTGCCGCCCTCCCGGTTGGAGGCAAAATAACCTTTGCCTTCTTCGGTCATAAATAAACCGAAATCATCCATTGGGGAATTATAAGGCTGGCCCATGTTTTCGACCGTAATCACACCCTGTGAACGAGTTGCCACGAACAAATCCAGCTTGCCGAGACCCGGGTGGCCATCCGATGCAAAATAAAGCCGCGAGTCGGGACCTACGTACGGGAACATATCGTCGCCCGGCGTATTGATGTCACGACCCATATTCACCGGACGGCTAAAACGCCCAGAAGCATCCATGTTGGTGCGGTAAATATCGATACCACCCACACCGCCCGCGCGGTTGGAAGCGAAATAAAGCGTCCGTCCGTCGGCAGAAAAAGCAGGGCAGCCATCCCAGGCCGTTGAGTCACTGATGCCAATTCGCCGGGCTTCCGACCAGCCACCTTCACCAAAACGGCTGATAAAGAGATCGACATCCTGTCCTCCTTTGCGCTTACCGTTGTTCCCGCGCGCAAAGATCATGGTTTTACCATCTTTAGAGAAAGCCGCTGTTCCCTCGTTGGCATCTGCTGCAAAAACATTTGAACTTAGTAGCTGCGCATTATTCCCGGTCTCATCAGGCGTCTGGCCAATTTTGGATTTATAAAGGCCCGTCATGGGCAGGCCGTTGTTTTTATAAATTTTTTCTTTTCGGGAAGCCGTAAAGATCAGTTCATCGCCCCGTACGACAGGAGCATATTCTGACCCCGGTGAGTTTAGAGCCGCCACATTCTTGATCTGAATGGTATTTTGCTTTTTCGATAGAATGTCGATAGCTCGCAGGGTGTTTAGCTCGCGCTGGGCTTTCTCGGCGTTGACTTTGTTCGTTGGCTTACTCTGAACATACTGATTGAGCTGGTCCAGCGATTCGGCGTAGCGGCCACCGGCTTTGAGCGCGTAGGCATAATACATGCGTCCCTCGGCATCGATGGTGCCGGCATCAAGGGCTTTCTGGTAAAAAGGAGCCGCTTGCTGAAAACGATTGGAAAGGCGGTAGGACTCGGCCATGTAATAATTCAACCGTCCCTGGTCGGTAACGCCTTTGCCGTCGGCTGCCTTCTGAAAACTTTTAAGAGCCAGGTCATATTCGCCCTGTTCATATTGACGAACGCCTGTTTTGTAGGCCTGCATGGCAGAATTGCAACCGGCCAATCCAACGGCAAGACTCAATGCCGTTAGCAGCCAATAATTCGTACTGATTCTCATATGGTTTGGAGAAGGAAATGCATACACTCCCCGCCAAGTTACTAAAATCCGGCTGGGGTCTATATTTTAACGATAATAAGTTTATTTTATTGAAGAATGTTTCGCAAACCTGGAGTACGCACCTTTTTCATTCAATAACGCCGTTTGTTAACTGATTATCGCCTTTTTCCACATCATACCAGAAGCCATTGACAAAGGTGTAAAGCAGCTTATTACCCCGCCGAAGCAGGAACGAACCCGTCTGGCCTGTCTGAATCCATTTGGCCGGTGAACTGTTGGGCTGTAGCAAATGAACCGGCGCCTGAACGGAAGAAACCCGCGTTGGTTTAGCCAGCCGAAAGGTCGTTACGCCCTGCTGCAAGAGCGAGTCCAGATTGAGTTTTTTCAGGTCCGAAACCGAAGCCAGCTTGTCGGAATAAACGTGGCCGGGAACAAGCGTAAGCCCTTCGGCATCAATTTCTTTAATGCCAAAAAAGGTGGATAAATCACCAAGGTCTTCAATGCTGCTGCGGTAAGCGAAAGACCTTGCACCGTTGGTATTGATTTCGTTGTGATTGATCCCAATATCCATTTTATACGTTTTGCCGTTGCGGACAATTTGCGCGTTGCGAATCAGCACGTCGAACAAATACCGCTCATTCTCGGGAATCGTATTGTAATCCAAGCGGGATTCGGTCTGGTAGGCGTCTGTCGCAATGGTTTGCAGAGCCGTTATAATGGACACGTAATTCAGCTTGCGGATAAATTGCTTTTCCGGGTCGTTGGGATAACCTCCCGATTCGATCAAAACCAGCGTTGTGCCCCATTTCTGAATATTATCGCCGAAAGCTCTCGGTTCAAATTCATCGGAAAAACGCCCGACGCCGCCCGGAATGAACTCCTGCAACACCCGGTTCATGCTCACAATCAACTGCATCGACCGCTCGCGAACAGGGTTGATGTTACGCGCTTCGTCGTAAGCCGTTGCCAGAAAGGAAATGGTCGCCTGCTTGGACGTAGGGCCTGCGCTGTAGCGGGTGTTCTGGTCGTGGAGGTTAAAGCCAAAATAGGGCTTGAGCGTTTGCTGTAAATTTTTCAGGATGCGCGATTCGGGCGATTGCAGCCGCAGGGCGTCGCGGTTCAAATCGATGTCCAACGCATTGCGCCGCTTGTAACGCTCGGTGCCGTCGGGGTTGAGCATGGGCACAAAATAGAGCGTCGTTTCGGCCAGGATTTGCTGCCGCAGGCTATCAAACTCGTCACTTTTTCGGAGCCAGTTGAACAGATCAAAAAGCGCCATCGTGGCTGTAGGTTCATCGCCGTGCATCTGCGACCAGAGCAGCACCTTGCGCGGCCCATTGCCCACTTTGATTAACTGAATAGGCCGTTTTTCCACCGATTCGCCCACCTGGGTAACCTCAAAACGACTGTCCGTCTTCAGGTTTTCAATCAGAGGCAGAATGTCCTTCTGCTTGAATCGGCGATGGTGCAAACTGTCTTCCCGATACGTTTCGTGCGTTGCGAATAGTTGCTGAGCTATAGTTTGGGCAAAAGCGGGCGTCATGGGCAAGGTAAAATTAACCGCAAAAAATGCAAAGATGAATACAAAGCCGGATTGGCGGCGCAATGGTGGCAAAAAAATCATAACAGGTCTTTTAGGCGATTCAGACCCAGGTAAAACCCAACCCAGGACGCAGTGAGGCAGAAGCTAACATTAATCAGAATATTCCCCAGCGCTGTTCCTAAACGCCCCTGCTGAAGCAGCAACAGCGTATCGGCGCTGAACGTGGAAAATGTACTCAGACCCCCGCAAAAGCCCACGCCGATGAGAAGCCGGTAGGAATCGCGTTCTGCATAACGAACAGCCAGCCAACCCATCAGCAGGCCTAGAACTAGGCTGGCAACTACGTTGACAATCAACGTTCCCGCCGGAAATGAGGCAGGGTAAAGCGGTTGAAGATAACGCCCAACACCGTAGCGGGCTACGCTGCCTAAACCACCGCCTATAAATACCAGCCAGAACGGGTTGTTCATACTTTTACACCGAATCAGGTCGTAAAATTAACCGATTTTTGACGAAAAAAGGTACTTTCGTTCCATGACACCTACCGAATCGAAGCGTTCTGCCGATCTTTTGCGCCTGCTAGGCGTTGGCTTTGGTATTGCCGTTACCATTGGCGGCACCATTGGCACCGGGATTCTCCGCCGTCCCGGCAGCATTGCGCAGGAACTGGGCGATCCCTGGCTGATTCTGCTTGTTTGGGTTGTGGTTGGGATTTATGCCTTGCTGGGGTCGCTTTCGGTCATTGAATTAGGCACCATGATTCCCAAGGCGGGAGCCTGGTATGTGTTTTCGCGACGGGCTTTCGGCGATTTTGCGGGCTTTCTGATTGGCATCGCCAGTTGGTTCGGCAGCATTTCGGCGATGGCGTTTGGGGCTTCTGTCATGGGCGAATACTGTGCGTTACTGGTTCCTGCCTGGACGCCCTATATCCAGTTGATTGCTATTTTGATTCTGGTGGCTTTTGTCGCGTTTCACTGGGTAGGTGTTCGGCTGGCGAGCAAAGCCCAGGAGGTAATGAGTTTCGTCAAAGCGGTGGGCTTACTGGCTTTTGTCGCCGTTTGTTATGCCTATACACCCAATGAGCCGCTCGATTTCTCCACAACGAATAAATTGCCCGTTCAGGGCACCTTGATCGTAGCGTTGCTGGGCGCTTTGCAGTCGGTGTTTTATACCTATGACGGCTGGCATACGGCGGCGTATTTCACGGAAGAAGACGTTAATCCAAGCCGAAACCTACCTCGTTCCATGATGGGTGGCGTTTTACTAATTGTAACCATCTATTTATTGGTGAATCTAGCACTTTTCCACGTGCTGCCCATGAACGAGCTGGCGGCGTCCAAACTACCGGCTGCTGACGCCATTCAGCGCATTTACGGACCCGCCAGCGCCAAGGCGGTAACATTTCTGCTTATGATTTCCATTATGGGGATCATCAATGCGCAGATTATGTTCAATCCGCGCGTCCTTTTTGCCATGAGCCGGGACGGGTTATTTCATAAAGCTTTTGCTACGGTCAACAAAGGAGGGACGCCTGGAGCCGCTATGTTATTGACAGCCAGTATATGTGCTATAATGATTCTGACCGGCACGTACGGCAAGTTATCTGATATTGCTTCGTTCTTTTTTGTGCTTTGCTACGCATCAGGTTTTGCCTCGCTCATCCGTTTGCGACACACAGAACCAGCGTTACCGCGTCCTTTCCGGGCTTGGGGGTATCCCTATATTACCTGGGCCATGCTGGTTGCTTCGCTGGCTTTTCTGGTGGGCGTGATCATTGGCGACCCGTTTAGTAGTTCCTACGCCGTTGGCTTTTTAATCCTGAGTTATCCAGCCTATCTTTTGGTTAAAAAACTGAATTAGAGCGAATTCCCCCGATTGCCGCTTAAGAAAAACTAGTGCCATAAAATAGATGGTTATTTATATTTTCGCGGGAATTTTGCGACTGAAACCAAATGAAACCCGTTAACCTTCTGTCTTCTCTTTTTCTTTACTGGTTACTGTCTTTGACGTTGGGTACGTCCAGAAGCGAAGCCCAGAAAGTAGATCTTGACCGCTTTTACTTTGATGTTAGTTACCTTGCGTTGCCCAAAGAATACGTAGAACCAAGCTACCGCACGTTTGGAGTTCACGTGAATGCGGCGCCGTCGATCAGGGCTGCTTTTTCGGAAAGTGCAATCTATGACCGAATAAATGTTTTTGGTTTTCAACGCGTTGAGTCGGCGCCAACGGTTGGCGTTCAGATCAATCTCGGCGAATTACGTTTTGAAAAAAGCGAGCCCAGAACCCGCGTCGAAGAGAAAAAACAGAAGAATGGGCAGGTAAGCAAGACTACGTATTATTCAATTCTGGTGCGCTACAGCATCAGCGGCGGTTACAAAATCTACGGTCCCAAAACAGGCGAAGCCATTACTCAGAAAACCGCCGAAAAGAAGGAAGCTAAACCCAACCGCTTTCTGCAAAACGTCATTGCTGCTAACGAGGCGCCTTTTAGCCAGAATCTGATGGCCAGCTATACCTTCCCGTATGAGCTAACGTATACCACCCGCGAGTACACAAATCCCGCTGACGCGAGCCGGTACCTGGATCAGAACCAGCAATCCATCCGGGCAGAGTTGATTACCAAATACGTTAACGATGGCCTTCAAACGGTAAACAACAGCGTCAATACTTATTATGGGTATGTGCCGGTGCAATCTCGGGATTTTTTGTGGATTCTGGACTCGAAAACCCATCCTGAATACGAGGTGCAGCAGGAAGCCATTAAAGCCGTGAAAGAGCTGATGCGCAGCATGCAAGCCACACAGTCGTTAGAGGTGTTAACTCAAAATCTCCAGCCGCTCCTGGCATATTTTCAAGAGCTAAAAACAAAATATACGGGCAGTGACAAGCGAGAGGCCAAAATGCGTTATTCAGCCTATTACAACCTCGCTGTGCTTTACCTCTACCTCGACCAGCCCGGGAAAGCTGCGGAGGCTGCCGATGGATTAATTAAAAATGATTACGATGCTTCAGATGGGAAAAGCTTCCTGAAACAAGCGACCGAACTAAAGGCCACTCTGGAAAAACATCACCTGGATTCCCGCCACATGGCGATTTAGGCAGTTACTCTATAAAAGTCATTTTGTAGTGCAGGCACTTTATCTTTGCCACACTCATTCAACCAACAAACGAAGCATGCCACAACCCAAATATGCCCGGGAGTCGCTAACGACAATGACAGAAATGGTACTCCCGAATGATACCAATACACTCAACAACCTGATGGGAGGGCGGTTGCTGCACTGGATGGATATTGCCGCCGCTATCTGTGCTCAGAAGCATTCTAATCGCATTGTTGTAACCGCATCGGTCGATAACGTTTCCTTTTCGGAACCGATTAAGTTGGGCAATATCGTAACAATGCAGGCCAAAGTAACCCGCGCGTTCAACTCGTCAATGGAAGTGAAAATCGATGTGTGGGCGGAAGACATTCCCGCCGGAACCCGCGTCAGTACCAACCAGGCTTTTTATACGTTTGTAGCAGTTGATCAGAACGGTCGGCCCATTGAAGTTCCCGCGCTGACTGCCGAAACAGAAGAAGAAAAGGAATTGTATACGAGCGCCTTGCGCCGTCGGCAGCTTCGTCTGGTCCTGGCTGGGCGCATGAAGCCTCAGGACGCTACAGAACTGCGAAAGCTGTTCGCGATGGAATAGACGTATGTCCAAAGTGGCAGGGTAAGCTTTGGGTTACTTTGCCACTTTTCTTAACAAATTAATAGGAGTGATGCGACGACGATTCGTTGGGTTGTTTTTCCAGATCGAACAAATCCGTCAGCGTATCGATCAGCGTATCGGCTTCCCCACGCTTACAGGCTGCTTTCAGCTGCAAAACAGGGAATTTGATGATCTTCTGCATGATACTCCGCGTGATTTTGTCAATCTTCTCCGATTCTTCTTCGGTCAGATGCTTTAAATGACGGGAGATTTCTTCCTTCCGGATCTGCTCCAGCGCGTTTTTGAATTTGTTGATTGTCGGAGAAACAATCATTTCCCGCGACCAGTCGTTAAACTCAACAATTGACTGGCTGATAACCGCTTCGACATGAGGGATAGCCGCCAGACGACGATTCAGCGCTTCATCAGCGCGGTTGCGGATGTGATCGATGTTGTAAAGCAACACGCCCGGAATCTGTTCTACGGATGCATCAACGCTGCGCGGTACCGAAAGATCGATAAAGTATTTGTAGGTCAGTGACGTCAGTCCGGTTAACCGTTCGGGCGTAAACAGCGGCTCGTTCATGGTTACCGAGGAGATAATCACATCGGCCTGGCGAACTTCTTCGGCCAGGTTGTCGAAATCAACCACTCGGAACCCATTTTCCTGGGCTAAAGCGTCTGCTTTTGTACGGGTTCTGTTGCAGAGTGTAATGTTTTTAAAGTTGCGGTTGTCACCAGCCCGGGAAGCCAGGTTTTTAACCACATCTGTCCCGATCTCTCCCAAACCAACCACGAGGATGGCGGGAGCAGGGGCGGCCTGGCGGGGACACGCATTCTCGCCCAGTAATTCTTCAATGAGTTCAACGGCAGCGTATGAAACCGAAGCGGCCCCGTCGCGGAAGTTTGTCTCTTGAGCAACGCGTTTGTTCGTAAAGAAAATCGTGTGCATCAAGCGGTGTAAAAACGGCCCGGCCATGTCGAGGTCTGCCGACCACTGGTAGGCGTGTTTCACCTGGTTGGGAATCTGCATGTCGCCAACTACCTGCGAGTGCAAACCCGTACAAACTTCGAACAAATGGCGAACCGCGCCATCCGCCGAATCGAAAAACTGGAAGTAAGGAAGGTATTCGTCAGTAGCAGTAAGTCCCTTTTCAATCAGCAACAAGCGTGCAATCTCCGCATTGAGGCTTTGAGCGGACGTGTAGTAAACTTCCGTGCGGTTACAGGTAGAAATAACAAGCAACTCCGATACGCTGAAAACATCGCGGAGCTTGATCATAAACTGTTTGGCCTCGTCTTCGTTTAATGCAATTAGCTCCCGAACAGCCAGCGGAGCTGTTTTATGCGATAAACTAATTGATTGAAAGGAATCGTACATATCTGCTACTAAAAACTATCCACAAAATTAATGTAGAAACTTCAATGAATAAACACCAACTACGAAGAATCAGTTTATTTAGAATTAATATAAACTGAACTGCTTATTTCCTGATTCTGTACAATTTATTGCTCAAATTTGTTCCCTAATTTGACGGGATGCATTAAATTAAAAAATAGTGCGTTATCAGGGAAAACGTTGTAAATATAAGTCGCTGAACGGGCTGTTTACATGACCGTTGTCAGTTGGTAAAATGATAAATTTCAATTGCAGAAAAGCCGGTAAAGCGGCGCGGTGACATAACCGGTTACTAAAAACCCATGCTCAAGTCATTTGATATTTATGGACAGCGGAACACGCTGAAAATTATTGTGGCCCTGAACTTATTGCTGGTCGGGACGGCCTCCCTGCTTTATACGAACCGATTGATCAAAAAGCTGGAAGATCGGGAAGAAAGCTACGTCAGGCTGTATGCCAAAGCGATGACCTATGTTCAGAAAACAGATTATAATGAGGACATTAATTTCGTGGCGCAGGAAATCATTTTTGTGAATGCGAACAGCGAGATTTCAGCGATTTACGTAGATGAAAATGGAGAGCCGGCTTATCCGGTGAATATCAACTTCCCGGCGGATGCTACCCCGGAAGAGAAACAGGAGATTTTGCAGGAAAAGCTGGCCGAAATGAAGGAAGAGCATCCGCCCGTTGAGGTCGAAATCGGGAAGGATGAAACGGGCTTTATCTATTACAGTAACTCGTTGTTATTAACCCAATTACGGTTCTTTCCCTATGTAATGCTAACGGTTATGGTGGTGCTGGGTTTTCTGGCTTACCTGGCGTTTAGTTCTGCGCGGCGGGCGGAGCAAAACCGTGTCTGGGTGGGATTGGCCAAAGAAACGGCGCACCAGTTGGGAACCCCACTGTCGTCGCTGATGGCCTGGGTGGAATATTTCCGCTCCGATCCCGCCGTTGATGAGTCGATAGCGGATGAGATTGAAAAGGATGTAAAACGCCTGGAAACCATTGCGGCCCGCTTCTCCAGCATCGGCTCTATTCCGACGTTGCGGGACGAGGATGTGCACGAAACCGTGGCAAACTTCATCAGTTACCTTCAGCCCCGGATCTCCACCAAAGTGAAAATGAGCATTGATAACCAGCTTCCTCCGGGGAAACAAGTACACATTAACAAGCTTCTTTTTGAGTGGGTAATTGAAAATGTCAGCAAAAATGCGGTCGATGCCATGGGTGGGATCGGTAGCCTGACCATTAAGCTACATCCAGTGGTACGGCGTAATATGCCCGGCGAAAAAACCAGTCGTGCCCGCCGCGAAATTGCCATCGACATCACGGACACGGGAAAAGGAATCAGTAAGGCTAATCTGCAAAAAGTTTTTACGCCCGGTTACAGTACAAAAAAGCGCGGCTGGGGTCTTGGACTAACCTTGGCGAAGCGAATTATCGAAGAATACCACGATGGTCGACTCTTCGTTAAAAGCTCTGAAATAGGCAAAGGAACCACTTTCCGGATTGTGCTTCAGGAAAGCGAAATGATCCGCCAACAGCCGCAGGAAAGCCTGGAGCAGCAGGCATAAATAGCTTATTTGAGAAAGTTTATCAGAAGGGCTTAGGAAGATTTATCGTAAGCGTATCTGTCTCCACAGCGTTACTGACACGCAAGGCACGGTCGCGAATACGGATACGAAATTTTACGACAGCTTTTTCAAAGAAACCTGTGGCGAAAAAGGCTTGCGAGAAGTCAAGCGTTCCTTCAAGCGGTCCAGCTTTGTTGTCACTTTTCAATGGGAAGAAAAAAAGCCGTTGGTTGATCAGCGATGGTACTTCCTGAAATTGCCCATTGGGCATGCGGCGAAGCATAGTGAGCTGGTAATTGCCCCATTCTTTGTATTTTTCAACGGTATCTGCTCGTTCATTCGCTGCCACACCTAAATCGCCATCTCCGTCACGGAAGCGAATCGACAAGACAACCGAGTCAACATTTGGGTTGCCCAGGAGATCCACTGTTTGATAGGAGTTAACAGTAGGATTGGAAATCTCAGGCGTGAAATCGAAATCAGGAGCGTCGATGCAGCTACCGACCACGAATGATAGTGCGAAAAAAAGAAGTCCGAGAGGAATAAATCGCTTCGACATGGTGTTAGTAAACTATTGTCAGTAATCTTTTTTCTTTTTTGGCTTAATGAGTAAGCCCGTTTCTATACTAAAATCCCTGCGTATTCTTCGGCAATCGCTGCGGCAACGCATCCTGGCGGTCAACGCAGCAGAGTTTGAGCCTCTGGCACTGGATATTTTCCGGTATCAGGCTGTCTGGAATCCGGTATACCGGGCCTATCTGGGTCACCTCGGTGTGCAACCAGAGCAAATAAACGCGCTCGACCGCATTCCCTTTATGCCAATTGGCTTTTTCAAGCAGCATACTGTAGTGACCCGTTTTAGCGACGAACCGTTGCCTGAGCCGCTTATTTTTGCAAGCAGTGGAACAACGGGTAGAACGACGGCCCGGGCGCAGGCAACCGAAGCTACCTCGGATCAAGTACCGACCAGTCACCACTTAGTGCCTGATCCTGATCTTTACAATGAAATCAGTCAACGCATTTTTGAGGCACAGTATGGCCCCCTCGATCGCTTTCACATCCTGGCCTTACTGCCCTCCTACCTTGAACGAAATAACTCGTCATTGGTGTATATGGTTCAGCGGTTTATTGAAAAGTCCGATTCTCAAAAATCCGGGTTTTTCTTACAAAATACGGATGAACTAACTGCTGTATTACAAAATTTGGCGGAACAGCCCGATGGTCGACCCATTTTGTTAATCGGCGTTACGTTTGCCTTGCTCGATTGGGCCGAATCAGCGACCGATTTTACGTTTCTACAAAAGTTGCCAGACCTGATTGTTATGGAAACTGGCGGAATGAAAGGCCGTCGCCGTGAGTTGCTCCGTGAGGAAGTACACCACATTCTGACCCAGCGATTGGGCATATCGGCTATCCATTCCGAATATGGCATGACGGAATTACTTTCGCAAGCTTATTCGAGCGGAGGGGGCATTTTTCAGGCTTCACCGACGCTTCGGGTGCTGCTTCGGGATGTGAATGATCCTTTTTACAGCCTACCCCGGCAAGCCGACGGACGGCAAACGGGAGGCATCAATGTCATTGACCTGGCTAACCTGGATTCGTGCAGTTTTATTGAAACGCAGGACTTAGGGCAGTATGAAAACGAAACGGCCGATGCCTTTCGGGTCATTGGCCGCTTCGATAATTCTGATATTCGGGGTTGTAATTTAATGGCGCTATAACAGATCTGGCTTGGCGTCAGGCATACAGGTCGACATCCTGGTGGGTGATTTTATCGCCGCACATAATCACCAGACGCTCAATCATGTTGCGCAGCTCACGCACGTTGCCCGTCCAGGGCAGGGATTGCAGGAGCTGCATGGCGTCGGGTAAAATTTCCTTTGGGGGAGCGCTGTAGTCTTCGGCAATATCCTGCAAAAACTTGTCGGCCAACAGGGGAATGTCTTCGCGGCGTTCGGCCAGCGCGGGTACGTGAATCCGAATGACGCTCAAACGGTGGTACAAATCTTCCCGAAACATGCCTTCCTGAATTTCTTTCCGCAAATCTTTATTCGTAGCGGCAATGACCCGGACGTTGATTTTTATTTCTTTGTCGCCGCCCACCCGCGTGATTTTGTTTTCCTGCAATGCGCGCAACACTTTGGCCTGGGCCGATAGACTCATATCGCCAATTTCGTCCAGAAAAAGCGTGCCGCCGTCGGCTTGCTCAAACTTACCGATGCGCCGGGCAGAAGCGCCGGTGAAGGCGCCTCGTTCGTGACCAAAGAGTTCGCTTTCAATTAGTTCGCTGGGAATGGCCGCGCAGTTGACTTCGACCAGAGGGCGGTTGGCCCGCGTTCCCCGTTCGTGAATTTGTTTGGCTACCATTTCCTTTCCCGAGCCGTTGGCACCCGTAATGAGTACGCGGGCTTCGGTGGGAGCCACGCGGTCGATGGTACTTTTAACGCGCTGGATGGATTCAGACTCGCCAACAATCTCGTTAAATTTATAAATACGCCGCTTTAGCGTTTTCGTCTCCTGGACCAGAATAGACCGATCAATGGCGTTGCGAACGGTCACAAGCAGACGGTTTAGATCAGGTGGTTTAGTGATAAAGTCAAAAGCGCCCCGTTTCGTGGCTTCGACGGCATTTTCAACATTTCCGAAGGCCGAAATCATGATGAACTGCGTACTCTTATCCGCTTCACTTGCCTTTAGGAGGACTTCAAGTCCATCCATTTTAGGCATTTTAATGTCGCATAAAGCTACGTCATAATCATTATTCAGAATCATGTTCAAGCCTTCTTCGCCATCTTTGGCCTCGTTGACTTCATAGCCTTCATACTCAAGTATATCACGTAGTGCAGCGCGGATGCTTATTTCATCATCGACGATGATTAGTTTGGCCATACAAAATCAGGAGATGAGCTTCGAACCGGAAAACTTCCGATTGTTCATGGTTGCCGAATTACAAAATCAGGGGGAAGTTAATAGGAAGAATCGCCATGTTGCAACTTCAAACTTACTTTTTTCAAAAATACTTATGTGTCAAAATAACAGAAAACCGTTTAGAGTAAAAGGAAGATACCAGAAACAGACGGTAGAAAAAGCGCATCCAGTGGGACGAGGCAAATAAGCGTACTATAAGTTAGTTTTTACGCATATCTACTTACTTATTCCTATAAAATACCAATCGTATTTCATATATTTGTTATGGATAATTCCGCTAGATAATAGAACCGTTTTTACTTTCTCCCCTTCCAGATGAACAGAAGAGATGCTTTGATGCGGGTAGCTGCCATGATGGGTACCGCGATCGCGCTGCCTGCCCTGACCAACAGGCTTGAAGCGGCGGCGGTAGCCCGTGAGGCTTCCGGTGCCCCCGTGTTTTTTACCGCCGACCAGGACGTTCAGGTTGCTGAGATGGCCGAGGTAATTATCCCAACTACAAACACGCCAGGTGCCAAAGCGGCCAAAGTGAATGAAATAATGGATGTTATTCTGAGAGAATGCTACAAGCAACCCGATCAGAAAAGATTCCTGGATGGTCTGGCCCATTCCAATGAGCTGAGCCAGAGCGCATACGGAAAAACATTTGTTGCGCTGGATGAGAAACAGCGGATTGATATTATGACCAAGCTGCAAACCGAAGCCGCCGAACAGCGGAAGCAGATGGCCACCGCCGCAGCCGGTCAACGTTATACTCCGTTCTTCAACATGCTGAAAGACCTGACGTTGCTGGGTTATTTTTCGTCCGAGATTGGCTGTACGCAAGCCCTCGAATACGTCGCCGTTCCGGGTCGCTACGACGGTTGTACAACCCTGACGCCTGGCCAAAAAGCCTGGGCGATTTAATTATACCTAAACTAAGTCAATTGAATAAAGACTGCCTTATAAAAAGGACGAGTCATTATTCACGATAAATTATTCGTTTATAATTTGACCTATGAACTTAAATATTGATGCCATAAAAGAAATGACCTACGACGCCATTGTGGTTGGGTCGGGCATTTCGGGGGGCTGGGCAGCCAAAGAATTAACGGAAAAGGGCCTGAAAGTGCTGATGCTGGAGCGGGGTCGCGATATCAAGCATATTGAAGGCTACAAAACCGCTACCCTAAATCCATGGGAGTTTCCGCACCGGGGCCGGAATACGGTCCAGGCCGCCGAGGAATACTGGGCTGGCATGCGTACGGGTTACACCGTAAACGAAGAGTGGCGGCACCACTTTGAAAACGATAAGGAAAATCCCTACCTCGAAACCCGTCCCTTCGACTGGATTCGGGGCTACCATGTTGGCGGTCGGTCGCTAATGTGGGGTCGGCAGAGCTACCGACTGAACGAAGAAGACTTTCTGGCCAATGCCAAAGAAGGAATTGGTGTAGATTGGCCTATTCGCTACAAAGACCTGGCGCCCTGGTATGACCATGTGGAGAAATTTGCCGGGATCTCTGGGTCTAAAGATGGTTTGAGTGTATTGCCAGATGGTCAGTTTTTGCCCGCTATGCAGTTCAACTGCGTGGAGAAGGAGGTAAAAGCGCGGATGGAAAAACAGTTTGGTGGTCGTAAGATGATTATGGGCCGGGTTGCTCACCTGACCGCACCGAAAGATTTTCACTATGCGTTGGGACGGGCTGCCTGCCAGTATCGGAACCAGTGTATGCGAGGATGTCCGTACGGTGCCTATTTCAGCACCCAGTCGGCTACGCTGCCTGCGGCCATGAAAACAGGCCGGTTGACGTTACGCCCGGATTCGATTGTTTCGGAAGTATTGTTCGATAACAAAACACAGAAGGCCACAGGCGTACGCGTCATTGATCAGAATACGAAAGAAGTACGCGAATATTTCGCTAAAATCATCTTCATGAATGCTTCGGCATTGGCTAGTGCGTCTATTTTGATGAACTCAAAATCGGCGCGCTTCCCGAACGGTATGGGAAATGACAGCGATCAACTGGGGCGTAACATCATGGACCACCACCTGGCTGTTGGCGCGTCGGGCCGTTGGGAAGGCATGGAAGATAAATACTACTACGGTCGTCGGGCAAACGGGGTTTACGTTCCTCGCTACCGGAACTGGGCTGGTGACAAGCGTGATTACCTGCGTGGCTTTGGCTACCAAGGTGGCGCGGGCCGGGGCGGTTGGGGCCGGGGTAACGGCATCGAAGGCTTCGGAGCGGCGTTCAAAGAAGAACTAACAAAACCGGGCGAGTGGACGATGGGATTGGGTGGATTTGGTGAAGTATTACCGAACTCAAACAACCGAATGACCCTGCACCCAACTGAAAAGGATAAGTGGGGACTACCCGTTATTGTATTTGATGCGGCTTACGGCGAAAATGAGCGTAAAATGCGGATTGATATGATGAACGATGCCGCTGAGATGCTCGAAGCTGCCGGTGTAAAAGATGTTCACGCGTATAACGATGAGTCGAAGCACCTCGGTATTGGTATCCACGAAATGGGTACTGCCCGGATGGGCCGCGATCCGAAAACATCTGTTCTGAATGCTAACAACCAGCTACATGCTGTAAAAAATGTATTCGTGACGGATGGCGCTGCAATGACCTCTGCTTCTTGCGTTAATCCATCGCTTACTTACATGGCTTTAACGGCTCGGGCAGCTGATTTTGCGGTGAAAGAATTAAAGAAAAAGACGCTGTAATTAGCTGAATTTTAGATAATTAATAAAGATGACCAAGTGCTTTCCAGCCACGGAATCACTTGGTCATTTTGCTTTACTGCCACCATTAGAGAAGGGCAATATTGTACTTTCGTATTTTGCGATATGATAATACATTGATCCCGTTCGCTCAATAATAATGAACCATGTTTGTCTGGGGATCGTTAGATTATCTGACAGGTGATTAAATAACCAAATGTTTAATAACAACCTTCAAAATAAACTCAACGATGAAAAAGGTAATAATGCTTGGAGCGATGTTAGTGGGGATTGCTACTTTAGAATCGCAAGCGCAAACAACACCGACAGGAACCAGCACTGGTTCGACAACAGGGACGAATAGTGGATCATCGTCATATCAGCAATCCAATACACAGTCAACGACTGATCCACGTACGCAACAGCCACAAACCCAGGGAACAACCCAGCAGGGTGTAACGGGCAGTACAAATACGAACTCGACTACATATCCGCAGTCAAATACGAATCTAGGAACTCAGACAAGCACTGGTTCAACAACGTACCCACAAACACAAACCGGTACAACTAACCAGTCGGGTACGATGCAAAATCAGCAGGGCCGTGAAAACCGGGCTACTGATCGGACTACCATCCAGACGCCGCAGACTACGGGTACAGGAAGCACTATGGGTACAGGTACAACCACGGGTACAGGAAGTACTATGGGTACAACAGGTACAACTGGAACCATGGATAGAAACCAGAAAATGAACAAGAAGGATCGCAAAAACCGTCAGAATCGGAATAACACGACTGGCTCGATGAGTAGCGATACAACGCGGAATAACTAAGAGAAATAGCTAGATCCTGATTTTGTAAGCATAAATCATAGTCTAGACGATTGCCTTACTTATTTTGTAGAGAAGCAGACGCTACGCAGTGTCTGCTTCTTTTTTTCATAGGCTTCTCCAATAAATAAAAATCTGGTGCGATGAAATTATACAAATATATAGGTATCCTGGCTGTGGGACTTGGCGTTAGTTTATCGGCAACTGCGCAGAATCAGCAGCCAACCATGAATCAATCGACCTCAACCACAGAAACGCGGGGGAGTGCGCAGGACAAAAAAGCGATTCAGGACAAAAAGATGCTGAAAGACCCCGGTTTGAAGCAACGCCAACGTCGTGAGCAGATTAATGACGGTCGGCCCGCAAATGAACCCATTGACGACCGGCGGCCTGCCAACGAGCAGCGGCGTCTCCGTCCCGACTCCCTGCGCAGAGGTGGTGCAACGAGCGTTGATACATTACGTAGATAGAAGCAAACAGTAAAGAATAGTCGCAAGAAAACGTTATGAAAAAAGCATGGATAATGACGATGATACTGGCAGCCGGTATCACGCTGGAAACAATAGCACAAACAACGGCCCAACAGCCGGCCAATCAAACAAAAAAATCGGATAGCGACGATAAGTCAGTTCCGGTTAAAACATACCGGAAAGACCATCCATCTCCTGCCTACAGCTCCGGTTCTAGCCAGGAAGGCAAAGGAAGCGGCAAAATGAAGTCGGGTCACAGTCGGGCCGGAAACAGTAACCTGCAAACGGGAACAACCAAAACAGGACAAACCGGAAGCGGACAAGATACTAAGGGAAGCACCAGTAGCCGCGCCCCACAGCCTAAGAAAACCGGAAACTAAGTTGAGACATAGAATTTTGGTAGAGGAGCCATGGCTAAGCCGTGGCTTTTTTTATTTGCGTCCACCAGGTTAGCATGGATATTTAGCGTTTTTCCATACTGTTTATCGAATATTTAGGAAAAATTTGAAAGTATGCGGTTTTATTAGTTGCTTAAAAGAATATATGACGATAGCCGTCGGTTTGTTGGTGATTATAAATCTATCCTGGATTAGCGTACATAACTTATAACCAATAGCCCAATGATGAAACTTCTCCTCTCTAAAATGACGCTTTATCGAGTTTTGCTCCTGGTAATGGCCGCTCTTCTGGCCGGAATGATGACACAATTTTAACAATTTTGTAAGCCTATTCAGCGAATAAATCTGTCTTATTCGCTGAATAGCTAGTCCTTAATTGTCTGTAAAATAAGAGCTTATTCAAAATATAGACCCAAAAACCTTTCGTGATGGAACGTTGTTGGCCAGATAAGCGTCTTCAACTACCATGGAATTAATTTTTCGCAATCCTCCCGCAATTCTACGCCCGTTTATTGACCAGCTGTGGCACGTTTCAGGTGATGAATTCAATCAGCAGGATCTGGGTTTGCCTGTGATGCGGCATGAATTAATGTTTAATTTTTCGGAGCAGTTTGCCGTCACCGACGTTCATGACCAGACGCTTATAATAAATAAAGAAAGTTGGCTGAACGGTATCTATACGCGTCCGCAACGCTCTACTACCCAGGGCAGGCACGAAACATTTGGCGTTTTTTTGAAACCATGGGCGCTGTATTCTCTGACTAACATACCCGCTTCGGAGCTAACGAACCAGGTTGTGGATGGCCCTACTATCTTTCGGCAATCCATTGCGGAAACAACCGATTTTGTGCGTGATTTAGTGAGTGCAGATGACAAACTAGCTGGCGTAGAGCAGTTTCTGATAAAGCACTTAGCCAGTAAAGACGTGCCCGCTTATATTCCCTACGCTGTTGCTTACCTGCAAAACCGACCGTGGCACGATGGAATCATTCGGGAGCTGGCAGCTAAGTTGCGACGGACACCTAAATCGCTGACCGTTGCCTTCAAAAAATACATTGGCATCTCGCCAGGGCGGTTTTTGCACCTTCGGCTACTCAACGAAGTTGCTACCGATCTGGCCCGGAATCCGCAGCAGTCACTTACGGAACTAGCTTATCATCACCGCTTCTTTGATCAGGCGCACCTCAACCATCTCTTCAAATCGCTGACTAATCTAACGCCTGGAACGTATCGAAATCGTGTCTTGGCGGGCGATGTAGACCAGACCGATCCTTGTTTTATTCGGGAAAACACAGCCTGATGAAGGTAACTTTTATACAATTTTCCGATCTGAGGCAGCCGTATGTTTGTCCCAAAATCTGCAATTATGAGAAAGGTAAAATTGTTTATTGCTACAAGTCTGGATAACTACATTGCTGGTCCAAATGGTGAAATCGATTGGCTGTTTACGGAGGGAGACTTCGGCTACGATGCTTTCCTTAAAACCATTGATACCACCTTGATGGGAAACGAAACCTACAAGTTAAGTCAGGGTTTCGGGGAGTTTCCGTACAAAGGATTGAAAAACTACGTTTTTACGCGTCAGACAAACCACCCGGAAAAACCCGAAGTTGACTTTGTGTCGGGTGACATTGTGGCGTTTGTTCAAGCGTTGAAGCAACAGGAAGGTAAGGATATTTTCTTGGTTGGCGGCGGGCAAATCAATGCCACCTTGCTGGAAGCGGGCTTGATTGATGAGCTACAGGTGTTTGTCCACCCGATCTTATTAGGCAATGGAATTCCGCTGTTTCAGCCGACTCACAATCGGCACTACTGGCAATTTGTCGAATGCAAATCGTATGAACCGGGTTTGGTAGAATTGCATTACGTAGCGGAATCTTAGGGAGCATTGCTAGATTGATTCGTAATTATATTTATTGGCCAAATGGCATAACCTTTTGGCCAATAAATGCTTAGCGTATCAAAATTGTAAACCGACGTTTAGTCCGGGCCACATCCGGACGCGGGTATTGCCAAAGGTCTGGTCGTACACATCGTATTTCACCCAGGAAGTACCAATGCCTTCGCCAGTTTTCAGCGTGGTTACCTGAACATTAAAGGTGGGTGTTACCGTAAGCGCAAACCGGTTTACAAGCGGGAAGATAAAACTAACTCGCGCCTGGTTTAGCATATTCAGGTAATCCCACGAAGTGCCCTGTTCGTGAATCTGGTACGCAATGGCTTCGATGCTAATCTGGTTGCGCTTACCCAGCGGCTGATTTGTTCCAAGACCATAGCCATAACCCCAACGATTTTTGTTATCGGTTGGCCAGGTAGCCCCCACGGTGAAGATGTTGTAGAACTTCTTGTTACCACCCATTTTAAAACCGACATTTCCGTGTAGCACGTCGCTGCCCCAGATTTCAAATCGTTTGTATCCATCCTGCGAAAGACTGAGCAGGCCAATTTGGGTACCGTCTACCTTTTTCGCAATATTGATTAAACCAATCTGAACGCCTTTCACGCGCTCGGCAACGTTAAGAATTCCAGCGATTTGGGCACCATCAACCGATTCGGCAATATTGGTAATCCCGGCAATCTGAACGCCTTTGGTGTTCTTTTCGACGACGTTTGCAATGCCAGCTACCTGGGCACCTGTTGTGTTTTCGCCCGCTACGTTGGTAATCCCGGCAAATTGTGGCCCAATAACTGTTTTGCCTACTACATTGGCAACCCCCGCGAACTGAGGGCCAAACACGGGCCCGCCCACCACATTGGCAATCCCGGCGAACTGGGCACCGTCGACTTCCGCGCCGACTGCGTTGAGGATACCGGCAAACTGAACGCCATGGACGTAATCTTTCTCCAGATTAACCAGTCCACCAAACTCGGCTCCGTCCAGCGCCGCCGAATAACCACCGAGTAAATTGAACGATAAGTTGTTGCTTACTTTGTTGTTTTCCAGGCCGTTCGTGCTCAATGGATAGATGAACCCTACCTGTACAAATCGTTTTGGGTAGCGATCCTGGCGGGCTGCGTTCAGCTCCTGCTTCGTTTCGGGCGACGTAGATTGGGCCAGGCTTGTTACGCTGTAAAGAAAGCTAATGCCAAGGATGTATAAAATGCGTTTCATTGGTTCGTTATTTTAAGATAAAAGATCAGTCTGACTATCGCGATTCGTCTTTAAGACTACCGAGTTCTGGTTTCCCCCTATGCCTTCCCTAAATTTTTAAAGTAGAATTTTGCCGGAGTCGGATTTAGTCATTGTAAATTGCTGACTTGCCAGACCTGTTTTTGACCCACTTATGAACCGTCGTTACTTTACTGGACTTTTATCAACTTTCCCTTTTTTTTCGACGCTATCTGGTATCGCCGCGCCGCCGACCACGCCGGCGCCCGCTGCCGATGACCGGGCTTACTGGTTGCGTATGCTACTAAAAGTCGCCGACCCTGTGGTAGTTGCCTTATCGGAAGGTCGTTTGAAAACAACCATGCCCGTTGAGTCCGTTAAAGGGCAGGAGGAAGGGCGCAAAAAAGTATCTCATCTAGAGGCAATAGGCCGGACGGTAGCGGGTTTAGCGCCCTGGCTGGAACTTGCACCGGATGAAACTGAAGAAGGAAAACTCCGAAAAAAATATTTATTGCTGACGCAGAAGGCCATTGCCAATGCCGTTAATCCACAGTCGCCGGACTACCTGAATTTTTCGCAAGGGGGCCAACCGCTGGTAGATGCAGCCTTCCTGGCGCATGGTCTACTGCGTTCGCCAAAGCAGCTTTGGGGAGGACTCGATAAAACGGCTCAAACCAACGTAATTCGCGCTTTAGAAGCAACCCGAGTGATCAAGCCTGGTTATAGCAACTGGTTGTTATTCAGCGCCATGGTTGAAGCGGCTCTTTTGAGATTTACGGGATATGGCGACGAAATGCGCATGGATTATGCCATCAAACAACACCTTGCCTGGTATAAAGGAGATGGAATTTACGGGGATGGGCCTGACTTTCACTGGGATAATTACAACAGCTACGTCATTCAGCCGATGCTGCTGGATGTAGTAAAAACCCTGGTAGAAGCTAATAAATCTGATAAAGCCCTGTACGAAACCATATTGCGCCGTGCGCGCCGCTATGCCGAGGTGCAGGAGCGTTTGATCGGAACGGATGGATCGTTTGCGGCTTTTGGCCGGTCGCTGGCTTACCGTTGCGGCGCATTTCAGCTCTTGGCGCAGGCAGGTTTGCAGCAGTTTCTCCCTGCCGAACTTCCCGCCGGTCAGGTGCGTAGCGCCTTGACGGCTGTCATCCGTCGGACGATGGAGGCACCCGGAACGTTCGACAAACAGGGGTGGCTCCAGATTGGCCTTTGCGGGCACCAACCTTCGATTGGCGAAACCTATATTTCAACGGGTAGCCTTTATCTGTGTTCGGTGGCTTTTCTGCCGCTGGGACTTCCGGCTACAGATACATTCTGGTCAGGCCCAGCTACCGACTGGACAGCCAAAAAAATATGGTCCGGGCAAGATATTAAAGTTGATCATGCCATTAGAGGATAAATTACGGCTCATCAGCCAGTTGGACAAACCTAACTGGCTGATCACTTATCTTTTTTCCGCTCTTCCCGCTTGCGTTGCCGCTCTTTTTTGCGTTCGGCGCGTTTCTCTTTTCGTTCCGCTTTCCGCTCCTGGCGTTTGGCCTTGAAGTCGCTTTTAATGGTTTTCAATGCGTCTTTAACGGTCACCGAGTTATCAAATTCCTCGTTGAACGCTTTGACATAAGCATTGCGTAAGACCCCAAAAAGAATTGGCCAAAAATTGGTTTTAACGTTGTTAACATGGCCTTCCAGCGGAATGCGGGTAGCCACCTGATCGCGCTTTTGATTTTCCAGGACTTCAGCGCCCCCCTCGGCCAGTAGCTCGGTAAAGAATCGGCCAACGCTTCGCTTCTCGCCTTCTTCTTTCAGCTTAAAGATCTTCATCCCCTTCGTGAGGGGTTTGAGGTATCCCACCAATTTCCCATCCAACATAACCATCTCGCTATAAACACTTATGGTTCCTGCCTCAAAGTCTATATTGCCGTATTCGCGCGCTAACGAATTTAGTTTGGTGAGCTGAAGTTTATCAAAACTCAGGTTATAATTGAAATCCGGTAACTGTTTCAGGATATTCATGTCGGCGTTGAGCTTCATGATGCCGCCCCAGCCGGGTACGTCGCCCGAAGCAACCACAGGCGAGGGAAGTTTGGATTGCTTGTCGTCTACATTTCGGATGTTCTTGATCTCCGCCTCAAAGTTTTGCAGGGATAAATTCGTGTCAGAGACCTGAAACAGATTGAGTAAATCCAGTTTCCCGTTGTAAACCGCTAAACGGTTGATTTTGATGGGCATGATGTCTTTTACCAATTCCGTCCAATCAACTTCTTTACCCGTTTGGCTGGTTTCCTCGTCATTACTAAAGGCAAAATTCAACTCAGGCCGGTAAAATTCTACTTCGCCAACTAGAGCGCCTTTTAGTAGAGCGGGCCATTCTACCGAGAGCTCGGTAGTAGGAATATAAATGAAAGGTTCTTTAATTTTTCCGTTGATTTTCCGGATGCGAAGGTCTTTGATCTGATAGGCACCACGAATCAACGCAATGTTAACATCTTCAATTCGACCCGTATAAGCGCCCATGTCAGCGAGCATCTTATTCACATACTGCTTCACAAAATAGGGCAGTAGTAGACGAGCGATGATCAGCAGGACAGCAAAAGCCAGAATAATTTTTACAGAACGTTTCAAGGCAAACACAAGTGTTTAGTGCTGCCTACTAAACGCGAAAAGCGCAGAAGGGTTATTTTTTACGAGCTAAAGAGTTAGAATTCAGCTAAGGGGCGTTGCATCCGATGAGCCTGGACGAGGTGCCCGCTTCTCCTCGGAATCGGTATGAGCAACCGTGTGAGGATCCGTACTGCTTGTGTTGTTGGACTGCCCTGCTTCAGGAAATTCGTTATCCATGTCAGACGTCGGTAAAACAGCCGCTTCGCCCTGTGAGGGGTCTTCCGGTAGCAGCCCTTCTTCTTCCGACTGATCATGGAAGAATCTGCGTTGGAAAAACAGAATAATACAAACACCCACGAAAATGCAGGAGTCGGCGATATTGAAAATCGGGGTTGAGTAATACTGACCACCCCATACTGGTACCCATTCTGGGATAAAGCCTTCCCAAATATCGACAAAGACCATGTCGATAACTTGGCCATGGAACCAAGGAGTAGGCGCGCCAAAAGGCGCATTATCAAGAAAAACGCCATAAAAAGTGCTGTCGATGACATTACCAACGGCACCGGCCAAAATCATAGACATGGCCCACAAAAGTCCGTCGGGAGCGCCGCGCCGCGCCAGATGAACAAGGTACCAGCCGATACCGCCCATGGCCAGCAGCCGAAAGACACTCAGCATTAATTTGCCGTATTCATGACCTAGCTGCATGCCAAAGGCCATTCCAGGATTCAGAACGTAATGCAGTTTTAACCAATCGCCCACTAACCGAATTTGACCCGGAAAGCCTAATTCCATATTAAAATGCACTAACAACTTCACAGCCTGGTCCAGCGCAATTAATGCAATGCACAACAGTAAATATTTTAATGGGCTTTTCTTGATCATAATTCGCAAAAATAAAAAAAATCATCGAACCATTGGACTATCTAATCGGTCAGTTATCCCAGACCAATTAAACGGCCCAACAATTCGATGGAATACACAAGAATTATCCGCTGTCAAGCCTGATTCGCTGGCGCGAGGCAGCACCCTTTCCGGCGGAGTAATTCGTCTTTTATCAACAAATATTCGCGACTGCTTTGACCGGCAATCGATTTGTTTTCCTCAGCCCGGCGGAACAGATACGGCATAACCGACTCAACCGGCCCGTAAGGAACATATTTCGCTACGTTATAACCCGCACTCGCCAGATTGAACGAAATATTGTCGCTCATGCCCAGCAACTGGGCAAACCAAATGTGCGAGTCGCCGGGAGCAATTCCCAATTCCTCCATCCGCTGCACGCAGTACTGACAGCTGTATTCATTGTGCGTACCCAAACAGATCGAGACAATAGTGCGGTTTTCCAGGCAGAAATCAATGGCCAGATTGAAATCACGGTCCGTGTCTTCCTTAGTCAGGTGAATTGGATCCTGGTATTCTTCTTCGTGAGCCCGCAGGCGCTCTTTCTCAATATAAGCCCCCCGCACCAGTTTAGCTCCCAGCAAATAGCCTTTTTTCCGGGCAACCTCGGTTTCTTTTTTCAAGTGATCGAGACTTTCCCAGCGATACAACTGAAAGGTATTGTAAACAATGCATCGGTCATGGTTGTAGCGATCCATCATTTCGTAGGATAACTGGTCGATGGTATCCTGAATCCAGCTTTCTTCGGCGTCGAAGAAAATGCGGACGTTGCGTTCGTAAGCCCGGCGGCAAAGCTGGTCAACGCGCTGGCGCAGACGCTCGTAAGCGGTTTGTTCCTGATCGGTTAATGAAGCCCCATTCTGCACCTTTTCCAGTAAATCCGTCGTAGCCAGACCCGTTACCTTGAAAACAGAGAACGGTATATCGGTTGATTCGCTGGCGCGCTCAATAGTCCGCAGAATTTCCTGTACTGTATCGTCGAAGCTTTTTTCGTTTTCCTCACCTTCAACCGAATAATCCAGGATGGTTCCGATGTGGGCAGTATGCAGGGTCTGAATTGTCTTCTCGCAATCCCGAATCGTTTCGCCCCCACAAAATTGCTCGAAAATAGTACCTTTAATGAGCTTTTTTATAGGGAGTTGAAGTCGTAGAGCTATTTTGATAAAAAAAGTCCCTACCTTTACAAGCCATCCTTTATTCATCAACGCAAAAAGCCAGAATGTTTTACGAAGTTTCCTGTCGGATTGGGAAGCAAAGGCAATAGACGTGTCCTCAAAAGAAATGGGCTTTACACCAGAGGCCCGTTGAGTGGACGTAAGCATAGAAGATGTGCTTCGGTTTGACATAGTTACTGTCTTTTGTACCGATTTCTGTATTCCAAAAGCTGTCAGACTTACCGGTAATCCGGCGTTTCAGCCTGGCAGTCGAAAGTTATCAATACTTTTTGGAATACCGAACAGACGATACATAAACTTGTTTTTTGAGTCGTTTGTTATAAGTGCAATTCGGGGAGGCAAATTTAGCTGATAAACAGTGACTTTCCTCTTTTTTATACCAAAAAAATAGGCACAAAAGTTCCCGATAGTATTAATAGAGTAAATGTTAGAATAATTCTGAATCTAGTAGTCTATGAAGCCCACTTTAGAGGTCCTGCCACTGAATAGCTGGATCGAAACGAATGGCAAACCCCTGATTATTTCTGGCCCCTGTAGCGCCGAAACAGAGGAGCAAGTGGTTGAAACCGCCCGCCAATTGGCGAGCCTGAATGCCGTACATGTCCTACGGGCAGGTGTATGGAAGCCTCGTACCCGGCCAGGTAGTTTTGAAGGCCAGGGCGAAAAGGCGCTTCCGTGGCTTCAGCGGGCAAAAGCAGAAACTGGCTTGCCGGTAGCTGTTGAGGTTGCAACACCTGAGCATATTGAACTGGCGCTGAAGTACGGTGTGGATATCTTGTGGATAGGTGCCCGGACAACTGTTAACCCGTTTAACGTGCAGGAAATTGCGGATGCGCTGCGTGGAGTTGACGTTCCTGTGCTGATCAAAAATCCTGTTAACCCGGATTTAGCACTTTGGGTTGGAGCTTTCGAGCGAATTGCCGGAGCCGGTATCACGAAACTGGCCGCTATTCACCGGGGCTTTTCGACGGGAGAAACCAGCAAATACCGCAACATTCCCTTGTGGCAGCTAGCCATTGAACTGAAAGATATGTTCCCGAATTTGCCGGTTATTGGCGATCCAAGCCACATGGCAGGTAAGCGGGCTTACCTACAGGAACTGTCTCAAATGTCGATGGATTTGAACTACGACGGTTTGATCGTTGAGTCGCATATTGACCCGGACAATGCGTGGAGTGATGCTGCCCAGCAGCTAACGCCCGTGCATTTCGGAGAGATGTTGGATCAATTGCAAATCCGGAAAGTTGAATCGTCCAACGTGGAGTTCAAAGGTGCACTGGAGCAAATCCGCGCGACCATCGACAACGTTGACCGGCAACTGGTTGAAATGCTGGCCGCTCGGATGGCGTTGGTTGAAAAACTGGCCGAATACAAGCGCGAAAACAACGTAACGATCTTCCAGCCTGATCGTTGGAAAGAACTGCACGAAAGCCGTTCTAAGCAGGCTAAGAAAATGGGCTTATACCCTGAATTAGTCGAAGAAATCTTCAAGATTATTCACATGGAGTCGATCCGGAAACAGACCGAACTCATGAATAGCAATACGCAGAACGCTTAACCAAAGGCGTAAGGCAATCAATCGAATATTGACCAAGGTGATGGGTATAAACCTCCTGCCTGGTCAATATTCGATTTTTTTATGCCTGAAAAAAGGCGCAGGTTAAGGCCTGACCGTCAACGTAGCCGTCGAACGGTTGTAAGCACCGAAGCAGCCCAGCCCACCTTTGATGTTAGTGGGAATCAAAACGGGTTCGGCAAAAGGGTTATTGTCGGCCTGGCGCTGCTGGTCGAGGGCGACATGGTAGCGGTAAAAATTCTCATCAACGTGCAGGAGAGAACCCCGTATAAGAGCTGATTGGTAATTCGTGCCGAGCAGCGTTGCCTCCTCGGGTACGGCTGGCCCTAGGTAACCAGGAGCGGATTCAAAGTTCGACTTGCTGCCATCCTGATCCGTGTAAAAAAGACGGCTTGCAGAAAAATAGACCGGGTAGGTTGTTGGCTGACAAGTCGGGCATTGAGGTGAAAAGACGCCCTCCGGTTGGTAGTAATTAGGTTGCCCGGCTACATCCTGCCAGTAATAGCGCACAAAAAAACGCTTCTTGGCCACACCGTCCTCGGTCATTTTAACCGAATCCAAAGCAAGTCGTTGCAGGGCTACAGGCTGCGGCACCGTGCAGCTTGCTTCTGCTTTTTGTCCATCTTTTGTCTCAATCGTTAACGTGTAGCTTTGTCCTGCCAAAATGGGTAACTGTTGAGGACTGATTCGGTAATAACCGCGTCGGCCATCATACGGTAAGGTGACTGTTTTGGCACTGCTGGTTAACTTTACCGTTGCATCCGTTATATCCAGCGAACTCAACGATTCATCATCAAAAACAGAACGGGTTCGAACTACTTTGGCCGCAATGACGCTGTCCTGTGGGGAAATAAAACAGGCGACGGCTAAACGGGGCGTCTGGTCTGAAAAGCCGTCTAGATTTACCTCCTGCTTGAGATCCTCGCAGGAAACCAGAAATAGGGCTAGAATAAAAAATAACCTGCTTACATTCATAATCAGAACTTTATGCTGTAACTAACGGAAGGCACAATCGGGAACACAGAATAACGATACAGGACCGATCTGGAATGCCGATCCTGCCTGTCGAGTTTACCTTCTACGGAGTAATAAAATGCATTTCTGCGGTTATAAGCGTTGTATGCGCTGATTTCCCAGGTGCGTTCGTGGCGGCGTTTGCGCTTGTAGAACCGTAGGCTTACGTCCATCCGGTGGTAAGGTTCGGCCCGAAATGTATTGCGTTCGCTGTAGACCTTGGCGTTAGTGCCCGGGCCAAAAAGTATTTCCAGCGGGGAGGGATTTTCACGAACGACTGGTGGCCGACTTTCGTAACCTGAAAACCGTGAGATCGGTAAAATGAGTGCGTTGCCCGTACCGTATACCCAGGTAGCTGAAAGCGTGATTCTGGGTCTGAGTTTATAAATACCAACCACCGAAATATCGTGTCGACGGTCGTAGCGCGGATAAAAAGGACGGCCTCCGTTTAGCTCCGGAAATTGCCAGATAGTCCACGAGAGTGTATAACCGATCCAGCCCGATAAGCGTCCATTTTCTTTCTGTAACAGAGCTTCACCGCCGTAAGAACGACCCCGCCCCGCCGTGCTGATGGCCTCCCATTGCCTGGATGAATTAGGAACGGTTTCGTCGGGAGAGAGAAAGCTGGCTCCTTCGGCATAACTCAGGATGTTTTTCATCTCTTTGTAGTATCCTTCCAGCGTTAGCGTAGTACCCGACAAAATACCCGCCTGATTTAAATCTTTGGCCAAGCCAAACACAAATTGTTGTGACTGCTGCGGCTTGATGTAGCTTGTAGACGGTAGCCAGAGGTCAACGGGCAGGCCTACTCCCGTATTGGAAAGCAGGTGAACGTATTGATTCATCAGCGCATACGAAGCCTTGAGCGCCCAACTTTTGGGAAGCCAGTAGGTGGTCGAGAAACGAGGCTCTGGCCGAAGATACTGGGTCGATTGACTGTTTTTGGCATCGTCCTCGTTGAGAACCAAATAATGACTAAGCCTTAGACCGCCATTTAGCTGCCAACGCGCCACGGGCTGCCAGGTTTCCTCAAAATATACCCCCGACTCAATGGCTTCAATCGACGATGAAGGCAAAACAGAACCCTGGAGGTTACCCTGTTCCACAACGGCGCTTGGTGTAAAACGGTGGTGCGTACTCTGAAAGCCAAAACGGGATTGCAGCTTTTCGTTATGAACTAGATTCAGAGCGTATTTCAGCGAAAAATCGCGGATGCCAGACTGGTAGCGGAGCTGAAAAGGAGGCTCGTTGGCGTTGTTGTCCAGAATTTCTTCGTTGGATACATCCAGTTTGTACTGACTAAACAACAGCGACAAGTTGGACGAGAAACGTTCCGAAAAGCGGTGTTCCCAACGCAGCGAACTCGTCGCATTGCTCCAGGCGATAGAGGCATCCAATTCGGTGTCGTTCGATTCGCGCTGGTTATAGAACCGATCCTGGCCAAAAAAGCCGCTCCAGGTTAATTTATTGTTGGCGTTGAGGTGAAAGCTCAGCTTGGCATTCAGGTCGTAAAAATAGGAGCGGGCTGGACTTTCGCCAGTTTCGGGGGATTTCAGAAAAGGGCGGGAAACAACGTCAAAGTAAGTCCGTCGGCCCGATACCAGAAAAGAAGAGGCTGGAACATCAGATTTAGGACGCCAGAGCGGCCCTTCCAGCGTTAGCCGCGAGGAAATCAGTCCAATTCCGGCTTCGCCGTGTAAACTGTCGCGGCTTCCTTCTTTCATCTGCGCTTCGATCACCGACGAAAGCCGACCGCCAAAACGAGCGGGAAAGCCCCCTTTGGTGAGCGATACTTTTTCGAGAGCATCGCCATTAAAGGCCGAAAAGAAGCCTAATAAGTGACTTGGATTATAAACAACAGCGTCGTCGAGGAGAATTAAGTTCTGGTCGGGGCCGCCGCCACGGACGTAAATGCCAGCATTGCCTTCGGAACCTTTCTGAACGCCGGGGAGCAATTGAAGCACCTTCAGCACATCTTTCTCGCCCAGAAGCGCCGGGATCTGCCTTACTTTCGTAATGGGAACTTCAATACGGCTCATTTGCTGAAGGCTGGTGTTGTTTTTGGAAGAGCCATGCACCACCACTTCCCGAAGCAACTGGCCAACGGGCAAATAAACCGTAAGTGTCACGGATTTCTTCAAAGAAACCAACTGGGTTACTGTCTGGTAACCAACAGCCGAAAACGTTAAAAGCAGGCTATCTTGTGCCGGATGAGATAAAGAAAAATACCCATCGGCATTCGTCGTAGTTCCTACCCGTTTTTCTGCTGCATATACATTGATGTCGCTTAGTGCTTCCCGACTTCCCTGCTTATAAACATACCCACTAATTTTATGGGTATTTTGTGCTAGAGTATTAAAGAAGAGTAAGGATAAAAATAAACTTATTGTAACCGCCAGCTTCATACCGGAAAGAAAGAGACTTTCCCGGTTAAATCCTAATTGGCAACGTCATAACTTATTAAGGGTTAGTGTTTGTGCATTGAAGTATACTAATTTGTTGTTGGGTAGAAAAGGCCTATCACGGGATAAGAACCGTTTTTTGTGACCTATTATAAGCCCCGAAACAACCTAGTCCCCCGTCAATGTTGGACGGAATCAGAACAGGCTCGGCAAACGGGTTGCCACTGGTATCCTCCCGGCGTTCAATCGCTAAATGATAATTGTAATAATTGGCATCCGTGTGCAGCAGGCTGGCCATTATTTGCAGGGGACGAATTGGAAAGCGTCCGCCAGCAGTTTGTATGGCAAAATCACCTTTTGGCGAAGTGAGAAGCTGTCCATCCTGTTTCAGATCAGTGATAAATGCTTCGCTACGGTTAAACTGTATGGGGCCGTTGAGCAGGGTTTCTTCTAAGCGGCTGGGTGTGATGGATTCCAGAATTTTGTAAGCATAGGTTCCAGCCGTGCGGTAAAAATTGCGCGTTCCGGCGGGGTCCTGCCAATCCATCCTGATTTGATACTGCCACCGCTTCGAATTAGGCCCTACCAACTGCTCTACCGAATCGACCCGGACAGCCGAAAGCGGAACTTGGGCCGGAACGGTACAGGAGGACGTAACTTGCTGGTTATTTAGATTGACTTGTAACCGGTAATTTTTGCCCGTCTGGATCGGAAACGATTTTGCTAGCGCACTGTAACGCTGGGCTTGCTCGTCGAAGGACAGGACAACGGAGCGCTCGCCATCGGTTAACGTCACCAGAGCGCCCGGAACAACCGGCTTGGTGCCGTACGAATACGGAGGATCAGCGCCTAAAACCGGACGTGAGAGCGAAACCAGGGCAATCAACAGGCTATCTTGCGGCGAAATATAACAGTGAACAACTACTTTCTCGCCGATTTGGGGTACTAGATCGGAATCTACCTCCTGAACCAGGTTATCGCAGGAAGTAAAAAAGCCGATGCTAAGAATAAAGAGAAAAAACGATTGGAAACGCATACGACTTAAAATTTAAAATTGTAACTCACCGACGGAACAACGGGAAAGACTGAATACCGCTTAAGCACGGTTATTCTCGAATTGCTGCCGCTATCTCTCGGCCCCAGATTGTAATAGAAAGGATTACGACGGTTGTAGAGGTTGTAAACGCTGAATTCCCAGGTGCGCTCGTGGCGCTTTTTCTTCTTGTGAAACTGAAGGGACAGGTCCATGCGGTGGTAGGATTCAGCCCGGAAACTATTCTTCCCCCCGTATTCATACGCTTTTCGACCGTACTCAAAAAATTGACTTGGATTGCCAATATTGATGGACGGAACCAAACGATTCGGCTCGTGGGGATGCGCCACGTAGGTGGCCAGCGGAATCGTAAGCGCCTGGCCCGTTCCATAGACCCAGGTTCCTGACAACGTAATGCGCGGACTTAATTCATAAATACCAACCAGTGAAATATCGTGTCGGCGGTCGTAGCGCGGATAAAATTTCCGGCCAAAGTTCAGGTCCGCAAATTGCCATTGTGTCCAGGACAAAGTGTAGCCCGCCCAGCCCGAAAAACGGCCTACTTTTTTCTGTAACAAAAATTCGGCTCCGTACGACCAGCCTTTCCCGCTGGTAACGTTGTCTTCCCACCGCACCTGATTGGCCGACGTAGGGTCGTCGAAGAACAAAAAGCTGGCTCCTTCGCGGTAATTGATGATGTTGTCCATCGTTTTGTAATACCCTTCGATGGTGAGCGTTAGGCCTTTTTTGCTGAAGTCCTTAGCGAATCCGGCGGCTACCTGCTGCGATTGCTGGGGCTTAATGCGGTCGGTGGTGGGCACCCAAAGGTCGGTTGGTAGGCCAATTCCCGTGTTCGATAGCAGGTGGACATACTGATTCATCAGCGCGTAAGACGCCTTGAACGAAAAGTCCGGTTTGAGGATGAAGGCGCCCGAAAGGCGGGGCTCCGGACGTATGTAGTTAACCTCTTTGTGCACGAAGTGGCTCAGGCGAAAACCGCCGTTGAAGCGTAGTCGGCTGGTCGGTTTCCAGGTGTCTTCGATATAAATACCCGATTCCAGAACGTCAATGGCTTCGACATCACGCGTAAATCGCCCAATATCCGAATCCCGGACCACAATGGCGCTGGGCGTAAACCGGTGCTGGATGGTTTGTAGCCCGAAGCGCAACGAATGGCGGGGGGACGGGTAATAATCAAAGTCCGTTTTGAGCGAAAAATCCCGAATGCCCGAGTTGTATTTGAGTGAGTAAGTCTGGTCTCCGCCCTGGCTAGTTTCGCCCCGTTCTTCGCTGGAAATTCCAAAGCGATAATTGCTGAAAATCAGGGAAGTATTTGAGAATAGTTTCTGGGAAAACAGGTGGTTCCAACGGAGTGTAGCCGTGGCGTTTCCCCAGTCGAGGCTGGTATCAAAGGCTTCGTTGCCTTCGTCTTCCCTGTTGTAAAACTTGTCTTGCCCGAAGTAGCCGCTTAAATACAATTGATCCCGTTTTCCGAGGCTGTAATTCATTTTGGCGTTCAGGTCATAAAAGTAATAGCCAGCTACAGTATTACCGTCAGTCTGGGCTTTAATGAGCGGTCGGCTCACCAGATCCAGGTAGGTGCGGCGGGCCGAGATCAAAAACGAGGATTTTTCTTTCTGAATGGGTCCTTCGAGCGTCAGTCGGGAGGCAATGAGTCCAATGCCGCCTTCGCCGTGCAGCTTTTCTTTGCTTCCTTCCTTCATGTTCATTTCAATAACCGACGACAAACGGCCTCCGTACCGCGCCGGAAAGCCGCCTTTGGTTAGCTCGACGCTCTTAAGGGCATCGCCGTTAAAAACCGAAAAAAAGCCGAAAAGGTGATTGGCATTATACACAATGGCATCATCCAGAATAATTAGATTCTGGTCGGGGCCACCGCCGCGCACGTAAATACCCGTGTTGCCTTCCGACCCTTTCTGAATGCCCGGCATCAATTGCAGCACTTTGAGTACATCTTTTTCGCCTAGAAAAGCCGGTATTTTTTTGATCTGGCTCACCGGAATATCTATTTTACTCATCTGCGGACTTTCGCTAACCTTATCCTCGGTAGCAGTACCCGTGACAATGACTTCCTTCAGCGTCTGGCCCGGTTTGATCAGAATGTTTAATTCAGTGTCTTTTTGCAGATTGATCGTTCGGTATTCTGTTTCGTAGCCCACAAACGAGAAAGCCAGCCGTAGACTGTCCTGAAGCGGCAAGGTGAGCGAAAAAAAGCCGTAGGTATTGGTGTTCGTCCCCAGGGTAGTATTTGGCTGGTAGACTGAAACGCCAATCAATGCTTCGCGGCTGCCTTGCTCCCGCACGTAGCCGCTCACTGTGGCTACGGAGCCTTTGCTACGTAAACCACCCGCCCGCGTTTTCTGCATACTATCAGGTACATTTTGCGCCATCAGAGAGCCTGAAAGTAGAAGAAGGGTGGCGAAGAAAAATTTGTTCATGAGGTGGGTGCTGTAAAATGCGGGCTAAATTACTGATAAAAGATGCCTGAATAATCCAAACCGTTGGAATTTGTAAAGGAATAAAGCTACAACTATTCGCGTTTAGGAGCCATTAGCCTATAATTAATAAACAAAATGAGCGAAATCAGGTAACTACTCAATACTAGGGTTAACGTATTCTAGTAAAAGAACTGACGGTCATGCTAAAATTTGATAAACTTTCCCTAAATGTGCCGGAGACAACCAAGCCCCGCGTGGTCATTATCGGTGGTGGATTTGGTGGCATCAATCTGGCGAAAAAACTGAGTGGTAAAGATTTTCAGGTAGTTATGTTTGATAAGCAAAATTACCACGGATTTTGGCCACTGCTTTATCAGGTTGCAACGGCGGGCCTGGAGCCTGACGCCATTGCCGAGCCGCTACGGAAACTCTTCGATGAAGATTACGAAGATTTTCATTTTCGGCTTGTTCGGGTCACGGGCGTAAATCCAGCCGCCAAAACCGTTCAGACGCTGATTGGTGATCTTCAGTACGATCATCTGATTATAGCAACGGGTACAAAACCCAATTATTTCGGGAATCAGCAGATTCAAAAATACGCTTTCCCGCTGAAGACCATTCCTGAGGCGCTGAACCTGCGGAGCCAGTTTTTGCAGTCATTCGAGCAGGCCAGCATCACGAAAGATCCGGCCACACGGCAAAGTTTGCTGAATTTCGTCATTGTCGGCGCTGGTCCAACGGGTGTAGAATTGGCGGGTTCACTGGCCGAAATGCGCAAACACGTACTGCCGGGCGATTATCCGGGTCTGGATTTTAGCCAGATGAATATTTATCTGGTCGAAGGGCTGGACCGAGTGCTGCCGCCTATGTCGCCGGAAGCCAGCGAAAAAACCCACCAATATTTGGCGGACATGGGCGTTAACATCAAGCTGAAAACGCTGGTGGAGTCCTACGACGGTGAAATCGTTACCTTTAAGGGCGGCGAGCAAATTCCTTCGCAAACACTGGTGTGGGCGGCTGGCGTAACCGGTTCGCTGATTGAGGGCTTGCCCCCCGAAATTGTTGCCCGGGGTGGACGCTTGCCCGTCAATGAATTTAATCAGGTACAGGGATACAGTGATATCTACGCCATTGGTGACATTGCCTTCATGAAAACCGAAAAGTACCCGAACGGTCATCCAGGCGTTGCCCAACCCGCCATTCAGCAGGGCCAGCATTTAGCGAAAAACCTGCGTCGGCAGTTCAGAGGCGAAAAAATGGAGCCGTTTGAATACTTCGATAAAGGTTCATTAGCGATTATTGGCCGTAGCCGGGCCGTGGCCGATTTACCGGGAAAAATGCACCTAAGCGGTTTCTTTGCCTGGGTAATCTGGCTTTTCGTACACATCTATTACCTGATCGGTTTCCGGAGCAAACTCATTGTGTTGAGTAACTGGATTTACCGACTTTTCACGTACGAACGAGGCACGCGCCTGATTATTCGACCGTTTGTGCGAAAAGAGGATAAGGCTGCTCAAGAATTTGTAGAAAAGAATGAAATGTCCTGACCGTTGATGCTAAAACCCTTTCTGTCTTCTCTCTTTCTGGCTGTATGGCTAACCCTAACCGGTTACGCCCAGTCGGGAACGTTGTCTTTTAATGCCGATACGGTTAAGGCTGGCCCGTTTGATATGGGCAAGATGTGGACGTTCGACAATCCACCGAAAGATTATTTCCAGAAAACCTATGGCTTCGCGCCCGACGATAAGTGGTTCGAGGAAACCCGCCTGGCCGCGTTGCGTTTTGCCAGCTACTGCTCAGCTTCTTTTGTGTCGGCCGATGGGCTGGTGATGACCAATCACCATTGCGCGCGCGAGTCGGGGAGAAATGCGCAGCGCAAAGGAGAAGATTTAAGCGCAACGGGATTTTACGCCAAAACGCTGGCCGAGGAACGCAAGGTGCCGGATCTTTACGTAGATCAGTTGGTAAAGATGGAAGACATTACTGAGCGCGTCGTTTTGGGAATGGGCAGTGGTGCTGAGGAAGAGCAGTTGCAGCGACGGGAACAACTGTTTGAAACCATCAAGCAGGAGTACGGCCAGAAAGAAGGCTGGAAAGGCTTGGAACTCCAAACGATCACGTTTTACAACGGGGGCCGCTACTCCCTGTACGGTTTTAAGCGCTATAATGATGTTCGGCTGGTGTTTATGCCGGAGCAGCAGTTAGGCTATTTTGGGGGCGATTACGATAACTTCACGTATCCGCGTTACAACCTGGACTGTTCGTTTTTTCGAGTATACGAGAACGGCAAGCCGCTGAAAACGACGCATTTCTTCAAGTTCAACATAAAAGGTGTCCGTGAGGGCGATCCTATTTTCGTCATTGGGAATCCGGGAAGCACCGAGCGTCTGAAAACCGTCCCTGAGCTGGAATTTGACCGTGACTTGAACCATCCTTTCCAGATCGAAATCTTTCGGAACCGCGCCAACGCTCTGACTGCCTACAACGCAAGGGCCAAAAACGACAGCCTTAAAAACCAGATTCTTAGCCTGGAAAATTCGCTTAAAGCCATTGGTGGACAACTCACCGGCTTGCGCGATCCGTATCTATTGGCTCGCAAAGCGGCTTTCGACCGCCAGTTTCAGGCCGATGTACGCGCTAAAAACCTAACCGACCAGCTGAAAATCTGGGAATCTATTGCGGCAAACGTGGCCGAAGAACGCAAGTATTTCAAAGAAGCGTCTTACTTCAATCCATCGGGATTGATTCGGGGCGAGTTATTGAGTTTTGCGCAGATTATGCAGATTTATGCCCAGGCGGCGGCGCTCAATCCGGCCAGGGCGGAGCAGATAAAAGGCTTGCTGGAAATTCCGAACGTTAAATTCCGTGCCCTGGAAGAGGCCTTTTTGGCCGCACACTTAGCGGAGGTGCAGACAGGTTTAGGGAATGACGATCCATACGTTAAAGCGGCCCTGAGCGATGCCAGTGGCAAGCTGCGTACACCCCGAGAAGCCGCCGCGTACCTGATCCAGAATACGCAGTTGATGAACCTCGGTTTTGCGCAGGATTTGATTACCAAAGGCGCTACGGCCATTGCGGGCAGCAATGACCCTTTGCTGGCGCTAGGCCGTTTGGCGGCACCCCGTTTCCAGCAGGCGGCGGGACAGCTGCAAAACAGTGAGCAACAACTGGAGCTGCTGCGCGCTTCGCTAGGCCGTTTGCTGTATCAGGTCTACGGTGCTAGTATTCCGCCCGACGCGACGTTTTCGCTTCGTATCAACGATGGAACGGTGCGGAGCTATTTGTACAACGGCACGATGGCGCCCATCCAGACTACATATGCAGGCATGTATGATCGGTATTACGCCTTTAACGGCAAATTCCCCTGGGATTTGCCCGCCCGCTGGAAAACACCACCCGCTGCCTTGCTGCGCGAACCGATGAACTTTATTACAACCAATGACATTATCGGTGGCAATTCGGGCAGTCCAATGATCAACCGCAACCGCGAAGCTGTCGGGCTGGCGTTTGATGGAAATATGGAGAGTTTGCCGGGAAGTTTTATCTTCGTACCCGACCGCAACCGAACCGTTTCGGTGCATACCAGCGCGATGATTGCCGCCATGAAGCATATTTACAAAGCGGATCGGTTAATCAACGAGTTAGTGGGTAAATAATCGATTATGAAACGTCTCGTCGAAAAGCATACGCTCGCCATCCGGTGGTTTCACTGGATTAATTTTCCGGTTCTGTTCGTCATGATCTGGAGCGGATTGCTCATCTATTGGGCGTATGATCCTTACAAAATTCAGATTGGCAACACAGTACTGGTGCAGTTTTTTCCAGATTCTTTCTATGACTTTCTGGGTGTAAAACGTCGGCTGGCCGAAGGCATGAGCTGGCATTTTATGTTCATGTGGCTGTTTTTGCTGAATGGCGTTCTTTACGTCGCTTATACCTTTTTTTCTGGTGAGTGGCGGCTATTGATTCCAAATCGGCAGTCGTTCCGGGAGGCGTGGTCGGTAATTTTGCACGATCTGGGCATACGCAAAGCAGTGCCGTTTCAGCGTAAATACAACGGTGCCCAGCGGATTGCGTACACGGCGGTCATTTTGATGGGGCTGGGGTCGTTATTGACCGGACTGGCCATTTACAAACCCATTCAGGTTGCGTGGCTCACAAACCTATTGGGCGGCTACCAGGCAGCGCGCATGGAACACTTTATTCTGACCATCGGATACGTTTTGTTTTTTCTGCTTCATGTGATTCAGGTCATTCGGGCGGGGTGGAATAATTTTCGGGGTATGGTTGCCGGTTTTGAAGTCGTGGATGAACAACCGGGCCGTAACGCCTAAACGAATTACTACATGGAAAATAAAATCCCCGAAAACAATCCCCGAAAAGAAACGGACCAGGATTTAACCCCGGATCAGCAAATTCGGCGCAGAACCCTGAAAGCATTTGCCTGGTTTGGACTGGCCAGTCTGGTACCCGTGGGCGTTTGGAAGTGGATTAAGAGCCGCCCCCGTGAAGCCGGTTTGCCGAAGCCTTTTCGGCGCTTTTTCACTTTTAACGAACAACTGGACAAAGCGTATTTTAGTCCGCAGCATTTAGCGCCAACTTTCCCCAAATCGATGGCGGCCAAAAAAGTACGAGTCAACGGCTACGACGGTCTGAAAAAACCAATCGATCTGGAAACCTGGCGGTTACAGGTTGAGCAGCCCACACCAAATGGGCCGCAAAAGCTAGCCCTAACGCTGGCTGATCTGCAAACCTTACCCAAACAGGAAATCATCTTTGAGTTTAAATGCATCGAAGGCTGGAGCCAGATTCAACATTGGGGCGGGGTACGGCTAATCGATTTTATGACCAAATACAAATTAGGAACCCGCAACGGAACCGCCCCCGACCTCAATCAACCGGATGCCCTGTATTCGTACGTGGGCATGAAAACGCCGGATAATGGGTATTATGTGGGCATCGATATGGCCAGTGCCCTGCATCCCCAAACACTTCTGGCCTACGAAATGAACGGCGAGCCACTGACCAACCCGCACGGAGCCCCGCTACGGCTGCTTATTCCCGTTAAATACGGCGTTAAAAATCTCAAACGCATCGGTGAAATCTGGTTTTCAGACAGTCCGCCCCGCGATTTCTGGGCGGAACGCGGCTATGATTATCACATTGGCTTGTAAGCCTAACAAATTATAATTCTGGTTCAGGAAGTCTTGTCTTAACGTGGATTTGGGTAAGTTGATAATCCACCAGCCGCTTTTTAGTATCTTCGGGTTTCAACCTGAAAACTAAATGAAACGACTTACACTTGTACTTCTCTTCGGGACAAGCTTGGCGTTTGCCCAGACAAAACAAAAGATTGTAGTTTCCGATCTGACTCGCATCAAACAACTTGGTGGAATCAACATCGCGCCGGACGGCAAACGGGCGGCCTACACAGTTACGAGTGTTGAAGCCAGCGACGAAGAGAAAAAAGAAGGCAGCCCCGAGGATTATACGTATCGAACGCACATCTATTTGAGTGATCTGCAAGCGGGTGGCCAGCCCAAATCCCTCACGCGCGGCTCCGAAAGCGCCCGGCAGCCCGCCTGGTCGCCGGACGGTAAATCGTTAGCGTTTGCCCGTACTATAAAAGGCAAATCCCAGATTTTTATTTTGCCCTTCGACGGGGGCGAAGCCTGGCAATTAACCAACGGTAAGAACGGTGCTTCAAGCCCCCAGTGGTCGCCGGATGGCAAGCAGATTCTGTTTTCGGTAAGCCTTTCGATGAGCGAAGTCCTGAAAGATTCGCTCTTAAATCCTGGAAAAAGAACGCCGGCCTGGTCGCTCGAGAAACCAGGTTTTACTACGAACGATTTTATAAAGCCAGAGAAGTCGGTTAAACCAAATCCAGACGGAACGCTGGCCGAAATTCGGGCGTATCTGGCCAAAGACGTGGAGGACAAAAAGGCCAAAGTGATCAACCGCCTGAACCTGCAAGGCGAAGCATCCACCGAGCCAGAATTGAATTTCAATCACTTATACATTACTGATGTCCGCGAAGGCGCAACCGCAAAGCCACTAACGCGCGGTTTCTATTCATTTGCGGCTCCGGTCTGGCTACCCGATGGTAAAGGGATTCTGGCGGTTACGGCGCGGGACACCACCAACCACCCGGACCGCGAACGGGATAATTCAACCATCTGGCTGGCGGCGGACGGTTCCGGCAAGCGGATTACGTTGCTGGCCGAAGCGGGTAAAGGCTTCTTTGCGCCTACGGTTTCGCCGGATGGAAAACAATTAGCTCTGTTGACGGGTGAGTCCCAGGGAGTTGGTTTTGGGAAATTGGCCATTGCCACGCTCAACGGTACTACTGTTTCGGGACTGGAAATCATCTCGTTTGATCGGGCGGCAGGAAGCATGAAATGGGTAAGTGCAGCGGGAGCGAAAGGGAAAAAAGCGGCCAACTGGCTTTATTTCACCGCTTCGTCAAATGGCGGCGTGCCTCTCTACCGGCTCGATCTGGCGACTAAACAGGTGACGCAGTTGACCGACTATGACAACGGAATTAACGATTTTGATATTACCGGTAATAAAGTGGTTTTTGCCCGGACCGAAATAGCTAACCCGTCGGAGTTGTATTCGGCAACAATTGGCACCGATTTGCTGAAATCGGCGGTAAAATTAAGCAACCACAACGACTGGGTAGCCAGTAAAATGCTCAGTTTTCCGGAAAAACGAACCTACAAAAATTCCAAAGGACAAACGGTTGAATACTGGATCATGAAACCAGCATCGATCGTGGCCGGGCAAAAATATCCGCTCCTGCTGAACATGCACGGCGGACCAACGGCCATGTGGGGTCCGGGCGAGTTTTCGATGTGGCACGAGCACCAGTTTTTCTGTTCGCAGGGCTATGGCGTTGTATACGCCAATCCGCGCGGATCAGGTGGTTATGGGCTGACTTTCCAGCAGGCCAATTATCAGGACTGGGGAACTGGTCCCACCGAAGACGTGCTGGCGGCGGCCACCGAGGCGGCCAAAGAAGCCTGGGTTGATACAAGTCGGCAGGTGATTACGGGCGGCTCGTATGCAGGTTATCTAACGGCCTGGATTGTAGGCCACGACAATCGATTTAAAGCAGCATTTGCGCAGCGGGGCGTATACGATCTGACGACGTTTTTGGGCGAAGGGAATGCCTGGCGGCTGGTTCCCAACTACTTTGGCGGCTATCCCTGGCAGAAAAACATTCAGGAAGTGATGGATGCCAACTCACCCTTTACCTTTGTCGAAAACATTCGGACGCCGCTGCTAATCAAACACGGTGAAAACGACTTGCGGACAGGCGTTATCCAGAGCGAAATGATGTACAAAAGCCTGAAAATTCTGGGTCGGGATGTGGAATACGTACGGATGCCCGGCGGCACGCATGAACTGAGCCGCACCGGTAATCCACGCCAGCGCATTGACCGGATGCTGCGGATTTATGAGTTTTTTGAGCGGTATATTGGCGCTAAAACAAAGTGATTTTCAGTGTACTTGCAAGCTGACTTTATCGGGATAAAGCCACTAACCGGATAAGGTCAACCGCTCATCATATTGCGCCTGTTTGCCAGAAAAGCAGGCTGTAGCTTTCGGATAAACTATAATTCTTGTTTTATGTGGAGATACAGCCTACTTTTTTTTTCGGTTCTGCTGGCAGCGGGTGCGAAGGCCCAGCGCATTGATACGCTGCATCTTAACCGACAGCAATTTCTAGTGGCAGCCTTAAAGCCGGGTACGGACCAGTATCTGGTTTACATGAAAAATCCCAAAACCGGTCAACGGAAAGGCTTGAGTTTGTGGACGCGGGAAACGTCGTATTCTGTTTTAGGTGGTAAACCCGTTATTGTTATCAACCAGCGTTGGGAAAGTTCGGACTCGCTGGCCAACCGCAAGGTGTATTCCATCAATGATCAGAAAACTTTTCGCCCGATTTTTCACTGGGCGCAACACCCAAAAGCTGGCATTGAAGCCTATAATTTTTACGAAGACAAAATAGCGGGTGCCGACACAGTAGCCAACAACAACCGCAAAGACTTTTTGATCAGGCAGGCTGAACCTTCGCTGAACTGGGAGCTGGATATCGAAACGTTTCGGATGTTGCCTTACGCTGCCAACAAGCAGTTTGCCATCAACTTCTACCACCCTGGAAGCAAAGCAGCTCCTCAATTCTACGTCTACAAAGTGATAGGGAGCGAAACCGTAAAAGCGACCGACAAACACGCCATTGACTGCTGGCTGCTGCGGATTGACTACCAGGAAAATTCGTTCGCCACGTTCTGGATTAGTAAAGCAACCAAAGAAATGATTCGCATGGAAGAAGTATACAACGGACTGAAACGATACAAGATAAAACTCTCTGCCGGGGAGCCCGAAATGACGGCTTTAAAATAAAAAGTCAGATTTACCAGACACAAAAGCCGAGGCATTGCCTCGGCTTTTGTGTTATTTAGCAGAACTGAACGTTAAGTTTGTTTATTTTGTCAACAGGCATAAAAATTGCCCAATTTTGCCTGGTTATAGCCTGCTCACCGTATGAAAATGTCGCTGACACGAAAAATTACCTTTGGCGTTGGAACTGCTTTGTTGTTAATCATTGGTAGCGCAGGATTGTCCTACTATATGTTTCGGCAGCAGGCCGTCATTGAATACTGGGTTCGGCACACATATGAAGTGCTAAACCAGGCTGAAACCATTCAAAAAATGCTGGTCGATATGGAAACCGGTCGGCGTGGCTTCCGAAGTACCAACGAAAAGCGATTTCTCCAGCCTTACTACGAAGGAATCGAAAAAATACATCCCGCCATTGAGGGATTGAAGAAGCTGACGCAGGACAATGTCAGACAGACGCAGAAAGCAGAATTTATCGAAAAAAACATCAATGACCTGCTTATTTACTGGCGTTCGCTCGGTGAAGATGCCAGCAAATATTCCAAAGCGGACATCGTTCGGGTGATGGACGAAGAAAAAAGGCGAATGGATATTATTCGCAATAGCTTGGACGCATTCGTGCAAGTGGAGCGGATTGCTCTGGAGGATCGTCAAAAAGAGAATGAACGAGCCATCCAGCGCGCTATGTTTGTTCTGGCATTAACCATCATTCTGGTTCTGTTGCTGGCCTTTGTGCTAACGCGAATCATTTTTGGGGAACTCAATAACCGGAACCGGGCCGAAGACTTACTTAAAGAAAACCTGGATGAGCTAGACCAGATTAACCGAAGTGCCAACGAAAAAAATTGGCTGCTAACGGGAATTTCGAGCATCAATGATGCCATTCAGGGAGTTGATGAGCTGGCCGTTCTTTCCAGAACAACGCTGGAGGCCATTCTTCAGTATACGGGCTTGCCCGCTGGCTTGTTGTACTGCTACGATGAAGAGGGGCATCTTTTGAAAAAACAAGCCTCGATTGGCGCGTCGGACCTGGCCCCTGAAACCTTTCGAATCGATGAAGGGCTGGTAGGACGGGCCGCAGCGGGCCGTACGCTTCTCGCCATTAAAAATATTCCGTCTGATTACTGGACCATTCAGTCGGGAGCAGGAAAATCCGTTCCCAAAGAAGTGATTCTGGTGCCTCTATGGCATAATAAGACGTTGAAGGGCGTGATTGAATTGGCATCCTTCGAGGTCGATGGTACGGCCATACAAGATCTTGACCTTTTAAAAAATGTAGCCAATAATATCGCCGTCGCAATTAATTCGGTAGAATCCCACGAGCGGGTGATGCGCTTGCTGGTCCAAGTGCAAGACCAGCGGGAAACCCTTGAAAATCAGCAGGAAGAATTACGACAGAGCAACGACGAACTCACGCGCCAAGCCGAAATATTACAGGCTTCGGAGGAAGAATTAAAGGTGCAGGAAGAAGAATTGCGTCAAATCAACGCCGAATTAGAGGAAAAAAATGAGGCGGTTGAAATGGCTCGGCAAGAACTCGATCTGAAAGCGCAGGAACTGGAAGTGACGAGTAAATACAAGTCGGAATTTCTGGCTAATATGTCGCATGAATTGCGCACGCCGCTCAACAGTGTGCTGATTCTGGCTAAACTATTGTCTGAAAACAAAGCCGCTAACCTGACGGCCAAGCAGGTCGAATACGCTACCATCATTCATAAATCAGGCTCCAATCTGCTGGAACTCATCAACGACATTCTGGATTTGTCGAAGATTGAGGCGGGTAAAATCGATTTTACGTTTGAGAATATTCCGGTGAATGCGGTGGCTAATAATATGGAGCAACTGTTCCGGGTACTGGCCGAAGAAAAAAGCGTTCAGTTCGTAACGAACATGAACAGCATGGGGGCGGTCGAACTGCATACGGATCGTCTTCGCCTGGAGCAGATTATCCGCAACTTGCTGTCGAATGCGTTTAAGTTCACGCCGAAAGGGGGGACCGTAACACTGGATTTCCAGGCGGTTCCGAAAAACCTGCCGTTTACGAGTAACCAATTGCTAAACGCGGAGAACGTACTGGCTATTTCGGTGAAAGATACCGGAATTGGCATTTCCCCCGATAAGCAACGGCTCATTTTTGAAGCCTTTCAGCAGGCCGACGGTTCGGTAAGCCGGAAATACGGTGGTACCGGATTAGGCCTTTCGATTAGTAAAGAGCTGGCCAAGAAGCTGAACGGGGAATTACAGGTGCAGAGCGAAGAAGGGGAAGGAAGCACCTTTACGCTATACGTACCGATTCATTCGACCATGGTGGACGTGCCCAGGGTGGTTGAAACGCCGGTCATAACGCAGACCTTGAGTCAGCCCGTTGTTGAGCAGACTACCCTCGCCGACGATCGCCAAAATCTGCAAAAAGGTGACAAAACGCTCCTGATTATTGAAGATGATCCTCTTTTTGCGGGTATTGTGCGCGACTTTGCCCGTACGAAAGGGTACAAGACAATTCTCGCTATTCAGGGTGACGAAGGACTTTATTGTGCCCGAAAGTACCAGCCCTCGGCCATCATCCTGGACATGCAGTTGCCGGTTATTGATGGGTGGAATCTGCTGAAAATCCTGAAAAGTGATCCCGATCTAAAGAATATTCCGGTGCATATCATGTCCGCCGACGAGCCACAGGGCGCACTGGGCGGGGCGTTGGCGTTTGTCCGTAAGCCACTGGCGGTTGAAGATCTTGAAAAAGCCTTTTCTTTACTGGGCGGGCATTTGCAGACCAACGTCAAACGAGTGCTGGTGCTGTCGGGCGTTTACCTGAAAAACCAGACGTTGCAGCGGTTTATCGACGAGCGTAAATTTGACATGCAGTGCGATTACGTTGCTTCGGCAGCGGAGGCTGTCAGCAAGTTGCAACAGGAAAAGTATGACTGCATCATAGCCGATATTGGGGCAGACCTAACCGCCGGAACGCAGGATTTGCAGAAGGTAAAAGAGGCGACTAAGGCAGCCGAAGTTCCTATTATTATTTACCTGGATAAAAACCTGTCGACAACGGATGAGCTGCAACTGAAAAAGATTTCCGACGTCATTATCCGCGAATCGTCGCTTTCGAAAGACCGGTTGATGGATGAATTGGAATTGTTTTTGTATAAAGTACAGGAAGTGCAGCAGCAGCCTTTTTCGAAACCGGTTTTGAGCAGTCTGACAAACGACAAAAACCTCAAAGGCAAAAAAATCCTGCTGGTTGACGATGACATGCGCAATGTTTTTGCCCTTAGTACGCTGCTGGAAGAACACGAAATTACGGTTATTACGGCGGGTGATGGCAAAGAAGCGCTGGAACAACTGGACGAACAGACGGGTATTGATCTGGTATTGATGGACATTATGATGCCGGAAATGGATGGCTACGAAGCCACCCGGCGCATCCGGGCAAACTCGCGGTTTCATAGTCTGCCCGTCATTGCACTTACCGCCAAAGCCATGACCGGCGACCGGGAAAAATGCATCGAAGCCGGTGCATCTGATTACATTACGAAGCCCATCGACAGCAGTCGCCTGTTATCGTTGTTGCGTGTTTGGCTGTCAAAATAAACTATGGGAGAGCGCGAAGATATCACGAATGAAGAGTTGGATGAGGTGTTGGACGTAATTCGCTTGACGTATGGCTATGATTTTAGTAATTATGCCCGCACCTCAATCAAGCGGCGTGTTATGCGCTGCATGGATGTAGCCAAGGTCAAATCGGTCTATGACCTGAAGTACCTTTTAATGAACGAAAAGGAATTTTTTGAATGGTTTCTGCAAACATTGACCGTCAACGTGACGGAGATGTTTCGGGATCCGCAGTTTTACCGGGCATTGAGCGAAAAAGTATTACCCAAACTGGCTTCGTACCCCATCATTAAAATCTGGCATGCGGGCTGCTCCACGGGCGAAGAAGTGTTTTCGATGGCCATTCTGCTGCACGAAGCAGGCCTGCTGGAACGAACCCGAATTTACGCCACTGACATAAATCCGGCCAATCTGGAAAAGGCCAGAACCGGGATTATATCGGTGCAGAACATGCGGGATTATACGTCGAACTACATTCAATCGGGGGGGAAACAGGATTTTTCAGATTATTATACTGCCCGTTACGATAACGCACTTATTAATAAAGAGTTACGTAAGAATATTGTGTTTTCGCAGCATAATTTGGTCACGGACCAGGTATTCAATGAATTTCAGTTGGTTTGTTGCCGCAACGTGCTGATTTACTTTAACCGGGTTTTACAGAACGAGGTATTTAAGCTTTTCTACGACAGCTTATCGCCCCTGGGCTATCTGGCCATCGGCATGAAAGAGTCGCTGCTTTTTACGGATGTGCGCAACGAATTGGATGTGATTAGTTCAACCGCCAAAATTTACCGGCGTAAACGATAGCCTTCTCATGGAAAAACCCGGAGTTATTATCATAGGCGGGTCGGCGGGGAGTTTGTCGCCGTTAACCACCATCCTGAAAGCCTTTCCAGATCATTACTGCTTTTCCATCATTATCGTGCTGCATCGCATGAAAAATGTGGTCAGCGAGATGGATCGGATTTTATCCATGAGCCGTAAAGGCATGAAAATAAGCGAACCCGATGATAAATCGCCCATCAGGGAAGGGTGCGTCTACCTGGCTCCGCAGAATTACCATTTGCTGATTGAAGAAGACCGGACCTTTAGTCTGGATTATTCCGAACTCATTAATTACAGCCGGCCTTCAATTGACCTGACGTTTGAATGCGTTGCTAACGTATACGGGAAAAATGCCGTAGCGATCCTGCTGAGTGGGGCCAATAATGACGGCACCGCCGGGATGAAGCACATTATTGATAAAGGCGGCACCGCCCTTGTGCAGCACCCCGATTCGGCGGAGTATGCGACCATGCCCCGGGCCGCTATGGAGAAGAACGCCGCGGCCAAGGTTTTAAGGCCGGAAGAAATCGTCGATTTTTTGAAAACCATACCTCACTAATAACGACTCAATTGCCTAGTTAATCCGTTATGAATACAGCCACAACATTGAAAGAGTTTACTATTTTACTGGTTGACGACCGCGAAGAAAATCTGATTTCGCTGGAGGAGATTCTGGAAACAGACAACCGAACGTTTCTCAAAGCTTCGTCGGGCAATGAAGCGCTGCGCTACGCCCTGAAAAATGACAAGATTGGCCTGATTATGCTTGACGTTCAGATGCCCGAAATGGACGGATTCGAAGTGGCCAGGCTCTTGAAATCAAACCCGAAAACAAAAGACATTTCGATCATTTTTGTAACAGCCATCAGCAAAGAAGAGCAGTACGTCATTAAAGGGTTTGAAGAAGGCGCGGTCGATTATTTGCAAAAACCGCTGGATATTAACGTAACCAAAGCCAAGGTCGCCGTTTTTGAGCGCTTGTATTTTTCCCAGCAGGAACTCAAAAAAACAGCCGCCGAATTAGACAGCATCAACAAGCAGCTCGAACGCTTTGTCTACATGGTGGCGCATGATCTGAAATCGCCCCTAACGGGTATTATTGCCTTGCTGTCGCTCTTGAAAATGAATGTCGAAGACCGCGTTGTGGAGCAGGAAGAGGTGAAGGATTACGTCGATCAGTTGTCGGCGGCTTCGTTTCACCTGTCCGATATGATTACGGCCATTTTGGATTATTCGCGGAAAAGCATCGAGCAGCAAAAAGTAGAAGAAGTGGACGTATACGACCTGCTGCAACAGACAACGCAGCTGATGTTTCCGCCGAAACACATCCACATCCGCATCAACAAGCCGATGCCTGTGCTGGAAACCAAGAAGCTGAAACTGCAACAGGTGTTTCAGAACCTCATCAGCAACGCCATCAAGTACAACGACAAGCCAACGGGCGAAATTGAACTTGGCTGCGACGACAAAGGCACTCACTACGAGTTTTACGTGCGGGATAACGGCCCCGGCATTGCCGAAGAAGACCAGCAGCACATTTTTGGCCTTTTTCAGGTGGCTGACCACACGACCAAGGCCGATAGCAGCACGGGTGTCGGGTTGAACATCCTGAAAATTCTGGTGGAAGAGCAGGGCGGCAAAATTCGGGTAGAATCGACGCCGGGTGTGGGCAGTACGTTCTTTTTCGATTGGAAAAAATAATCCCCCTCGTAGCGAGCTAGGAGGGGGACTGAGTGGTGATGGCCCCGATAAATTTAAATGGTCTTACCGGTTAGCGTAAATGCTGATGCCTGGTGCAGCCGCGCCCGTGCGCCCCGCTACGCCTCGCGTGTATACCGTAATAACGCGTCCAACTATATTACTGGTAAAAGAAACTGCTGGTCCCAGATTTGTTGCCGATCCTGGTTGTCGGAGAACGAATGAGGGACTGGTGGCGGCATCTACAGGAATAAAGTTAGTCGCGCCTTTGTAAGCTATATTAGGGGCCAGTACGGTTGCCGTCGTGCTGCTGGTGACTAACGCAACGTCGTAATTGACTCCGGGCGTCAGGTTGACAAACCGAACATAGTATTTGGTTGGATCGGTAGCCATACTAAAATCATCATTTAGTACAAAAACTTCCGGTTTAGCCCCGGGGCCAGCCACGAATACGGAATAATACTTGTTATCCTCGAGTGTATAATCCAGCGAGCCAATAGCGGTTGCGCTAGTCGCAGTGGTCGTAGCAGGTGCCGTGATGCTTAGCGAGGTCGCGCCTGGTGTAGCAATGGCATAACCACTGACACTACCCGGAAAGGTATTCGTATAAGGTAGGCCCGTCGGCGTACCACTCGATGTGGTGGATGCTCCCGTTGGTGTAAAGGCGCTAAACTTATTGGTACCAATGTATAGATCGATACCCGGTGTATCGGGCGCCGCGTGAATCAACTTAACTCTGGCTCCCCCCGCAATGGGATCAACCGGAAGTTTCAGCGCATTTTTCTCGCAGGAGAAAAAAAGAATCGATACCAGGAGACTATATAAAAAAGGTTTGAACATCGTCTTGAAACGTTTCAGGCTTTAGTGATAACAGGCATTACGGTTGTGTAAACCAAACAGGTTTGGTATGATAGTCTAGCTCCAGGCCACCCAGTGGACGCAGTGCTTCCTGATTCCAGACGTATTCGGAATTATAGCGTGGACGTAGCCGCTGAACGGGTTTGCCATTGTTCGCGGCTGGATAGGCTGTCGGTAGCTGAAAACTAGTGAATACATCTGGGCTATAGTTGTATCGGCGTAAGTCTGCCCACTGTTCCAGAAAACCCCAACCCCACTGAGCGATGTACTTTTGTAGCATAATCTGATTTAGCGTCAAATCGGAAGCAACCGGAGGCACAATCAGCGGGTTGTTCAAATAAGCTGCCCGATCGGCTGCTGAAACACTCACGTACGAAGCCGATAAATGAGCTTCAATTCCCTTCCGGTAAGCGGCAAGAGCGGTTGCTTTATCGCCTTTGATGAAAGCGGCTTCTGCTTTGATGAACTGCAATTGTGCATACGTCATCAGGGGGAAAGGTCCTTTGTCCGTAAAGAAATATTTACCTGTTGTACCCGCTGGTGGAAGAACAGCTAGTTGGCCACCCCATAAGTTATTAACTCGTGAGGCAACCGGAACACTGGCCGCGGTCGATTGGCCAACGCCCGGTATAAGACCCCGGTATGTGTTATCTCCGCTAGCCGAAAGCAGAACTGGTTGGCGAGGATCCTTAACGCCTCCGAATACTGTACCATCCAGTAGGCGAAGTATAAAGGCCGATTGACCATAAACATGCAGGTTCTGGCGCAGCGGTCCGAAAAAGCTGCCGTCCGCCGTACTCAAGCCATTGAATGTAAACATTGCGTCATCGGCGTTGCTGGCAAAGGCGCTATCCACGTAGGCAATAACCTGATCCGGCTTGTAAAGGCTTTTCTTGTTGGATAAATGGTGGGCGTTGATCGCCAGCAGGCCGTATGCAAATTTTTTCCATTTGAGCCGATCACCCGAATAAATCCGGTCACCACGCCCCAGCGATGCCGTCGACACCCGACCATCCGAACGGCTTAGGTTTTTGACGCCTTCCTGCAATAGCCGAACTACCTCTGCATAGACTTCCTCCTGCGTATCGTAGTTGAACGTATTTTTATTGGGGTCCTGATCAAATGCTTCTTTTAAAATGATCTCACCGTGAATATCAGTCAGCATCTGCCAGCCCCAGGCTTGCATTACCTGACCAACGCCCAGATAATCCCAGCGCTCGTTAGCTTGTGCATCAGCCATCAGATTGATGGTATTACGGCCACCCCGCCAGTAAACGTTACGCCAGATTTCGCCACCGGCGTCGCTGTTGACGGCGTAACTATGCAAATCCCAAGTGAATCCGTTGGCAGGTACCGTTGAACTGGTTGCCTGCCAATTCTGTACATATTGGCCAATAAAACGGGCGTCGAACTGAATGCCCAGTACGTACTGGTTCTGAATGGGAGCCAGCAAAAGAGCCGCTTCAACCTGATCCGGGTTGTTGGGATTTTGGTTGATATCCAAATAATCGTCGCAACTGCTAAGCGATACGGACAGCGCCGTAAGCAGTAACGCGGAAAGTTTTTTGATAGTCATGATTGATTAATGCGTTAAAGTTACAGCCCAATGTTGATCCCTACGTTGAACACGCGCGGTAGCGGTAGGTTACCAAAGTCAATGCCCTGGCCACCTGACCCACCAGTTGCCGTATTGGCTCCGTTTACGCCCGGATCACCCCCGGTATAATTGGTCAACATGAGTAAATCGGTTCCGGTCACGAACACGTTGGCTGATTTAAAGAGTTTTGTCTGGCCCAGTATGTTGGTTGGCAAACTGTACCGCAGTGTGATTTCTTTCACGCGCAGCCAGTTTACGTCGCGTTCGATGAAATTTTCGTCCGATAGCGCCCCATAATACCCATTTGAGTAGTAAGGAATAACCTGAACGGTATTCGGCGTTGGTGTGGCCGTGTTTTCCAACCCATCTTTCAAGACCCCTTTGAACGTATAAGGCGTTTCCCGATCCAGGGTCTTCAGGCTGAGGCCGTTCCGGAATAGGTAGGATTCAGTGGCATTGTACACGTCGCCTCCTTTCCGAATATCAAGCACGAAGCTCAAACCAAAGTTTTTGTAGGTCATGTTGTTGACAAAACCAATCACAAAATCAGGGTTTCGATCGCCAACAACGCCCCAGGGAGTAGTCAGTTCCGTGAAAGGTAATCCTGAAATTGGGCTAATCAGGATGTCGCCGTTGAGGTTACGCTGGTAGGCATTCCCCGTCAACGTTGTCAACGGACCGCCAAGCCGCATCCCATTCCGAACGTTCCCGTAAATCCAGGTATCAGAGTTGTAGAACTCGGTTTGGCCAGCTGGCAACTCGGCTAGCTTGCTGTTGGTTTTGGTAAAGTTAACCACGGTATTCCAGGAAAAATTGGCAGCCCGGATTGGCTCAGCATTGATCGACAACTCGACACCGTTGTTCCAGAGACGACCCCCATTAATTGTTTTCAGGACAAACCCAGTTCCGTAGCTGATGCGCAGATCACGAATAATCTGGTTAACGCTGGTCGTTTTGTAGTAAGCCAGATCAAAGCCCAGGCGGTTGTTGAAGAACTTCATTTCCGTCCCGATTTCAAACGAGGTTACTTTTTCTGGAACGAGGAATGGGTTAGGAGCGGTGGTACCGTAGTTAAACCCGCCACCCGTAGTAGTCTGGCTGTCGTACGCCTGCGAGGTAGCATACTCTGGAGCTTCTTTTCCAACCTGAGCCGCTGAGATCCGGAATTTACCGAAGCTTAGCACCTTGCGGAAGTTGCCCGACGGAATCAGGTCAGTGTAGACCAGGCTAAAGGAAGCCGAGGGGTAAAAGAAGGAACGGCTGGCTTTAGGAAACGTACTCGACCAGTCATTCCGGCCGGTGATGGTTAGAAAAGCAAGGTCGTTGTATCCGATGGTTACGTCTCCAAAGACACCAATCAGACGGCGTTGGCGCAGAAACTCTCTTGATTTCTGGGTTAACGGATCTGTATTGTTGATTGAAACGAAGTTAGGGTCCAGAAATTTCTCGCCTCGGGAAGCCAACGAGTTATAATTGAAGTCGTAGATTGCCTGGCCAACCCGAACGGAGGTACTTAGTTTACCGAAGTCTTTCTTGGCTGTTGCAAAGTATTGTGCCGTAAAAGTCCGGTTGTTGTCGGTTGCCTGGTCCAGTGAACCGCCGATGATGCCACCCGCCCGGTTTGACTCGGGATGGTACATAAACAGATACTGGGTAGAATACACGTCTAAGCCTATACGGCCCGTAAATGTCAGCCATTCTGTAGGCGTATAATTTAACCCAATATTGGTGATGGCCCGATTTCCCCGGTCGCGAAGTCTGTTTTTATTGACGTCAAAATAAGGGTTCTCGATTTCAGACGTACCGGTCGTTACTTTCTTCCGTGACCCGTCCGGGTTCAGGTATTCAGCCATGTTATCGTTGGCTGGCCAGGATAACAGACCCAGCAGAAACGAGTTAGCGCCCTTCGACACTTTCCGGTTGTCGGTATTGATGTATTGAAGCGTTGATTCAACCGACAATTTTTGGCTGATTTTGGCCGTACCACCCAAGCTGACGTTCAATCGTTTGTAATCAGTATTTGGAATAACTCCCTGGCTATGAAAATAACCGGCAGACAGGCGATAAGTTACCCGATCAGAACCTCCATCGAACGATATGTTGTGACGCTGACCAGTTCCTGTACGTAAAAAGCCTTCCGCATTGTTATAAAAAGTAGTGTTTTCACCGTAACGGGGACCAAAGGAGTTGAAGTTTGTATTTTGCGATACGCCGTTGTTTCCCTGGCTATAAATTCGCTGCGTCTCGGGCAATGGTCCTACCTTTTGGCTGGTAAAGGTAGCTGAGTACGTCACCCGGCCCTGACCAGCTTTTCCTTTCTTGGTTGTAATCAGAATGGCTCCGTTGGCCGCTTCCACACCGTACAGGGCGGCGGCTTCGGGTCCTTTCAGGATCGTTACGCTTTCAATGTCGTTGGGGTTAATATCCTGCGCTCGGTTGGAGAAGTCAATGTTTCGGTTCTCAAAGGACTGACCCGAAATACCGCCCGCCACGAACTGGTTGTTTTGTGCCGTCCGGTTATCGATAGGCATACCGTCAATGACATACAAGGGCTGGTTGTTACCGCTAATCGAGTTGACACCGCGAATAGTTACTCCTGACGAAGCGCCCGGCATCCCGCTTGATGTGCCAACTTGCAAACCGGCCACCCGTCCCTGAAGGCCATTGATAAAATTGTCGCGCTGCGAATTAGCTAGATCCGCGCCAGAAATTTCTGTTGTGGTATAGCCCAGCTGCCGTTTCTCGCGCTGGATACCGAGGGCGGTTACGACAACTTCGTTAAGGTTAGAGGCGTCCTGTTTTAGCGCTACATTGATGATGTCGGAGTTCCCAATGGCTACTTCCCGACTCAACGAACCAATAAAGCTAAAACGAAGCGTCTGGCCTGCATTGACGGCGATCCGGTAGTTTCCCTTCGTATCGGTTGTGGTTCCGCGTGTTGTTCCTTTCACGACAACACTGGCCCCCGGAACAGGCGAGTTATCTTCTGCACTGGTTACCTGCCCGGTAATTGTACGCTCTTGCGCCCAGCTATAAGCAACAGATAAGCAGCCCAGAAATACTAACAAGAGCCATTTCTGTAGAATTTTATTCATGTTTGGATTAAGAAAGATAGTGAAATGTTCTTTCAAAGCTCTTTATTTTTTTGCTCAAAATCAATGCTGGGTAAACAATTTATATAGTTTATAACTGAGTTTATTAAACAATTTAATGACTGCACGCTGATGCTGCGCTACCGAGTTGACAATCACGAAATTGTTTCGATTCAAGCAGGCAGCTACGTACCTTTGCATTTTGCACCAATCCTGATTTCCTATGTCTGTCGTACTGGCCCCTGTCTCCGAAAGTTTGCCCCATTTTTTAAATAGCCATTCCTATACCGCTGTTGCCGTTCTGGTAGACACGAACACGAAAAAATTTTGTTACCCTTTGGTAAAAAAATTGCTGCCCAAGCACGTGCTGATCACCATTCCGGCGGGCGAAGGACACAAGCACCTGGCTACCTGCGAAATCATTTGGCAAGCTCTGACAAAAGCGCAATTTGACCGCCATGCGCTGGTTATTGACCTGGGAGGCGGGGTGATTGGCGATATGGGCGGTTTTTGCGCGGCTACCTATAAGCGTGGAATCGATTTTATCCAGCTGCCAACTACGCTGCTCTCGCAGGTAGATGCCAGCGTGGGCGGAAAGTTAGGTATTGACTTTCACGGATTTAAAAACCATATTGGTGTGTTCAAACTGCCGGAAACTGTTCTGATCGATCCGGCTTTTCTGCAAAGCCTTTCTGAACGGGAACTGCGTTCGGGCTTTGCCGAGGTGATCAAGCACTGTTTGATTGCGGACAGTGACAAATGGAACGAGATCCGCCGCCGCGATCTGCACGAACAGAACTGGGAAGATCTGGTTGCGCATTCGGTGGAGGTAAAGAAAAAAATCGTTGAGCAAGATCCAACCGAGAAGAATATTCGTAAGATTCTAAACTTCGGTCACACCATTGGTCATGCCATCGAGACGTATTTTCTGGCTGACCCAAAGAAACGGTTGTTGCACGGAGAGGCCATTGCCGCCGGAATGTTGGCAGAAGCCTTTATCGCTTACCAGAAAAAAATGCTGGACGAGCGCCTGCTTGCCCAAATTGAAGAGTACTTATTTTCTATGTATGGCCGGGTGAAACTGGCCGATGCCGACATCGAGCCTATTCTGGCGCTGACTCGCCATGACAAGAAGAATCGGAGCGGTGAAATAAGAATGGCGCTGCTCAATGGCGCTGGAACGTGTGCCTATGATATTACGGTTTCGGCCGGGGACATGCGCCGGGCGTTGGAGTATTACCGGGCTTAGTACCTTTTTGAATCAAAAGTGCAATTTCTACAATTAAACTGCTGAAAAGTCTGGTGATTGTAAAATAAAAGTATTGCTTGAATATCACTTTGCCGTTTAGTATTTGCTATATTCGGTTATTGCCCAGTTTAAGGAAATTTTATTGAACAATAGGTAAAAAAAACCAGTTTCGTCTTAAATGTCAGAGTTTTACGGTTAAGAAAATTGTATGAAGAATTCTATTGGACTTTTGATTGTTGTGGCCCTGGTTGGGTTAGTAGGTTGCATGCCTGGTAAGTTATTCGTGGAGCACGATTACAGTTATGAAGGGCATTTCAAAAATTACGAGTCGTTCAATTTTCTGGAGTGTGAGTATGTTGATTCAACGCTGCTTTGTTCAGATATTCAGGATGCGATTCGTCACCAGATGGAGGCTCGTGGATACCAGGTTGCCAATCGGGGTCCGCACTTGTTGATTTCTTACAATATTTTCCGGAATGACCTGCGTTTTCGCGGCTATCAGCAGCCGGTCATCAAAGACTGGGTGGTGAGCGAAGACGGTGATGCTACTTACAAACGCATTGATTACAACCTGGACGAAGGCACCCTGATGATTTCGCTGATCGACGCAGAAACTTATCAGGTAATCTGGAAAGGATACGCTTCACGGGTAACCAAACATCCAAACTTCAAGAACAATTACTTTAAAGGCATCGTCCGATCTATTTTTGATCAATATCCTTTGCTCGCCTCCGCGCGGAAATAGCCCATATACGAAGATCGAGTCAGGAAGGGTGCCACCAGTCGGGTGGTTATCCTTCCTGATTCGTTGTTAGTTGCTTGAATATTCCTTCCAGACTGCTTTCCTGCTGTTTTAGACCAACCAGCGTCAGGTTTTTGTCGGCAGCGAGCCGGAAAATCGCCGCCCGCAAATCGGATTGGCGGTCGGCAGTAAGCTGGTAGCGCCCCTGTCCCAGCGTTTCGAGGTGTTGCACGCCGGGAAGCAGAGCCAGCATAGTTGAATCAGCTAATTCCTGCTCAAATTCGGCAATAACGGTTATCGTGTCGGCGGTTGCACTCTGCAGGCTGTCGAGGCTGCCTTCTGCCACGATTTTCCCCCGATTAATGATGACAACCCGGTGGCAAAGCGCTTCTACTTCCTGCATGATGTGGGTAGAAAAAAGAACCGTTTTTTCGCGTCCGGCGTCGCGAATAACCTGCCTGATCTCTGAAAGCTGATTCGGGTCTAGTCCCGTGGTGGGTTCGTCGAGAATCAGCACCGGCGGGTTATGAATTAACGCCTGCGCCAGCCCCACGCGCTGGCGATACCCTTTTGACAACTGGCCAAGTTGCTTGTGTTGCTCACGCCCCAGACCCACCAGCTCAATCATGTCGGCAATCCGGTTCGATAAGGCCTGACCGCTCAGTCCGTGCAAAGATCCCGCAAAGCGCAGATACTCCTTCACGTACATGTCCAGATACAACGGATTGTGCTCCGGTAAGTAGCCAATGCTTCGGCGCACCTCCATCGACTGCGTACGCACATCGAAACCATTCACGAGAACGGTTCCCTCGGTAGGGGGCAGGTAGCCCGTAGCGATTTTCATCGTGGTGGATTTTCCGGCTCCGTTAGGGCCCAGAAAGCCAACGACTTCGCCCGGCTGCACCGAAAATGAGATAGAATCAACGGCTCGTTGGTTGGTGCTACCAGCTCGGCTGTATAATTTTGTTAGGTTTTGGATCTGGATGGACATGATTTTATAGAAACGCTTCAAATTTGAAAAGTATTTCTATTTTTAGCATTGAAAATTTTGCAGGCAGGCTTTTTTTAAGGCCAAGATTGCCAATTAATGATTTTTTAGAACTTAATACAACTTACTTTTAATCGGCCGTTAGCGGTATTTCAGCCAACTAACGCCAATCTATAACTGCCTAGACGCGTATGAGCGAATCCATTTTCCGTAAAAAATCAGTGACGCAGATCATGAGCGATACTGGAAAGAGTCCCACTGGTGAACATTCGGCCAATTTGCTCAAGACACTGGGGGTTCGTGACCTTACCTCGTTTGGGATTGCCGCCATCATTGGAGCCGGTATTTTCAGTACAATTGGTCGGGCCAGTGTGGAAGGCGGCCCCGCCGTTTCGCTGTTGTTTGTGTTTACCGCCATTGCCTGCGTGTTTACGGCGCTTAGTTACGCTCAGTTTGCTTCTACGGTGCCCGTTAGTGGGAGCGCTTATACCTATGCTTACGTTTCGTTCGGTGAAATCTTTGCCTGGATTATTGGCTGGGCGTTGATTCTGGAATATGCTGTGAGTAACATGGTGGTAGCCATTTCCTGGTCCGAATACTTCACGTCCATGCTGGCGGGATTTGGGGTAAAATTCCCGGCCTATCTGTCAACTGACTACGGCTCGGCCCTGGCAGCTTACAACAAAGTGCAGACGGGTGGCGGGATTGCCTCAGAAATTACTTCCAATGAGCGGTTGCTTGCCGAAGCGTTCGTACAGGCTCCGCACTGGGGCGACCTGCGAATGATCATGGATTTGCCCGCTGGCCTGATTACTGTTCTGATTACGTACCTTGTTTACCGGGGAATCAAAGAATCCCGTACGGCCAGCAACATTCTGGTTGTCTTGAAATTAGCGGTTATTCTGCTGGTTATTGTAGCCGGTGCTTTTTTTATCAAGCCCGAAAATTGGTCGCCTTTTGCCCCTAATGGCGTAACGGGCGTTTTGGGCGGCGTCGCGTCCGTGTTTTTTGCCTTCATTGGTTTCGACTCTATTTCTACTACCGCCGAAGAGTGCAAAAACCCGCAGCGTGACCTACCACGTGCCATGATTTACTGCTTGATCATCTGCACCGTTCTGTACGTTTTGATTACGTTGGTATTGACTGGAATGGTCAATTACAAGGAATTGGGAGTTGATGATCCGCTGTCGTACGTATTCCAGAAAGTGAACATGGATTTCGTAGCCGGCGTTATCTCCGTGAGCGCCGTTGTGGCCATTACGAGTGCTTTACTGGTCTATCAATTGGGCCAGCCCCGTATCTGGATGGCGATGAGCCGCGATGGACTGTTGTGGCAGAAGTTTTCGGAGATTCACCCGCGTTACCGGACGCCTTCGTTCGCCACCATTATGACGGGTTTTCTGGTAGCCATACCGTCTTTGTTTCTGGACATGCAGTTCTTTATCGACCTAACCAGCGTCGGAACGTTTTTTGCGTTTATTCTGGTCTGCGGTGGCATTCTATACCTCGATGCGAAAGGGCTGTCGAAATATTCAAAATTCCGCGTTCCTTACGTCAACGGCAAGTTCATTGTTGGCGTCGGTTTGCTGGTGGCGCTCGTGTTAGTGGTGCAATCGGGTCATTTCATGAGCAGTCTGAGCGAGAAGCCACTGCTGGGCGTCTTCTGGTTGGTGTGGCTAGGGCTATCGGTAGGAAGCTTTATGTTTAATTTTTCGCTGCTCCCCGTGCTGGGTATCCTGACCAACCTGTATTTAATGACCGAGTTGGGTATTAGCAACTGGGCCATTTTCATTATTTGGCTAATTATTGGCTTGGTAATCTACTTCACCTATGGCTACCGGAAGAGCAAATTAGGGGATAAAAATATTCTGGTTTAATTCCCGGGAGCGCGTTTGGAAAAAACAAGAACGTGCTGCTGCGGTAAGTTTTTATAGACTGCATCGAACTGCAAGCCAACGGCTTGCAGTTCTTTTTTTGCCTGAGCAACACTCATTTTGTGGAGTGTTTTGATTGGTACGCTGGGGTCCTCGGCGCGGTATTCGACCAAGACAACGCGGCCATTTGGCTTGAGCGCTGTAGCAATGTTTCGCATCATTTCGTAAGGGTGCGAAAACTCATGGTAGGCATCCACCATCAAGGCCATGTCAATGCTATTGGGTGGAAGTTTCGGGTCGGAAATAGTGCCTAAAACTGCTTCTACATTGGTAGCTTTGTTCTTTTGCTTGGCCTGGTTCAAGAGGTCAATCATTTCTTGCTGAATATCAACGGCCAGAACCTTTCCCTGCCGTAGCTCAGGGGCCAGCCGGAAAGAAAAATACCCCGTTCCGGCGCCAATGTCGGCTACCACATCCGTCGGTTTGAGGCGAAGCAATTTCAGGAGCAAATCCGTACGCTCTTCCTGCTCCCGTTCGGGTCGTTCCAGCCACTCGGCCCCTAAATGACCCATGACCTGTGCAATCTCGCGACCCATATAAACTTTGCCAATGCCGTCCTGCGCTGCGTCGCGGTATTGATAAACAGAGTCTGATGTTTGCGTTAAAGTCGGCTTGGACGTGGAGTTCTGGCCACAGGAAACCGTAGCAAGGAACCAAATCAGGAATACTGGTAACGAAATGGATTTCATTTATTTGTCGTTTTCACTAACGTATGAACAACTCCAGGAAGATTGTGTTTAAGATGACGTAGATCAACCAATCTCTTCCTACTATGAATTTTATCCTCCATTTACTGATTGACGCAACGGTTATTTTTGGTTTGGCATACCTCATGCCTCAGGTTGACGTGAAAAATTTCACAACAGCGCTGCTAGTGGCTTTTTTGCTGGCTATACTGAACTTCCTCATTGGCTGGCTGATTCGCTTTCCGTTAAATCTGGTGACCTTATTTCTATTAACTGGGCTTGTTCGTCTGATAGTGACGGCTCTCATTTTGAAACTAATTGATAAGCTGATGGCCAGCTTTTACATACGGGGATTCTGGCCAGCCTTGCTGATTGCTGTAGTGATTACGGCTGTTGGTTATCTAATTGATTCTCAAATGGCGCCAACTCCTGCCGTGGAAGAAATGCGCTACCAGGCCATGCTTTTTTAATATACTGAATAAACAAAAAAAGCCCGTCACAGTGACGGGCTTTTTGCTTTAAAGAGCATTTATCAATCGCTTCGACGGCCACCCATCAGAATGCTGACGTAGTAGAGCAAAGTAGCCAGTGAACCAATAGCGGCCACCACGTAGGTCATCGCGGCCCAGCGAAGGGCGTCTTTTGCAAAACCATACTCCCGTTGGTTAACCACTCCCCGATTCTGAATCCAGGCCAAAGCACGCTTGCTGGCGTCAAACTCGACGGGCAGGGTCACAAAGCTAAAGATGGTGGTCACCGCAAAGAGAGCAACCCCAATGGCCAAGGGCAGAATAGTAGTGTTAATTAGTAAAATACCACCCAGAATAACCCATTGCATGTACTGCGACGAAATGGTCAGAAAAGGCACCATCGCCGAGCGGAACTTCAGCGGTCCGTAGGCTGTAGCGTGTTGCACGGCATGACCACATTCGTGGGAGGCAACCGCCGCCGCCGCTACAGATCGCCCATAATAAACATCGGCACTCAGGTTAACGGTTTTATCCTGCGGATTATAGTGGTCCGTCAGCATTCCTTCAACCGAGAGAACGCGAACGTCGTAAATATTATTCTCATTCAGCATCTTCTGGGCGATTTCTGCCCCGCTCAGGCCATTGGCCAGCGCAATCTGCGAATACTCATTAAACTTGCTTTTCAGCCGCCAGCTTACATAGAAGCTAACGAGCATAACAATTATACCAATTATATAAACACCGGCCATAGGGCAATTAAACGTTTAAAAGTTCAGAGTTTAAGTACAGTTTGTCGTACTAACTTCATTACTATAACAACAGAAAACAAGCGTCTAGTTCGGTTTTTATCCATTTGTAGGACCATTCGCCAATCTGATCAGCCATTGATCACTGCGCGTAGGCCGCCCGAATCTTCTCAATCAGCGCCGTCGTCGAATAGCCAGCCACCAGAGGTACTGTTTCGACACTCCCTCCATGTTGAATAACGAAATCGGAACCAACGATGTTTTCGATGGTGTAGTCATCGCCCTTTACCAAAACATCAGGACGAACCACCTGGATCAGCTCCAAAGGCGTTGGCTCGTCAAAAAGCGTAATCAGATCCACAAAAGCCAGAGAAGCCATGAGGCGGGCGCGGGCGTATTCATTGACAACTGGACGAAGCGGTCCTTTCAGGCGACTCACCGAAGCATCTGTATTGAGTCCCAGAATGAGCTTATCGCCCAAAGCACGGGCTTTTTCCAGGTAATCAATGTGACCCAGGTGAACAATATCGAAACAACCGTTGGTAAAAACGATGCGTTGGCCTTCCGCACGCCATTGGTCGGCTTGCCGGGCGGCGTCTTCGCGAGCGAGGATTTTAGATTCAGTCATGGCACAAATATAAGGCTCATCGGCCCACATTGAGCGCAGTCGGCTCCGCTACATCTTCGGTAGCGCCGCGCTTGCTGCGGAACAAAACGATCAGAAAACTAATCGCGCCCAGCAAAAGTGTAACAATAGTCTGCACAGCGTGCATGAAAGTGGCCAGTACAATGCCGTCCTGCTGCGTTAATCCGTACAGAACCAGCGCATTTCCAACCAGTAAGTGAAACGGACCAATCCCACCCTGAACGGGTGCTGCCATGCCTATACCTCCCATGATCAAAATAGTCAAGCCCGCGAGCATGCTAAGGCCAGAGGTTTGGGGCAGCGAGAAAAACAGAACGTACGACATAAAATAGTACGTCGTCCAGATTAGTATAGTATGGAAAAGAAACGCTCCGGGATTTTTCAGTTTCCGAACGCTGAGGACACCTTCTACCAAACCACCCGTAAAGGCCGTAATTTTCTGGTAAAGCGGTTTTTGTTGCAGGATTTCTTTGTAGCGACCGTAGAGAACCCAAGCCAGCAGAGCCATTCCCAGCAGCACACCAACCAAGACAAGGAGGGGCCAGGGATTGTTTTGCAGACCGGAGACGTTGACCTTGGAGGAAAAGAAATCCAGGAAAAACGTACTTAAGCGATCAAATTCCAGGAGAAACGTAGCGGCGATCAAAAAGAGAAGCGCCAGGGCATCAAAGACGCGCTCGGCAACGACCGTTCCGAAGCTGATGTTGACCGGAACCCCTTCGAGACGGTTCAGCGTTCCGCAGCGTGTCACTTCACCCATGCGGGGAATGATCAGGTTGGCAAAATAACCCGTCAGGACGGCTACCGTTGTATCGAATGCCGCCGGGCGACGGCCAACAACTGGTTCCATCAGCAAACTCCAGCGATAAGCGCGGCTCCAGTGCGCCAGAATGGTTAACAATCCAGAGACAATAATCCAGCGGTAATCGGCTTTCTGGAAGGCCTCAAACATAGCGCCGAGGTCGATGTCTTTAAAGACATACCACAACAAACTCCCGGCAATGGCTAACGAAACAGTGTACTTGATGATGTTTTTCATACGTATCCCGGTCGGTTCCGGGCTTAGTAATAGCTTAGTAAGCCCGGAACCGCTTCGCGGCGGCAATCCGGGAGATGCGAAATGGCAAAGTTACAGAACCAAGCGGTTGTTATCGTCGGGAAAGACGACCGTCGGTTTAAAGGTTTTGGATTCCTCCTGGCTCATCATGCCATACGCAATAATGATGATGATGTCGCCAACCTGCGCACGGCGGGCTGCTGCTCCGTTGAGGCAGATGATTCCCGAGCCACGTTCCCCTTTGATGACGTACGTAATCAGGCGCTCGCCGTTGTTGTTGTTAACAATGTGAACTTGCTCGTTTTCCACCATTCCGGCGGCATCCATCAGGTCTTCGTCGATGGTAATGCTGCCGACATAATTTAGTTCAGCCTGCGTCACCCGAACCCGGTGGATCTTTGACTTCATTACGGTAATGAACATGGGCATTAAAAGCTATCTGGTTTCGATAGGGCGGTAAAGTTAATAGAATCCGCTGTTTAGAACCAGTTACCGCAAAAACATAACAGTGAGACGGTTTAGTTCAGGAAATTGTGCTAGAAAACCAGGTTGTCGATCAGGCGGACTTTGCCTAACTGGGCTGCGATGCAGAGCGCTGTCATGCCCGGAGCCTGTAGCTGCTCGGCGGGTTGAAGCGTATCGGCGTTGGCAATCTCGAAATACTCCAACTGAAATTGAGGCTTCTGGGCAAAGTGATTCGCGACGGCATCTTTAGCCCTGGCCAAATCTCCATCTTCCTGAAGCAGCGACTGGGCAAGGGTGAGCGCGTTGTATAATTCAGTAGCCTGTTGCCGTTCGTCGGGGGTGAGGTTGCGGTTGCGGGAAGACATGGCCAGTCCGTCTGGTTCGCGCAGGATGGGGCAGCGCACAATGTCAACCGGAAAGCTCAAATCCCGCACCAGACGTTTAACAACGGCCACCTGTTGCAGGTCTTTTTGCCCAAAATAGGCGTAATGCGGCTGTACAATGTTGAACAATTTGCCCACCACAATCCCAACGCCGTTGAAATGGCCCGGGCGGAAGGCGCCTTCCATCACAGTTTCCAGATCACCGAAAGACAGCGTTAACAGCGGCTGGGAAATGTACATTTCCTGCACCGAGGGCGCAAAAACAACATCGCAGCCGGCTTCTTCAAGGAGTTTCAGGTCGGCGTCGAGCGTGCGGGGGTAGCGCGCCAGATCATCCGGATTATTAAACTGGGTTGGGTTGACAAAGATGCTGCACACCCGAATGTCGGACTGTTCCTGCGCGGCTTGCAGGAGCGAAAGGTGTCCTTCGTGCAGGGCGCCCATGGTGGGCACGAAGCCGATGCGTTGGTCACCCTTTCGGTGCTGATCCAGATGCTGCTTTAAGGCAATAATGGTTTCAAAAACGTACATGACAAGGCTTGAAGAAGTGAAGGCGGAGGGCATGGAGCATAAGGCTAAAAAGTGTTCATTAAGCCTTCCTTCTCCAATCCCTGGTCGCAAAAACCGGCAAGTATACAAAAAGTGCAAATTTATAGCGCAAAACCTATTGAAATCTGGGTTTTTTTTGTTTAATTTTGCAAGTTTTTTGAAATCCCCTAATACGGGATATATACACTCTATAGCCCCCGATCGTGTTATGAGCAAACTTCGGATTCTCTACGTTGCCAGCGAGATTAATCCTTTCCTTCAAACGTCAGAAGTGGCCAATTTCGTGCGGAAATTGCCCCAAGAGATGCAGGAGCGTGGTATGGAAATACGCATCCTTGTACCTCGTTTTGGCTTAATCAATGAGCGGAAAAACCGGCTTCATGAAGTTGTTCGCTTGTCGGGTATCAACATTACCGTTGGTGATGAGGAAAAGCCCCTAATTATTAAAGTGGCGTCAATTCCCAATGCCAAACTTCAGGTGTATTTTATCGACAATGAAGACTATTTCCAGCGGAAACACGTTTTCTTTGACAAAGAGAATCGCTTTTATGAGGACAACGACGAACGCGCCATTTTCTTTTGCAAAGGAGTACTGGAAACCGTGAAAAAATTAGGCTGGTCACCGGACATCGTTCACTGTAATGACTGGATGACAGCACTGATTCCGCTGTACCTGAAAACGACTTATAAAAACGACCCGATGTTCAAAGACTCTAAATCAGTCTTTTCGGTGTATAATAATTCATTCTCTTATCGTTTTCCAGAAGATTTGGTTGAAAAAGCCAAAGCGATGGACGTGGACGAAGCAATGCTATCGCACCTGCGTTCCGGCGATTTTGAAGGTTTTATCCGTATGGGTTGTGCCTACGCCGACGTTGTTGTGAAAGCTGATGAAGACTTCAGCGAGAGCTTAACTGGTATTTTGAATGATTTGTCTGAAAAGAAAATTGAACTTACAGAAGAAGACGAGAATGTCGCGGAACGCTATTATACCCTCTACACAGGGCTGGTTGGCTAATTTTAGTAAAGGATTAAGTCTCCTGATTGGTGTAGTAGCTCTGTTGACGGCCTGCGAAGAACCCAAAGAAATCGGTTTAACCCCGACTACCCCCGTCGGGGTTCTTTATACGGATACGCTAACCGTTACCAGGTCAACCATCCTGCTGGATTCAGTGCAAACGGGCCGAAATAACCGTCTGCTCATCGGGAATTACAGCGATCCTACCTTTGGTAAGGTTACAGCAAAGGCATTTGCTCAGTTTGATTTTGGGTATAACAACACAACCATCATCAACTCCGTAACCGTAGATAACACGGCGATATACGACTCCATTAGGTACGTTAGTGGCTACGTAAATGCATATGGTGACACGACTGGAACGCAGGAAATTTTCCTCCACCGACTAACGGAAGACCTTGATACAACAAAGCGGTATACGATCAACAACACAGCGGCTTATGACCCAACGCCTTTGACTAAAATTAGTCTTACGTCTGGACCCAACAGCTATACGAGTCTCGTTGTGACGAAATTGCCGGATGCGTTTGGGCAAGAAATACTTAATATTTTCAAAGGGAAAACGGTTACACGACTGGATTTTCGGAAGGCGTTCAAAGGCTTTGCTTTTGTACCCGGAAGCGGAAATAAATCGGTTGTATCGTTGCCAACTGGATTCAGTATCAATTATGTGGCTATTTACTACCACAAAGCGAATGAGACAACCGCTTCCAGCCTTGGTTTTTCCATTGACCCCAGCATTTACAGAGCGGCGGCCTTTACGCAGGTTACAGCGAACCGGGCCGGAACAAAGTTAGCGGGTTTGACAACGACCAATCCGTTGCCTGCTTCCGCAACGGGGGGCCAGCTATTCGTCCAGAACGGAACGGGTGTGACCACCAAACTTGCCTTTCCGACGTTTGAGAACCTGAAAAAACAGGGACGCATTGCCATCAATCGCGCCGAATTGACCATTACGCCAAAATCAAGCGCTTCGGGAACATTTTTGCCGTTTTACATGGCTTTGGCCGAGACAAGCGCGAATAATAGGATTTCTTATACCGATCGGAATAACACGCGTGTGCTGCACCTGTTGCAAACCAACACGGGTACTTTTCAGCAGATTAGCCAGTGGTTCTATCCAGAGGTAGCAACTTACGGCGCTCGTACGCGCAACGCTTATTCGTACGACGTGACGGGCTATTTTCAGGCGCTGTTGACCAATTTTAGGCCGAATACGGGTTTGGTGCTGGTGCCGACAGCCGGTAATGCTAGCACACTGATACCTACTACACAATTGGGTACTTCCTATCAGGTAGAAACTTATTTGAACACCCAGTTGACGGCTGCCGTCCTGGATGCACCGGAAAGCGTTAAACTGGTTGTTTTCTATACACTGGCCGAGTAACCGGAAAGTTCACTTAATTAGGTAAAAACCAGTCGTAAATGACTGGTTTTTGCGTTTATACCAATAATACCTTTATTTAGCTGCTAACTAATCTCGCCAATATGTGTGGAATTGTAGCTTATGTGGGACACCGTGAGGCGTGTCCGCTGATCCTGAAAGGTTTAAAGCGCCTGGAATACCGGGGATATGATAGCTCAGGACTTGCTCTGCTGAACGGAGATGGCCTGAAAGTATACAAGAAAAAAGGGAAAGTTTCCGATCTGGAAGCCGAGCTGGCTACGAAAGAACTGCACGCCCGGATTGGCATCGGCCACACGCGCTGGGCGACGCACGGAGAGCCTAACGACGTCAATGCGCACCCTCACTACTCGCACGACAAAAAACTGGCCCTGATTCATAATGGAATCATTGAAAACTACGCATCGATCAAGCAAAACCTGATTCGGAAAGGCCACGAATTTCGGTCGGATACGGATTCGGAGGTGCTGATGCAGTTCATCGAGGACATTAAAAAAGAAACGGGTTGTTCGCTAGAAGAAGCGGTCCGGCAGGCGTTGCTGGAAGTGGTTGGCGCGTATGCCATCGTGGTAATTGCCGAAGATGAACCTACTCAGCTGATTGCCGCGCGCAAAGGAAGCCCACTGGTGATTGGAGTGGGTGAGAACGAGTTTTTCTTTGCTTCGGATGCCACGCCAATCATCGAATATACCAAAGATGTTGTTTACCTGAACGATTACGAAATCGCAACGGTGCGGGACGGGGAGCTAAAAATTGTTAACCTCGATAATACCAAAACGACGCCTTACATTCAGAAAGTAGAGCTGGAGCTGGAAGCCATCGAAAAAGGCGGCTTTGACCACTTCATGCTGAAAGAAATTTTTGAACAGCCTCGATCCATTGCCGATAGCATGCGCGGTCGGGTTAAGGCCGACGAAGGGCATCTACAACTCGGTGGTTTGCGCGATTACCTGGACAAGCTGGCCGCTTCGAAGCGAATCATTATTGTTGGTTGCGGAACCTCGTGGCACGCCGGTCTGGTGGCCGAATATATTTTTGAAGAACTGGCCCGGATTCCGGTTGAGGTTGAATACGCCTCAGAATTCCGCTACCGGAACCCAATCATTGCCGAAGGCGATATTGTGATTGCCATTTCCCAATCGGGGGAGACGGCGGATACCTTGGCGGCTATCGAACTAGCCAAGTCAAAAGGAGCGACGATTTTTGGGGTTTGTAACGCAGTGGGTTCGTCCATTCCGCGCACCTCACATGCCGGGGCTTATACGCACGCGGGTCCCGAAATCGGGGTGGCGTCGACCAAAGCGTTTACGGCGCAGGTTACCGTTCTGACGCTGATGGCCCTTTCCGCCGCCAAGCGCAAAGGCACCATTTCGGATAGCCTATTCCGGCAGCTTCTGGCTGAGATGGAGGCAATTCCGGCCAAGGTGGAGAAGCTGCTTCAGAACGCCGAGAAGGTCAAAGAGATTGCATACATTTTCACCTACGCCCGTAATTTTATCTATCTGGGTCGCGGATTAAACTTCCCGGTTGCGCTGGAAGGGGCGTTAAAGCTGAAAGAAATTTCGTACATCCACGCCGAGGGCTACCCCGCCGCCGAGATGAAGCACGGCCCTATTGCCCTGATCGACGAAGATATGCCGGTGGTGTTTATTGCCGCTAAAGACAGTTCGTACGAAAAAGTGGTATCCAATATTCAGGAGGTGAAAGCGCGCAAAGGCCGCGTGATTGCCATCGCTACGGAAGGCGATACGCTGCTGCCGGGCATGGTGGATTTTGTGATTGAAATTCCCAAAGTGCACGAAATGCTCATGCCGTTGATTTCCGTTATTCCGCTGCAATTGCTTTCGTACTATGTGGCTGTCATGCGCGGTCGTAACGTAGACCAGCCCCGGAATTTGGCGAAATCAGTAACTGTTGAATAAGCGCTGAATAAGTAGAATTTAAAGACCTGTTAGTTGTCGAAACTGGCAGGTCTTTTTTTGCTACCTGATTTAAAATGAGCCATACCAAATAAAAAGACAAAAAACTTAACGGCTCAGGCAACCCCAGCAAACTAATCCGCATTTCTGTCAATAGAAACGCACAGTATGGATCAACCGCTCATCGAACAATGTCAACGAGGTAATGCATTCGCCCAGAAACGATTGTTCGAACGGTATGCCAATCGGATGTACCGCGTGTGCTTGCGCTACGTGCGCAACGAGCAGGAAGCCGAAGAGGTGTTGATGACTGGATTTCTGAAAGTATTTCGGTCACTCAGTAGTTTTCAGGATCGTCACGAAAACAGTTTTGAAGCCTGGCTTCGGCGAATTATGGTGAACGAAGCGTTGCAGCATTTGCGGGCGATGCGCAGTTTGCCGACGCTTTATACCGATGAGGCGATGAGCTTGCAACCTGACCCGAAGCCACTGCCCGACAGCGGTTTAGATGCCGACCTGATCACGGCCTTGATTGCCCGACTGCCCACCGGCTACCGAACCGTTTTCAACCTGTATGTCGTGGAAGGATACAGCCATCGGGAAATTGGCGAGCAGTTACAGATTAGCGAAAATACCTCGAAGTCTCAGTTGAGCAAAGCGCGGACCATGTTGCAGGAACTTTTAATCAAACAGGGCTATGAAACCAACATCCGACGAACCCATTGATCGACTCGTTCGGCAGGCCCTGGAGAAAGGGGCCGATGCCCCCGTGCCTTCCTTTGATGCAGCGCGGGTCTGGGGCAACCTTAGTCAGGAATTGAAGCAACCAGAGAAGCAGCGGCTGGCGTGGGGGCGATGGGCCGTGGCAGCCTGCGTAATAGGAGCCCTTACTTTTTTTTGGTTAATGCAGCCTGAGCGCGAAAAACCAACCGCAGCCATCACTCAGCCATCGCGCCTCCAAGCCGTGCGCAGTAAACAAGTGGTGCCAAAACAGGAGTCAATAGCCGTTAGGGAGCCGATTGCTGTCAGAACGAAACAAAGTCCTAATGCGCTAGCTACTAATTCTAGCGAAAAAATACCAGCCAGAAACGCAGAAGTTGTTGTTGCCCCCGCTTATCAGCCCATCGCTTCAGCCGCCGAAATGGCGGTACCGGAAACCTTGAGCACCGAGCAACCAGCGCAGGAAGCCATCGCTGCCGTGGCATCTCCACGGAAATCGGCGGCCCGAAAGCGTTTTCGGGTGATGCACGTCAATGAATGGCAGGTAGAAGAAGAAACAAAGCCTAAGTTATACCGCACGCAGGGTCTGGTACGTCTTGGAACCATCAACGACCCGGCAGAATCCGGCAACGCGACTAAGAACCTAGCGCCGCCCCTCATTCTTTTTAAACACACAAAATCAAATTAGTCCATGAAAGGTATTGGTTTAATTCCCTGGCTTCTAATAGGCCTGGTTGGGGCGACGTATGCTCAAAATTCAGGGTCAATTCTGAGCAAAAAAGAAAATCGGGAAGCCTTTCAGGGGCAAAGCCACATCGAAATCGATCTGGGTCAGCGCAACACGCTTCTGCTGGGTTTTGACAATTTTGCCCACGTTCGAGCCCATCAAAATCTGGATTCGGCATTGCGCCTCTTCCTGACCGACTACCAAAAAGTGGCCGACACCACGCGGGAGCTTACCGAGGCGGTTCATGCGCATTTTCGCATTGGAGAAACGGACCGTGCCCTGGATTTGCGAACGTATCCGCAGCGCACCGCTTCGTTCCTGTTCAAGGAAAGTGAGGAGCCCATTCAGTTAAAGACCAAACAGGATACCCTGCATATTTCCTGGCGCGAAGCTGATTCGTTTCAGGCGTATTTTCTGGTAAATAACTTGGCTGATTTGAATCGTATCGTACAGCAAGGTGGGGTAAATGCCAGGGTGCAAAAAGCAATACAGGCGGCAGAAAGCTATAATAAACAGACGTATTCGCTGACCAGGCCTGGCATAGCCTTTGACCTTATTCAACGCGAGGGAAAAGAGCCTGAGGTGATCAATCCTGGTCTGGCGAAACGGCCTGTGCTGGTCATTTCGCCCAATATTGGGGTTGGTTTGATTAAAACGCAGTGGACGCCTTCGCTGGCCATTGATTTTGCCTTTGTGCCAAATCAGTACCGCCGGATCGGCTATTCGGTGGGGTATCTGTCCAATTTTGCGTTCAATGGAGCAGGCCGAATGGATTTTGTCAATGTTGGTTTAACGTTCTACGAGCCTCAAAGCAATAAACAAATTAATTCCTACAACCGGGTGCTGGCGGGCATTTACCTGGGCGCTTCCGTTTATTCGAGCCAGCGCTTTGGAGGGCCATCTACCTTTCGCCTGAGCGGTACAGTGTATCACAAAGGCCTGTTCAAAGTACATCCCGAACTGTACGTCAAAGGAGCTTTCAAAAGTGTTTATCCCGGTTTGCGGCTCAGCGTCGGTTTATAAGTGATTATCTGCCTCATGAATTAATCCGGCTCGACTCCCCAAATCGAGCCGGATTTTTTTATCTGCTACAGAAAAGCGGCTGCCGATTTGGTGTCTGCCGGAAACCTTCCGACTTTTGCAGTCTAACCGAATCAAGAAGTTAGCTACGTTTACATCATGGATAAAAAAGTAATCTACTCGGCCGACGCACCCGCTCCAATCGGTCCTTATAGCCAAGCTATTCTGGTAAATAATACACTCTATGTTTCTGGTCAGATCGCGTTTGAGGTTTCTCAATCGGGCGATATCAAAGCAGAAACCCAAAAGGTCATGGAAAATATCGGAGCCATCCTGCAAGCGGCTGGACTGTCTTACGAAAACATTGTTAAAAGCAGCATTTTCGTGAAAGACCTGAACAACTTTGTGGCCATCAACGAAGTGTACGGCAGCTTCTTTAGCGACAATCCACCCGCTCGTGAAACCGTTGAGGTGGCCCGTTTGCCCAAAGATGTAAATGTTGAGATCTCGGTTATTGCTGTTCAGTAACTTTAGAAAATAGCCAGGCGGCTAGCGTTCAGAGTCATGTTTATTCTGTTCGTCTAGCCGTATTTCGCTCTTAATTATGACCACAAATTCAAAAGAAGTCCGGGTCCGGTTTGCACCGAGTCCAACGGGACCGCTGCACATTGGCGGGGTTCGGACGGCCTTATACAATTACCTGTTCGCTCGTAAAAACGGCGGCAAAATGCTGCTCCGCATTGAAGATACCGACCAGAATCGCTTAGTGCCCGGCGCCGAAGAGTACATTCTGGAATCGCTGAAATGGGTTGGCATTGAAATTGACGAAGGGCACGGCAAAGGCGGCCCGCAAGCCCCCTATCGCCAGTCTGAGCGGAAAGAAATTTACCACGAACACGCCGAGCGCCTCGTAAAAGAAGGAAAAGCGTACTACGCGTTCGATACCGCCGACGAACTGGAAGCCATGCGGAAACGGATGGAAGAAGCCAACGCCCCGGCAGCGCAGTACAATTCCATCACGCGGCTGCAAATGAAGAACTCGCTGACGCTCTCTGCCGATGAGGTAAAAACGCGGCTGGAGTCGGGCGATCCATATGTAATCCGTCTGAAAGTGCCCCGCAAAGAAGACATTCGCCTCAATGACCTGATTCGGGGTTGGGTCGTGGTGCATTCGTCGCAGATTGACGACAAGGTTCTCATGAAGTCGGACGGGATGCCGACCTACCACCTGGCCAATATTGTTGACGACCATTTGATGGGCATTACGCACGTCATTCGGGGGGAAGAGTGGCTGCCCTCTGCGCCTTTGCACGTGTTGCTGTACCGCTATTTGGGTTGGGAATCAACCATGCCGCAGTTTGCGCACTTGCCGTTGCTGCTAAAACCTGACGGAAACGGTAAACTCAGCAAGCGCGACGCCGATCTGGGTGGCTTCCCGATTTTCCCGCTTCAGTGGACCGATCCAGCCAGTGGGCAGGTGGCGCGGGGTTTCCGGGAAGATGGCTACTTGTCGGAGGCGCTGGTCAACTTTCTGGCGTTTCTCGGCTGGAATCCGGGCACTGAGCAAGAGTTATTTACGCTGGATGAACTGATTCAGGCGTTTAGTCTGGAAAATATTCACAAAGCGGGCGCGCGGTTCGATATTCAGAAGGCCAAGTGGTTCAATCACGAATACCTGCGCAATACACCCAATGCAGAACTGGCGGGTACGCTGGTGGAGCAAGCGGCGCAGGATGGCATTAACTGCTCCGTAGAAAAAGCGGAAAAAATTGTTAGTTTGTTGAAAGAGCGCGTTTCGTTTGCCCACGAAATTTACCAGCAATCGGACGTATTCTTTCAGGCACCGGCCAGCTATGACGCTGCCGTGGTGACGGCCAAGTGGAACGAAGACGCCATTCGGGCGGTGACGGCCATCAAGGACGCCTTTCAGGCAGGAAACGAAGCCTTTACGGCCGAAAGTGCTAAAACGGTTATTGCTGAAACGTTGACAGCAGCCGGGATCAAGCAAGGGAAAGTAATGCAGGCGTTGCGACTGGCATTGACGGGCGTTGGCGCTGGTCCTGATTTAATGATCACGCTCGAAATTATCGGGAAGGAAGATGCCATCCAGCGGCTGGAAAAGGCCTTACGCGAACTGGCGACCGGTAATTAGTTCTTCGATCAGGACGTTTTGCTTTATTAAGAGTTAAGAAGTACGGGTAAAAGGTTACAAGCAATTGGATTCTTCACCCATACTTCTTAACTTTTCATTCCACACTCTTTCTTGTTATGGCAAAGAAAACCAATAAATCAGACGATTCATCAGAGGATAAGCCCCGAGTACACAAAGAGTTAGAAGGGTTTGATATTAAAATCAATACCTTTGGTGAAATCACAAATAGTTATGACATTGACCGCATCAATGCGTTCCTGAACAAAACGGTTGATGACAAAAAGTTACGCCACCGCAAAGACCTCAAAAATAAGAATGAGGAGGGGGGCGAAGAAGAAGAATAAACCGTAATTACTAAACACGTATGCGCTCCCACGAGATTGATTACAAAATCATTGGTGAAGACATCCAAATTGTTGAAATCGAATTAGATCCGAACGAAACGGTCATTGCTGAAGCCGGCGCCATGCTGTATATGGAAGACGGCATTCAGTTTGAGACCAAAATGGGCGATGGCTCGTCGCCGTCGGGTGGGTTCATGGGTAAAGTTTTTCAGGCCGGTTCGCGCCTTTTAACGGGCGAATCGCTCTTTATGACTCACTTTACCAATCGCGGGTACGGCAAGCGGAAAGTAGCTTTTGCGGCTCCTTATCCAGGAACGGTTATGCCAATCAATCTGTCCAGCATTTACGGAAACCAGCTTATTGTGCAGAAAGATTCCTTCCTGTGCGCTGCCCTGGGAACATCGCTGGCCATTCATTTCAACCAACGCATCGGCGCGGGTCTTTTTGGAGGCGAAGGATTCATTCTGCAACGGGTTCAGGGCGATGGCATGGCGTTTATTCACGCGGGTGGCGTTGTGATCGAACGCCAGTTAAATAACGAAACCCTGCGCGTTGATACGGGCTGCGTTGTTGGTTTTGAGCCGTCGATTAGCTTTGATATTCAGCGCTCGGGTGGATTGAAGTCGATGATTTTTGGGGGTGAAGGCCTTTTCCTGGCCACATTGCGAGGAACGGGTAAAGTCTGGATTCAGTCAATGCCGATCTCCAAACTCGTTGATCGTCTGGCTGCTGGTGGCTCACAGTCCAAAAAGGAAGGTGGCTCGGTGCTGGGTGGGCTAGGTAATTTGTTTGAGGATTAAGTCGTGAACTAAAAAGCGGTAACTCATCGTTATAAACGGGTTACAATTTGGATCAAATCATGGAAGTTATCTGCATCAACGACCTATTTTTACCCCAGGTGCTGGCATTCTACGCGGAATTTGGCATCAAAACGCCCTCGAAAGATAAAATGTATACCGTTCGGCAGGCCAAACGCCACACCACTGGCGAAACAGGCTTGTTATTAGGCGAAATTCAAAACCCGGATGTGCCGGTTAAGCATCCTGTGCTGGGTGAAGTCTGGGTCGAGCCCACGTTCAATATCAACCGTTTTCGGACGCTACTGGGCGAGCCGGTTCGGGAGGAAGAACTGGAATTAGCTAACTCGTAAGCTCTATTTTTGCGTATAAAAGTCATTGAGAAAGAAGCGCAAAGCCCGGCACCAAAAACCGGGCTTTGCGCGTTATGGCAATATGAAATTAGTTCACTATGTGATGCCGGTTCTGATTGTGTTGGTTTTGGCGGCCTGCGGTGGCTCAGGGGCCGATAATTATATCCCAAAACCAAAAGGATACAACCGGCTAGACATGCCCGCCCATGCGTACCAGCCCTTGGCCGAAACTCATCCTTTCCGCTTCGAGTATTCCAAGCACGCCCGCATTTTGCCGGACACGTTTCGGGGGGCTCAGCCGCACTGGCTGTTTATTTATTATCCCGAATTTAAGGCAAACGTCCAGCTTACATACCATCCCGTTATGGGTAAGCCCGAACGGGTAGCCAAGATGGTTGAGGACGCCTATAAATTAGCAGCCAAGCACAACGAAAAAGCCTACGCCTTTAAAGAGCAAACGCTAAGATTACCTTCGGGGCAGGGGGCCAATCTAATTACGATCAGTGGCGAGGTGCCGAGTCAGCTGCAATTCTACACCACCGATACGACCAATCATTTTCTGCGTGGTGCGTTGTATTTCAACACGGCTACCGAAAACGATTCGCTCGCACCCGTTATCGAATACATTCGAAAAGACGTCATGCACCTGTTGAATACCCTGCGCTGGAAGAAGTAAAAAGAGCTAAAATGAAACCCCTTTTTTAGCCTTTAAGTAGTTTGATTATCAGTTGAATTAGTGATAAAAAAGTTGTATCTTTATTTCCATTTTACGTAAAGTAACAACAAGACTAAAAACCACTTCGCTGACCCGTTCAGGCGTGGAAACTAATACAATATGAAACGAGCTAAATTCAACGCGAATCAACTGCAAATTGATTTTTTGGCGTCTTATCGCCAGCTCCTCGTTAGTTTAGGTACGGCCCAAAACCTGCCGGTTAACGAAGCCGTATTTGTTAAATTGACCGATCATTGGGACAATAGCCGCCAGATGCCTTCTGATTTATTGTTTCAGAAAAGCCCGGTAGAGGCTGTTGTTTATCGGCTAGCTAAAGGAGACAGTCGTTTGCAGTTTCCAACCGAAATAGTTGCGGGCGAACTACGCGGTATTCCGGGCCTGACGGGCTTCACGGCTCGCTTCCGGGAGCAAGGCTGGATTATTCTTCCCTACGAATTGGCGGGCTCTTACAAGCAAGTCTTTTTACACATTCTGACGGCGGCCATTGGGCTGGAAAAGCTGTACCCTAATCGGGATGAACTTCTGGCCGAAGCGGAGCGCGTAGCGCTGGCTTCCCTCATGCCTGAGGCCGAAATTCGGAGCTTCTTTGGGGTGCGCTTGTCGCGCTTTCCGGATAGTTTCCGTATGGATGTTTCCAATTACTTCAATTTACCGTTTGAGTTCGTTCTGAAACGCGCCCACCAGCTAGGCGTGATCAGCGACGAGGTGCTCGAAAGCGCGCGCAACGGCACAATCCGATCAACGCGTCGTCCGCAGGCCAGCCGCGCGGCTTAATTCTGCGTTTTTCGTTAAAAGCCATAAAAAAAGGCAGTCGATCGACTGCCTTTTTCGTTTCGTATCAGAAATATCTATTGGCTCCATTCGGTGGGCGTGCGGTCCCAGCGGTGGCCTTTCAACTCGGCAAGTAATTCTGCCGGAAGGTTCTTTCCGTCGCTGCTGGCCATGTTGGCTTCCACGTTCCGAAGCTTACGCATCCCCGGAATCGTCGTCGAAACATCGTCATTTTGTAGAATAAAACGCAGGGCCATTTCGGGCAAAGTCATTCCTTCGGGGACAAGCGGCTTCAGGGCATCGGCACGGTCAACGCTGGCATTTAGATTTTGCGGAACAAAATACGTCGAGCGCCAGTCATCAGCCGGGAAGGTGGTTTCTTTCGTGAGCGTACCGGTCAGGGTGCCTTCGTCAAAAGGAACGCGGGCAATGACGCCTAGATTCAGTTCGCGGCAAAGCGGAAACAGGTTGTCTTCCGGCGCTTGATCGAAAATGTTGTAAATAACTTGCACCGCATCAATCAGGCCCGTACGCAGCGTTTGCAGCGCATTATTGGGCTCCCAGCGGTTAATGCTGATTCCCCACGCCTGCACTTTGCCTTCCTTGGTGAGCTTCTGAATGGCTTCTTTCCACTCATCCTGCTCCGACCAGCTATCTTCCCAAACGTGAAACTGCTGCAAATCGATGGTTTCAGTACCCAGGTTTTTCAGGCTCTTTTCGGTGTATTCCACGATGTAGTCAGCCGGGAAAACGTCTTTAAGCGCATAGTCGGGCTTGGAAGGCCACTTCCGGTTTTTAGGTGGAATTTTGGTAGCTACGTACAGGCGCTTGTCGCTGTAGCGTTTCAGCAAACCAGCCAGAATTTGTTCGCTGAGGCCTTCGGCATAGGCCCAGGCCGTATCGTAGAAATTACAACCCAGTTCGACCGAGCGGTCGAGGGCCTGATCAACTTCCTGCCGTTCAGAACCGGTCCAGCCAGCCAGGCCCCACATGCCGTAGCCAATTTCACTTACTTGCCAGCCTGTGCGGCCAAAGGTGCGGTATTGCATAATTAGTTAAGGGTATTGTTAAAGAGTTATTTTCGTTATATCAACCTGATCGGTCAAAAAAGCCGTCTGCAACCGCTGATGATCCTTGAAATTAAACACCTGGCCATCGGCCCGAACGGCCTCAATCAGTGCAAAATCAAGGCTTTCGAAGAGCCACCCGGGCTGCTGCGGATGCATGGTTTTAAGAATTCCTTCTTCTGGTAGTCCTTTATCCGGTGTGCTGTAAAAAGCCGCAAATCCGTAGTTAACATCAACCGCTGGCGACCAGAGAGCGTTCCCAACCGTTTGAGAAACAACCGAAAAAGCCTGATTTTCCAGCGCCCGGGCCCGAGCGCCGACGTGAACACGCGTGGCACCCCGAATGGTTTCCGTGCAGCTTGGCGCCAGAATGAGCGAAGCCCCCGCCGCACTCAGCAACTGCGAACCCAGACCAAATTCCACATCGTAACAGATCTGGATGCCAAAAGCGCCCCACGAAGCCTCAAAAAGGCTCAGTTTTTTGGGCGCGCTGTGGATGCCCCACTCTTCGTCCTCAAAGCGCGTCATGAAGAATTTATCCTGGTAGCCGACCAGGCCTTTGGGCGAAAAAACGTAAGCGCGGTTATGAACCTGCCCTTTTTCGACAACGGGCAGGCTAGGCGCTACAATCACCACCTGATGCTGTTGGGCAAGGTCAGAAAAAACAGTGCAAAAATCGGCCCGCACGTTTTCCAGCTCAATGACCTGTTGGCGAATATTCTCCCTGATTTCCTTCGGAAAAATACTAACCAGCTCCATCGCTCCGTATTCCGGGAAAAGCAAAAGCTGGGCGTTTTGCTGGGCTGCTTCGGCTACCCACCGTTCCGTATGACGGCGCCAGGAATCGAAGCTGCTGTGCTCCGTAATGGGGTATTGGGCGGCGGCTATCGTTACATTCATGAAATCAACTATTTATAAATTCCGCATCCAGTAAATCATGGTCTTTGGCGTAGAAACCGCCTCGCCAAGATCCGGCCAGTGCATTGAACTCGTCAGCGAAGGCTGTTTCTGATAACCTCGCTTCGTCCAGAAAACGTCGTTTGGCCGGTAGTCTGCTGGCTTGGCCAGATGATTTTCAGGTCGGTCTACAGAGCAAAAACAAGCCTTTTGGTAGGTCTGAAAGCTGCGTGCGTGGGCTTCCCGTTCGTCGAAAAAGCGATGTCCCAGACCCAGACCCCGAAAAGGCGGCAATAAAATACTTTCGCCAAAATAGAAAATGGTATCCAGATCAAAATCGGCCTCCACAAACGGCTGACGTACCTCGGCTGTTTCGTCGCTGAGCGGAATGCAGGTCGTTGCACCAACCATCTTTTCACCTGCGTAAACAGCAAATAAAAAAGAACGATCGGCGGCGGTGTACGTTTTCAGGTAGTCTTTTTCGTAGTCCAGACTTCCTTCGTAGAGGTAGGGATAATCGCGAAAGACCGCCATGCGCAACGCCGCCAGCTCGTCGAAAACCGTTTCAATTTCCGGGCCGCGCCTGGTTACAAAAGAAAGTTGTTCTGAAGCCATGAAGTGCTTATTCCGAAACGAGTTTAATCCAGAGCGGCAGGTTGTAATAAGTAGTTACCCGGCTGATTTTTCCTTCTTTTACTTCCAGAAGAGCGGCTGCCGGCAGCACGTAGGTTTGGTTGTGGGCGGGCGGTAGACCTTCTTCGGCTTTTTTGTAAATGCCGTTCACCACAAATTCGGCGGCAATTCGCGTATCCGTTGGCTCGCTAAGCAACACCATGTCCGTCAGCGTTTCTTCGTACGATTCGTCCATGTGCTGCAAAAATTCGGTAAACTTTTCGATGCCGATGCGTACGTCGCCCTGGTTCGCTTCGTGGCGTACGTCAGGATGCAACAGCGATAACATGCCGTTCCAATCTTTTTGATTAAAATAGTTGTAATACTGCTGTACCGTTTCTAATGCCGTCATTTGTAAAAAGGATTATCAATTTGTGGTAAAAGTAAGACAGAACGCGTTCCTGCTTTGCCCCTTAGCCTCTAACTCCAGAAAATTATGTTGGTTCGAATTGTCCGAATGAGTTTTCAGGAAGACCAGATAACGGCTTTCCTGGCTATTTTTAACGCATCCAAACCTAAGATTCGTTCCTTTCCCGGCTGTCGTCACCTGGAGCTTCTCCGCGATCTTGACCAGCCCCATTGTTTTGTAACCTATAGCCATTGGGAAACGCCCGAGGCGCTGGACGCTTACCGGCAATCCGACTTGTTTAGAACAACGTGGGCGGCCACAAAAAAGCTGTTTTCGGCGCGGGCAACGGCCTTTTCGGTGGAAAAATTGGAAGAGGTCATTATCGAAAATTGAGCGTTCGTTTTGATTTTAAGTGCATTATAATTAGTTGAAATTGGTTTTTACAGAGAATGAATTGTCTGGGGGCGGACAAAGAGCAAAAAGTGAACGAGTCTGAACAGAAAGGTGTTCTACCCCCAGCAAGCCCATACACAGCGGGCTTTTTTACTACGAAACGACTGACTAAACCAAAGCTCAGGCGTTTCTGAAACGCCAATTGAATGTTATTTGAAGATTTGAATCTTATTGAGCCGATCTTAAAGGCTCTGGAAACAGAAGGATACACGAAGCCTACCCCCATTCAGGAAAAGTCCATTCCCCTTGTTTTAGATCGTAAAGACTTATTAGGATGCGCCCAGACGGGTACCGGTAAAACCGCCGCCTTTGCCATCCCCATTATCCAACTTTTGCACGACGAAAACCGGAACCCGAAAGCGTTTCGGCATGTCAAGTGCTTGATTCTGACGCCAACGCGTGAATTAGCCATTCAGATTGGCGAAAGCTTCGCGGCGTACGGGCGTAATACAACCCTTCGGCACGCCGTTATTTTTGGTGGGGTATCGCAACACAGCCAGGTCGCTGCTCTGAAAAGTGGCGTTGATATTCTGATTGCTACGCCGGGCCGGTTGCTGGACTTAATGAACCAGCGCTACGTGGACCTTCGTCAGTTGACGATGTTTGTTCTTGATGAAGCCGACCGGATGCTTGACATGGGCTTTATCAACGACGTGCGGAAAGTTATTGCCGTGTTGCCGCCTAAACGCCAGACGCTGTTTTTCTCGGCAACCATGCCCGCAGAAGTCGCCAAACTGGCCGATACCATTCTGCGGAATCCGGCGAAAGTGGAAGTAACCCCGGTTTCATCGACTGCCCAGACGGTGCAGCAGGGCGTTTACTACGTGGATCGTCCCGACAAGAAAAATTTGCTGATTCACATTCTGAAAGATGAAAGTATCGAATCAGCGCTGGTTTTCACCCGAACCAAGCACGGTGCCGATAACGTGGTTAAGATTTTGACCAAAGCAAACGTTAAAGCCGAAGCCATTCACGGGAATAAGTCGCAAAATGCACGGCAACGCGCGTTGACGAACTTTAAAACTCGCCAGACACGTGTACTCGTTGCGACTGACATTGCGGCGCGTGGAATCGATGTCGAAGAACTAACGCACGTAATCAACTACGAACTTCCCAACATTCCCGAAACGTACGTGCACCGCATTGGTCGGACGGGTCGGGCCGGGGCGAGTGGCATTGCGCTGTCGTTCTGCGATGCGGAAGAAAAAGAATTTTTGCGGGATATTAACAAACTCATCGCGAAGGCAATTCCGGTGGTAACGGATCATCCTTATCCATTAATTGGAGCTGGAACACCGCCAGAACCACGTCGGGACCGTCGCCAGCAAGGCCAGCGGCAAGAGGGTCGTCAGCCGAGAAACGCGGCGGGTGGACCCCCCAAAGACCGGCGGCAGGGTGGCGGTGGCGCTAACGCGAACAACCGCCGCCGTCCATCGGTAGCGAGTTCGCGCGAGGGACGCAACGAGCGGTAAGAAAATTCCTGATGAATAAAGAAGCGGTTGGTTATGCCTTGACTAGGGTTTGGCCAACCGCTTTTTGTGCTTGTAAGAGGTGCCGCTGTTCGTGGGCGACCAGAAAACGCAGGGCATCTCCCAATTTGATCGTAATAAAGCGCGCAATCGAAATAGGTATTTTGGGCTGACTTAGGCTGACGTGTTCGGCCCGGCGCAATAGGCTCAGCAGTTGGCGTTGCTGCGCTAGAAATTCGGTTAGCACCCGCTTGGCGGATAAGTTGGGCGAAGGAATGTGGATTTTAGCGGCCTTGGCTTTATTTCCGATAGAGCCGTCGGACTTCGGGCGCATCATGTTGACAAAGTAGTTTCCCAGCCAGCCGCTTCGGAAAACAGGCGTTGGGGCCAGGGATTGCTTTTCGGCCCGCTCGATGTGTTGTTCGAACAAAGGCAGGTAATAGCGACCGTAAGTATTCAAATGCTCCAGACACTCCACCACGCTCCATTGGCCGGGGGCGTTCGACTGCACCAACTGAGCTTCACTAAGGTGAAAAAATTCTTGTTCTACCGCCTGGATAATGGTACGGGTTTCATCGGCTAGTTGATGAAGCAGGATAAGGCTATTCATGTGTGGCATGGGTATTTTCTTTCGTTTCTACAAACCTACAACGGCACCTCCGCAACAATCTTGGTCTACACCAACATTTTCAGTCTATAACTTCACGGAAGACAGAAGTTTACTAAACGTCGTGGGGTCTAGACCTAAGTATGAAGCAAGGTATTTATGCGGAATTAATTGCAAAACGTGCGGACTCCGGTTGAGCAACACCCGAAATTTTTCTTCGGCGCTGTAGGTCAGCAGTTCAATGTACCGTTCCATGAGGCCCGAAAGACCATAAGCAGTGGCAATGCGTCCCCAGCGTTCCAGATCAGGATATTGGGCGGTCAAACGCGAAAAATCGGTATAGGACAGTCGAAGCAACCGGCTGGCGGTCAGGGTTTCGAGGTAATACCGCGAAGGGCGCTGTAACTGAAACGAATCGGCAATACCCGAAAAAGAGCCCGCATACGAAAAAATCAAGGTAGCCTCCCGCTGGCCTTGATGCAAAGCATAGGCGCGTTGTACCCCATCAAGCACAAAATAAACATACCGCTCTACCTCACCCGCTGCCGTCAGAATTTCTTTCCGTTTGTAAGCAACGGGCTGCCAGCACTCCGAAAAATCATTCCACGCCTGCTCCGGGAGTGGCTGCCAGTTGAAAATGACTTGTCGGAGCTTTTCTTTATCGGCCAGAAGCGAGTTCATAACAGAAAGTGCGCGGGTGAAAATGAAACGAGAGCGACATTCTGTCAAATTTACTGACTAGACCCGAACCGTGGCTAATAGCTTACTAAAAGTTGTGGGATAAAGGCCAATATACGACGCTAAATACTTGTGCGGGACCTGATGCAACACGTGCGGATTGCGCGTGAGCAGCACCCGAAATTTGTCCTCGGCACTGCGCGTCATCAGTTCCATATGCCATTCCATGAGTCCGGAAAGCGTTCGGGCGGTGGCAATGCGCCCCCAACGTTCGAGCGACGGGTGCAGGGCACTCAGACGGGCAAAGTCGGAGTAAGCCAGGCGAAGCAGACGGCTGGGCGTTACGGTTTCAAGGTAATAGCGGGAAGGTTGTTGCAACTGAAACGAATCGGCAATACCCGAAAAAGAACCCTCAGACGTAAAAAGGAGCGTCGTTTCGCGCTGGCCCTCGTTGAGCGAATAGGCACGCTGCACGCCATCAAGCACAAAATACAGGTATCGCTCCGTTTCACCGGCTTCTGTCAGAATGGCTTTTCGTTTGTAGGTCACGGGTTGCCAGCAGGTAAAAAAATCATTCCAGACCTCTTCCGATAGAAGTTGCCAGCCAAATATGGCTTTTTTTAGTGCTTCTTTTTCTGTGTGTAATGTTTTCATAATGTTAGTGAATGTGTGAATGAGAGATTGAGTGAATGAGCGAATAACTAGTCAGTTCTCAGCATATTGAGCCTACGGATAGTTTAATTTAATTTTTCGCAACTACTTAGATTTGTGAGCTAAGGCTGTGGCCTGAACGTGCGCCACTCGTCGAGGACTTCCGGCATAACCGACGGATTTTCGACGGTTACGTTAATCAAAACGGAAGGTCGATTATCGCGGATCATTTGCCAGCGGGTTTCTAACTGGCTGGTTGTTAGTGTCAATCCATCGGTAAACCACCAGGCTGTATGCATTCGATTTTTTCCGTGCCGCAGGGTTCCGGCGTAAATCGAATGACTGGCCAGCTGTCGTTCCTGAACAAAAGCAAATTCATACCCACTGCCCCGCCAGCAATTGTACGGGCTGTGTTCAAGGGTCCACGGGGTAGCGATAGGCTTGGCGTAAACGAGCACACCGGGTTTGCTGTATTGGACAAAACCATTTTGAAGGTATTTCTGGGTATAGCCCCGCATGGATGGCAAAAGCCCTGCTTCCATAGCTTCTTTCTTGGGGCTTAGTGCAAATCCGGCCAGACATAAACCACATAACGCAATCGGAGCCATGAGCCATTTTTTTGTGGCAGGCCGCTCGGCAATAGGTCGGGAAAAGCACCGATACAGCACCGCAATACTCCAATTCAGCGGCAAAGCCACGTAAAGGAGCCAGCAGCTCAATCCAACTACATCGTGCAGTGGATTATCAGGCAAGACGTGAAACAGCACCAAGGCTAAAATCCGGACGAGGTTAGCAGCGATGGTAAACGTAACCAAACCCAGAAAAGCCAGCAGCAAGCCCGGCGCTGTCAGGCGGCGTTTTGTCTGATTTTCGGTATGAATAATCAGAAACAGGCCAGCCAGTAAAGACAAGCCGGTCATCTGCACGCCCATGCAGGCCGGATCTACGGAAAAATCGGTCCCGTTAAACCGAATGATATTTCCGTAAACCTGGGCGTTGGCTCCGCCCAGGCACAGAATATGGCCAGCCCACCGACTCAGTTCCAGCCGAATGGGAAAGCTAAACAGGGCTGCCGCCCAGCGTAGCATTGGCGAAGTGACCACCAGGGCAGCCAGCATCCCGACCCAGCGCTGCCGGGCCGGTGTAAGCAGGACGTAAGCGGCCAGGGCCAAACCCAGCCAGAAGGTTAGATCAGTTGCTGGCATGGGTGCGGCGGGCGGCTTTTTGTCGGATGGTGTAAAGAACCCAAAGTGCGGCCACCACCAGCAGGGCCCATTCGTGCGGTTCGGGCACGGCACCTTCGTTTTTCAGGGTTGCGTTGCCCAGCCCGTCCGGCTGGCGTTTGATGCCAAAGCGGTCGTAGTCTTTCTGGGTTTCCAACACCACTAAACTGGACAGCGGCGAGACTACGTTGGCTTGCTGCGCTTCTGCAATCAGGGGAGGCGTGAGAAAAGAGCGGTTAAAGTACTGGCGACCAATCTGGTGCAAAAGATGATTGTAGGCAAACAGCCGAAGCAAATGATCGGGGGCAACGGAAGCCTGTTGGGAAGATGCAGCAGAAGCAGTTTTTCGGCGAATCAAAACGCCTGATTTTTCCAGATAGATTGTGTTATCCGTATTTCTGTTCGGGCTGAAACGCTTAATTTTCAATTGGTCAACCAACTGATTGACGGAGCCGTATTCGGTTCGCAATACGTGCAATTCGCTTAAGGTTTTGACCAGTGCAGATGGCTCTGCCGACAGGCAAAAGGTACGGAGCGGGGCGCGGTCAGCGGCGGATTTACCCAACTGATCGGCAAATGAACTGGTGGCTAAATCGTCTAACTGAGGTCCTGGCTGACTGGCTTTCGTGAGGAGCACGCTTTCTTCGGGAGCCGGTATCTGGTAGACAGGAAATAAACTGAACCGTTGTTTACGCAATTGCTCAATAAGCGCCTCCTGGTTCTCAGCGGTCAGAAGTCGCAAACCTTCGTCATATACCCAAACGGGTCGGTTGTTCGCACCTTGGAGAACTTTTTTGATTTCGTCAGCCGTCCACGATTCGTTTATGTCCAGGTAGAGCGCTTTGGGATCAAAAGCTTCGTTTTGGTACTGAATTGGCTCAATCTGGTAGGTGCTGTTGGCAAACGTAAAACCAGCCGTCTTAAGCGGAGGGGCCGCCATGCTGATTTCCCAGTACGGCTGGTAATCCGTGTGTTTGGTATACTGATTAGTACGAGGCTGATCGTCAAATAGGCTTGGTTGAAGAAACTTAGGAAGTAGTAAATCAGTAGGTTGCTGCGTAAAATCGAGGCGCACGGTTTCAGTAGCATCGGTTCCGTTTGGCCCATCAAACAAGGGGTTTTCGTAGATAAGCCGATCACTCTGGTACGTCAGCGGACTGGTAATGCCAATCTTAAACTGGCGCATTCCACGCGGCGGGCAAGGGAACACGCGCACGGTAATGCGGTTGCCTTCCTGCCAGCGCACCAGCGATGGGTCGCGGACTACCTGTCTTGACTCTACGCCAACAATCGTGTGATATGCCGTGTCGGCTTTGGCCTGCGTAGTCAGCGCGCCCCTTTCTTCCCGGCCATTTACCCACAGGGATAAAGACGTTACAACCGATCCGGCGGGCAAATAAAACGTATAGATCGCCTCCTGCGGGGAGCGCCACTGGGACTGTTCATTATTCTGGATTTGGATGGTTTTTTCGGTATAAGCCAGTCGGTATTCCGGGTAAATTCGCACCTGAGACAGGACATTGCTGGTTTGCAGGGTTTGCCCCGACCACAGCCGCTCTTCCAGTTGGTGGCGGGCATCGTAGAGAATATTAAGCAGCTTAGTGGTTTCCGTACCTGATAAGGTGGTGGGCGGAATAAAGCGGGAAGCGATAATAACAAATGGATCGTGCTGCTTTACCTCAAGACCTCTACTGAATACGTCCCAGCTCAGGCGTGGATTTGCCTGATCGTAGAAACTGCCCGTTTTAAGCAGGCGTTCGGTCACCCAATCGGGCTGAAGTTGCTGACCCAGTAAGGCCCAGGCGGGCAATTCATCATCGCGGCGGGCCTGTATCTCATTGAGCGTAAACTTGATTTTTGTATTGACCTGATGCCAGCGCACGAGAAAATAACCTGTTAGAAGCAGCGGTAACAAAGAACCCAGCAGGAGGGCGGGGCGGTAGTGCTCGTTCTCCCGCCAGCCCTTGCGCAAGAAGGAAAAAAGATCGATCGTAATGAAAAGCGGAATGTAGGCATGAATTGAAACGCCCAGGAGCAGCGAACCCAGAATACCCACCATATAAGTTGTGGTCAAATAAATGGCTTGGTAAGCAAAAAGCCACCAGGCGGCGGCAAGGCCAAAGAGAACCACTTGCTGACCCCGGACCGAGAAATAATCGATCCAGGTGGAAGCAATAAAAAGGGCTGAAGCGAGAACCAACGCTATAGAAAACCAGGTAACCGCCTCCTGAAAAATGTGCATCTCCCGATTCAGAGCAAAGCAGCTCATTAGAAAAAGCACCCATAACAACAGGCGCAGGGGGCGGCCTTCCTGCCTGCGTTTACCAACCAGATACCCTTTGGACAACAGTGACAAGCCATAGAAAGCAGCGGCCGCATAGTGAAGAAAAAAGATCTCCATGTGTAAAGAGGACGCCGTTTGGAGGGCGTAATACGTATAGGCGCCATGGATAAGGGCCATGATTACGACCAGGAAAAAACCAGTGCGAAACAGGGGCTCTTTAAAAGGCCGCAGCCAGCTCGGTGTCTGGTCGGTTAACTGAAACAAGCCTGCTGCGGGCGGAACAGAGCCCTTAGGGCTGGTAGATGCCGAACTGGATGTAAGGTTAGTTAGAAAATTATCCATATTGAAAGTACTTTGTTTTTCAAAGTAAATAAGCAAAATAAAACAGACAGGTATAGTTCTGGGCAAAGAGCACCGGTAAAGGCCGGTAGGCATAGCCATAAACAAATCAGTTAACTAGATCGACCCTTTCAGAAAATCCTCCAGTGCATTCAGGTGGTCGGTGAATGCTTTTTTTCCTTCGTCCGTAGCCGAGTATGTAGTATTCGGCTTACGGCCAACAAATTGCTTCTGAACATTAAGGTATTTTTGCTCTTCCAGCGCGCGTAGGTGCGTAGCCAGGTTGCCATCAGTGAGGGTAAGTAATTCTTTGAGCGTATTAAAACTCAGGGAATCGTTTACCATCAGCACCGACATAATACCTAGCCGAGCCTTGCTTTCAAAAGCCTTATTAAATCCTATCAAAAACTCCCGCATAGATCATTGCTCACGCGCAACTGACTTACCAGCAGCTACTTGCTGCGGTGTGTGCCGCAAATGCGCCGTGATTTAGAGCGATTTATCGTATTTGTAATACATGACTGTTCCGTAAACGATGTGCAAAAGGCCAAAGCCAATTGCCCACGTCAGGAGCGTATACCCAGACAGAAATAAAGCCAGCAGGCCCAGCGCAATTTCGGATAAGCCCAGGTATTCTACGTCACGAACCGTGTATTTGCTGCCATTGAACAGGGCCAGCCCGTAGAAAATCAGGGTTGACGGAAAGACCAGCCAAATCAGGTTGTAGTGAATCAGCGATAAGCAGAGAATGCCGCCCGCCACCAGCGGCACTGCCATTGCCCAGAGCAACCGCCGTGACGTTGGATTCCAGACGCTCATGCCTTGCCGCCGGGCCTTTCGGACCGTGAAAAAAATACCCGCTGCTAAAGCCGCTATTAACACCAGCACACCATCCAGGACAACAAACTGTACGGCTTCGTACCGTTCTGCACCGGTCATGGTGCCTACATGCTGGTAGAGGTCATCGCTGCTCAGAACAGAGGGCTGATTATAAGCCGCTAGCAAATCATCTTTTTGAAAGCGAACGTAAGCGGCCCCCGCCCCAATTAGCGCAATAATCCCTGCCGAAACGCCCGATAAACCACTCAACGAAAAAAATTTCGAGGAGCGTTCCATCAGGCTCCGAATTTCGGTTAACGTCTCTAAATGTTCGCGCGACATGAACAAGCGTAAATTAATGAATAAGCAAATGAGTGATTAAGAACCAAAGTTTTTCTCCCAGAATCAGGAGGCCGACCACAACCGCAACCAGAACGACGAGCAGCACGGCCCCCGCCGAAATATCTTTTACTGCTTTAATCTGCGGGTGGTAGTCCGGCGATGCCACATCGGCCAGCTTTTCCACCGCCGTATTGAACGCTTCTGCCATCCAGACCAACCCGATCTGGGTGAGAATAATTGCCCATTCTGCCCGGGTTAAATCCAGCCAAAAGCTGATAAACACCACGGCAAAAGCCGCCAATAAATGAATTTTAGCGTTGTTTTCGTAGCGAAAGAGCGCGTGTATACCCGCAAAGGCGAACCGAAAACTGCGCAGATTTTTTCGAATATCAATCCAGGGATTCATGCGTATGGCGTTGAACATACTCTACGAAACCAACATAAAGTACCACCAACGCAAAGGTATACGAAAGGGTCAACTTCAGGGCAACAGGATCTCGAAAACTAGTTATAATGGCCGTCGTTAGCGCGAGCGGATCAGTCACTAAATCCCAGCTGTTCCACCGGCCATAACGCCCTAGATAAATCCCGAAACTTGTCAGCACCAGACAAGCCAGCATGGCCAGCCAGGTCAGGCGGCGTCCGAAGCGTTCGTTCAGCAAGCGATGGACGAGTAATTGGGAGTATAAACCAGCCAGCAAGCCTGTCAGCGCGAAAAGAAAAATCATCATGGTGTCAAACCACAGCGTTTGCTCGCTCACAGACCGGACGTGAAAAAGATCCGTGATGATGTACGGCGCGTTGGGCAAAAACAGCAGCCAACCCGCAAGCCCCGCCCAAAGTGCGCCCGCCGGGAGCCAGCCTCGCTCGGATGCCTGCCGCATGGCCAAAACTAACATAAGAGGAATCCAGGCTAGGAACAGATTCCAGCTTAGTAATTTAAAATAGAAATCCTGGGTGAGCAAGCAGCGGGCGACTAACATCGTCATACTCATGCCCGAAAGCAGCAGGAGGAACCGCAAGCCTTCGCCGGAGCGTTTGGAAGCTACAAGTGTATTCATGATAAAGTACTTTGTATTGCAAAGTAAACAGAAAATAAATGGCCTTGTCAAGCGATCGTTAAATTTTAGTCAAAAAATTTAGGTAACTAACATAATCACAACTTCTGGTCTCCGAAGAAGCAAAGGCTTCCTGCCTCTTCGTAACTTTGTAGAAAATCACTTTGGATGGATACGACCCTGAAACAACAGATAGAGCAGATGCCCGCGCGGCGGCAGGAACAACTGCTGGCTTTTGATCGCCTGCTGACCATTATGGATGAATTGCGTGAGCAATGCCCCTGGGATCGGAAACAGACGATGGATAGTCTGCGCCATTTAACCATTGAAGAAACCTACGAGCTTTCGGACGCCATTCTGGAAGGCAACCTGACCGAAGTTCGGAAAGAACTGGGTGATATTTTGCTCCATCTGGTTTTCTACGCCCGGATCGGCTCCGAGCCTGCTACTGATCCAGCGGTGCGGTTTGATATTGCCGACGTTCTGAACGGCATTTGTGAGAAGCTGATTCGCCGACACCCGCATATCTACGCCGATACCAAGGCAGAGACGGAAGAACAGGTGAAACAAAACTGGGAGCAGCTCAAACTAAAAGAAGGCAACAAGTCGGTTTTAGGTGGGGTGCCGGGTTCGCTGCCCGCTCTGGTGAAAGCGATGCGCATTCAGGAGAAGGCGCGTGGAGCCGGTTTCGACTGGGAGGAGAAGGAACAGGTATGGGAAAAGGTTGAGGAGGAGATGCAGGAATTTAAGCAGGAATTCAACGTCGATACGGGCGAGGCAATCGACCAGAACCGGGCGGAAAAAGAATTTGGCGATGTGCTGTTTTCACTGGTTAACTACGCCCGATTTATTGATATCAACCCAGAAACCGCTTTGGAGCGCACCAATAAAAAATTCATCAAGCGTTTTCAGTACCTGGAAGAGCAGGCGCGGCAGGCCGGTAAGCAATTGAAAGACATGACGCTGGAAGAGATGGAGGTGTATTGGCAGGAAGCGAAGCAGTTTACTTAAACGACTAAATTTTGGGAGGCTAGTAACCTATGAAAAAAAGATAAGCGGTACTGTTGACTTTCAGAAAGCGTAAACGTCATAGCTGTTAAATATTCTCATAATTAACGGCTTATGCGATTTCTTCTATCTAGTCTTCTGTTTCTGATATTGGCCGTTACGCAACGGCTGGTTGCTCAAACGCCTTTTTCGGTGCGTTGGTCTTTCGAAGGAAGCCTATCCGGCGCTTCTTCCGTACCAGAGGTAACGCCCGGTAATCCGAGTTTCGTGGGCGTAAATGTTCCATCTCCGCTGGCTATTCCACCACCCGCCGGCCCAAGCGGATTGGGAATTAACTTGCAGCATTGGTCGACATCGCCAACCTGCAACAATACCAATGAGTTTGCTGAATTTACGATTAACGCCAGTGATAAAGTAACGCTTCAGCAATTCTCCTTTTTCTTTTCCAAGTCGTCAAGTGGCCCCACGCAGCTCAGCGTTCGCTCGAGCGTGGATGGCTTTAACGCGGTGGTTTTCCAGCAGGCGGTTACTGATGGCTACCAACAGGCCGTTATTCCCCTGAGTGGCGCAAGCTACACGGAGGTGACGGGACCCATTACGTTTCGGATTTCGGCTTGTTTACCCGCTTCTACCGGCGGTGTATTGCGCCTGGACGAAGTCGCTTTTACAGGCGTTGTCGCGGCGGTTTTGCCGGTTCGACTGACCTACATTCGTGCTAAAAGTACAGATAATGCGATTGATCTAAATTGGGAAACGGCCTGGGAACAAAACACTGATTACTTCGCGGTAGAACGGAGTATGGATGGAGAGGTATTCCATAAAATCGGTACGGTTGCAGCGGCTGGCACCACCGACCAGCGTCAAACCTACTCGTTCCGCGACTCGGCACCTGCTTTAAGCATTAATTATTACCGACTTCAGCAGGTGGACAAAGACGGTCGTACGGAGTTGTCAAAGATGGTAGCAGCGCAGATTGCGAACGACGTGCCGTCTCTGGAAATAATGCAAAATCCGGTTGAAGGGCCAATAATTCGGTTACGGTTAAGAAATTTACCGGCGGAATCGCTAACGCTAACGACCATGACCGGATTGCCGGTTAGTATTGAAACTTACTCGGAGGCAAATGATGTTGTCAGGCTGACCGTAAAGCAACCGCTCCGTGCGGGCTTGTATGTGTTACAGGCCAAAAAAGGACTTATGCAACTTGGCCGTAAAGTGATGGTAAGGTGAGTTTTATTGCGCTCCCTTTCTGTCATTTTTCAGTTTTTCGTTTATTTTGCAGTATGACTGAGAAGCGCTGGATTCACCGACCATTACCGACGACGATTGAGGAGCTAGGGGCTGTTGAAGACCTGACGCGTCAGCTAAATATTAACCCTTTTCTGGCCACCTTACTGGTCCAGCGGGGCGTTTATAATTTCGACGAAGCAAAGACTTTTTTTCGGCCCGAACTGGCCCATCTGCACGATCCATTCCTGATGCAGGATATGGAAAAAGCCGTTGAACGCTTGCAAATGGCCATTGTCCGGAACGAAAAAATTCTGGTTTACGGCGACTATGATGTAGACGGAACCACATCGGTTACCCTGTTTTACGGCTTCCTGAAAACGATCTACAAGAATCTGGATTATTACATTCCCGATCGTTATAAAGAAGGCTATGGCATTTCCTCTCAAGGAATTGAATGGGCCGCTGAAAATGGTTTCTCGCTGATTGTCAGCCTTGACTGTGGGATTAAATCAGTAGACAAGGTAGACGAAGCGTGGGCCAAAGGAATTGATTTCATTATTTGCGATCACCACCGCCCCGGTGCAGAACTGCCCAAAGCCTGCGCTGTTCTGGATCCTAAACGGGAAGATTGCCAATACCCTTACAAAGAGTTAACGGGTTGCGGCGTTGGCTTTAAGCTCCTGCAAGCCTATTGCCTGTTCAAAAGTATTCCGCTGGAGCGGCTTTTTGCGTATCTGGATTTAGTAGTGGTTAGCATTGCATCCGATATTGTGCCAATAACCGGCGAAAACCGCGTGCTGGCTTATTACGGCCTGAAGCGGCTTAACGCATCGCCTTGCGCTGGTCTGCGGGCTTTGGTTCAGATCGCGGGTATTAAAGACGAACTGGAAATTATGAATGTCGTGTTTGGAATTGGTCCGCGCATCAACGCTGCCGGACGCATCAAGCACGCAAAAGCCGCTGTCCAGTTGCTGCTAGCCGAAACAGACGAACAGGCCACCGATTTTGCTTTTGAAATAAACGAGCACAACAATAGCCGCCGTCAGTACGATTCCAACATCACGGAAGAAGCACTGGCGATGATCCAGGCTAATGAGCTGCTGGCGAATGCAAAGAGCACGGTATTATTCAATAAGACCTGGCACAAAGGGGTCATTGGCATTGTGGCTTCGCGTTGCATTGAGCGCTTTCACCGGCCCACCATCATCTTGACGGAGTCACACAACAAGGCTTCCGGTTCGGCGCGGTCGGTGCCTGGTTTCGATGTTTACGAAGCCATTGAAGAGTGCGCTGATCTGCTGGAACAATTTGGGGGCCATACGTTTGCGGCGGGCCTAACGCTGAAGATTGAAAACGTGCCTTTGTTTCAACAGCGATTTGAAGAAGTTGTGAGCCGACGCATTCGGGAAGAGCAACTGATTCCAATGGTCGAAATTGACTTGCCGCTGGATTTCAGCGCGATCGACCTGAAATTCTACAAAATCCTGAAGCAGATGGCTCCTTTCGGGCCAAACAATCTAACGCCGGTATTCTCAACGGATGAGGTTTATCTGGTCGGTAGTCCGTACATTATGAAGGAGAAACACCTGAAACTGAATGTGCGCCACCATTCTTCGTCCCAGACTTTTACGGCTATTGGATTTAATATGGCCCATCACGCGTTGTTCCTTAATCGGGATCAGCCGTTTTCAATTTGTTACCAGATTGAGCTAAACAATTACAACGGACAGACATCGTTACAACTGTACCTGAAAGATCTTAAAACAGCGATTAGTGACCCGAAGCCAGTAGCTGACTACCAGCAAAAGGCTGGCCTTCCTGTTCATTGATACCGCTTCTTATGATACTACGAACTGAAAATTTAATCAAAAAATATGGCTCCCGGCTGGTAAATGACAACGTGTCGTATCAGGTTGAACAGGGGGAAATTGTAGGTTTGCTAGGTCCGAACGGAGCTGGTAAAACCACATCGTTTTACATGGCGGTAGGGCTGATAAAGCCGAACAGCGGCAAGGTTTACATCGACACGACGGACGTAACCGATCTGCCCATGTACAAGCGTGCGCGCCTTGGTGTGGGTTATCTGGCGCAGGAGGCGTCGGTTTTTCGGGATTTGTCGGTAGAGGAGAACGTACTTGCCGTGCTGGAAATGACCGATTTGTCGCGGCAGCATCGGAAAGAAAAAATGGAAGAACTCCTCGAAGAATTTAGCCTGACTCACGTTCGGAAGAACTTGGGCAAGGTTTTGTCTGGGGGGGAGCGGCGACGGACGGAAATTGCCCGGGCGTTGGCCGTTGATCCAAAATTTATTCTGCTTGATGAGCCTTTTGCCGGGGTAGATCCCATTGCGGTGGAAGATATCCAAAGCATTGTGGCGAAGCTGAAGCATAAAAATATCGGAATCTTGATTACCGACCACAACGTAAACGAAACGCTTTCCATCACTGACCGGGCGTACCTGTTGTTTGAAGGTAAAATTCTAAAGCAAGGCTCTGCCGAAGATCTGGCCAATGACGAACAGGTTCGGCGGGTTTACCTCGGTCAGAATTTTGAACTGAAGCGTAAAATCTGAAAGTCTCGTCTCCCGCGGGGTTATTTATATCGATATGCCTACCTTAATTGAGCAACCATCTGTTATTGAAGCGGCGGGCAATAAGCCTAAACGCATTGAAGAATACGCAGGTCGCGTAAATAGCCAGCATTCAGCGGTTAGCGTGGCCCGCATGGTGTCGCCGGAAGGGTGGGAGGAACCCGGCCAGCGTCCGGAGTTTGAAGAAATAACCGTTGTGCTAAAAGGGCTGGTGCGGGTGGAATACGAAGGAGGAATAATGGACGTGCGTGCTGGACAGGCCGTTGTAACTCATCCTGGCGAATGGGTGCGCTACAGTAGCCCTGAAGCAGGCGGTGCCGAATACATGGCCATTTGCCTGCCCGCTTTTTCGCCGGGAACCGTACACCGCGATAGCTAGGTTTGTCCCCATTACCCCAAAACCTCCCGCAGCACCGAAAGCGATTTAATTTCGCCGATCCCATCAATATGGATGCCGTAAAAAGCCACTATAGCATCCAGTAATTCATTCCGAATCGCCCGGGTAATTTTAACCGGACTCCCAATGGGCTGCCGCAGAAAGGCGTTCAAAGCCGTTTCGGTATCCTGATCGGGCAGAAAAGGATAGTTGTTTTCTCGTAATTGGTCTTCAAACTCTTTGGCATTCGACGGAACAAAGCCGAGGTAAGCGGCCAGTTTGAGCAGAAAAACAATATGGAAATTCTCATAATCCGTCTGGGCCTGTTCTAGGAAAAGAATGGTTGTTTCCAGAAAGTGGAACAAGGCCGGATTGCTGGCTTCTTCTTTTAATGTCTTGGTTAGCATCTCGCTGACAAAGAGCGCCATGCTGGATTTTGCTACCTCAAACGGAATGTGCTGGAATGGATAGTTGGTCTTCACTTCCGAGAGCCGATGCAAATCGCGATCTGGTTTGTAGTAAACCACCATATCTAGCAGCGTCAGGGGCTGAAACAGGGCAATCCGGTTCGATTTACTCTTCGACGACCGGACACTATTGACCAGATAACTTTGTAAGCCAAATTCTTCAGTATACACGCGGACAATGATGGACGTTTCGCGGTAACGGATATAGCTCAAAACAATACCTCGGGTTTTATGCAGCATTTTAGTAAGAAGCAAAGCAGTCAGATAGCAAAGTAACAAAGTGCGCAATAGAAATAATCATTTTGTTACTTTGCTGCCAAATTGAACCTTTCCACCTCTAGTTCATGAAACTCTACCGAACCCGAAAAGGCATTATTGTTGAGCACGATCCCGGACAAAATTCCGGATCGGAGCGCTATTACCGAGCTCCCAGCGACGATTGGGATTATTTGGTCAACCAGGATGGGTTGTACGAATTTCTGCAACGCGAAGTGCTGTCGACGCGGGCGGCTGACGAATATGCCGAGTGGATTCAGACCGATTTGCTGGCTCCGATTGGTCAACAGGAAATCTGGGCGTCGGGTGTAACCTACCTGCGCAGCCGGGAAGCCCGAATTGAGGAGTCCAAGGATGCGGGGGGAGGCGACTTTTACGCCAGGGTGTATGATGCGGATCGACCGGAGCTTTTTTTTAAATCGACTGCCGCCCGGGCCGTTGGGTCGGGTGGTGCCGTTCGGATTCGCAAAGATTCACAATGGAACGTACCTGAGCCTGAATTGACGCTTTTTATTACCTCAAGCGGCAAAATTGTTGGGTATACGGTTGGGAATGACATGAGTTCTCGGGATATTGAAGGCGAAAATCCGTTGTACTTACCCCAGGCAAAAACCTACGACGGAAGTGCTGCCATTGGGCCTTGCCTTTATGTACCAGAGAAGCCGCTGTCGCCGGAAACTAAGATTCGGATCGAGATTCAACGGGTTGAAAAACAGGTTTTTGGTGATGAGATAGCCATCAACCGCATGAAGCGGAAGCACGATGAATTAGCTTCTTTTCTGTACCGTGAGTGCACCTTTCCGTACGGTTGTTACCTGATGACCGGAACCGGAATTGTGCCGCCGGATGACTTTACGTTAGCCGTGGGCGACGAAGTTTCGATAACTATTGAGGGAATCGGAACGTTGATTAATCGAGTTGAACGTTAAAAATAAAAGACATAAGTAGGGCACCTCAAACGGGCTTGCCCCTGGCACTTCGCTTGTGTCGTTGTCTGTGAACATTATGCAAAATACCTTCCAAGCAATTAATCCCGCCACCGGCGAAACGTTAGTCGGGGATTTCTACGAGTCTAGTACAGAAGAAGTTAATCAGGCCTGTGTCCAGGCGGCTAAAGCCTTCAAGACCTATCGCAAACTATCGGGTGCCGACAAAGCGGCCTTTCTGGAACGCATTGCCGACGAAATTGTAGCCTTGGGCGACGAACTTTTGGAGCGTGCACACCTCGAAACGGGCCTGCCTTTGCCGCGCCTGACGGGTGAGCGGGGCCGGACCGTTGGGCAATTGCGGCTTTTTGCGGAGTATGTCCGTGAAGGATCGTGGGTAGATGCCCGCATTGATCCGGCTCTTCCCGAACGCCAGCCGCTGCCTCGGGTGGATCTGCGTCAGATGCTGATTCCATTGGGACCCGTGGGTATATTCGGAGCGAGTAATTTTCCGTTGGCGTTTTCGGTTGCTGGTGGAGATACGGCGTCGGCCTTGGCCTCGGGCTGTACGGTGGTTGTCAAGGCACACCCTGCTCACCCAGGCACGTCTGATTTGGTCGGGAAAGCGATTCGCAAAGCGGTCGAAGCCAGCGGTTTGCCCGAAGGCGTTTTTCAATTGGTAGGTGGTCGTGGCATCGACGTAGGCATGGCCATTGTGCAGCATCCAGCCATCAAAGCCATTGGTTTTACCGGCTCTTTCCGGGGCGGGAAAGCCATCTATGACGCGGCTGTTCGGCGAATTGAGCCTATTCCTGTTTATGCAGAAATGGGCAGCACGAACCCGGTTTTCTTTTTGCCGCAAATACTGAAAGAAAAAGGGCTGAGTCTGGCGCAGTCGTACGTGGATTCAGTGACGCTGGGAGCCGGTCAATTCTGCACCAACCCCGGTATTGCCGTAATTAAGCAATCCGACGGTGGCGATGCGTTTATCAGCCAGGCGCGTCTGGCCATAAAAAACACGAAACCGGTTCCGATGCTGACGCAGGGCATTTTCCAGGCGTACAGCAGCGGTGTTGAGAAATTGAACGGCGTTTCGCGAGTGATTGTCGCAGGAACTTCAGAGACGTTGGTTGATGGCTTTTCGCACGGAACGCCTACGCTTTTATCCACTACGGCTGATGTCTTCATCGAAAGCCCGGATCTGGAGGATGAAGTGTTCGGGCCGAGTAGCCTGATGGTCGTTGCCGATACGCGGGACGAAATGCTTAAAGTAGCTACGAATCTGGAAGGTCACCTGACCGCTACGGTTTACGGAACGCCGGAAGAACTGGAAGAATACGCCGATTTGCTGGAAATTCTGGAGCAGAAAGTAGGGCGGTTGATTATCAATGGTTTCCCAACGGGCGTGGAAGTGAGCCATGCCATGACCCACGGGGGGCCTTTCCCGGCCACGACCGATTCGCGAAGCACGTCGGTAGGAACCAACGCGATCCGGCGGTTTGCCCGGCCCGTGTGTTACCAGAACTTTCCAGAAGCGCTTCTGCCCGATGAACTCAAGGCGGGTAATCCGCTGGGAATCTGGCGTCTATGGGATGGCAAAATGGCGCAATAAAATCAAAAGGGCCATCACGAGTAGTGATGGCCCTTTTGATTTTATTGCGATAAACGGAAAATCGAAGCTGATAACGAGCTGAAAAACAAAACCCTAACCAGAGGCTAGGGCTGTCATATTTACTCAACGTTATGAAAAACTTAACACAAAAATAAATGAAATAACTTTTCCTTCACAATACTTGCCGCTAAATGGCTGTCATTTATAGGTTGTCAACCTTTTGAAAGTGAATAACTTTCGGACTAATGTTTTGTCTGAATAGAGCAAAAGTGGCCCATTTTGACGTATATACGTTGCTGAGCATGATTCTTGCAAAATATTCTATCTATTTTACGGCACTAAATAAATTATATGAATAAATGGATTTTTGCCTTAGCCTGTCTTTGGTTAACGAGCTGCAATACGAAAAAAGCGGATCAGGTCGCTGAGAATAACCCACCTGTCGTGCTAGAAAAAGTGCCCTATTCACTAGACGCGCCTACAGAAACCTATACGCTACCCAAAGAACTGGCCGAGATCTCGGGCTTATCCTGGTACAAAAAAAATAAGCTGCTTTGTATTCAGGATGAAGAGGCCGAAGCGTTTGTGTTCGATTTGGCCAAAAAGAAAGTGACAGAGTCGTATGGTTTTGGTGGGTACGGCGACTACGAGGGAATTGAGTACGTTGATGGCCAAATCTATGCCTTGAAAAGCAATGGCGACTTATTTCGCTTCAAGCCTGGCAGTAAAGAAATTGGACGTACACCCACTGATTTGCCCGGAAAAATAGAATTTGAGGGCTTGGGCTATGAGCCTAAGTCTGGCCGTTTGTTGCTGGCCGTGAAGGAGAGTGAGCGCAAAAACGAGAAGGTTGTTTACTCGTTTCACATCAAAGACCAATACATGCTAAAGGAAATAGTGCTGAAAAATGAGCAATTGGAAGAAGCGGGCATTACACCAAAATCATTCAAACCGTCGGGAATTGCGGTGCACCCGCAATCAGGGGATGTTTACTGGCTAACCTCAACGGGAAAACGCGTGCTGATTACGGATCGGAAAGGCCGCATCAAAGCTTCTGCGCCACTGGACGAGAAATTGCTGCCCCAGCCGGAAGGAATCTGTTTTTCGCCCGAAGGCGATTTGTACATTGCGACCGAAGCGGGGAGTAAAAAAGAGAAAGGAAAAATACTGAAATTCGCGCGCTGAAAAACGCCAAAAAGCCTGGTTGCGCGTCAACCAGGCTGAAAGTAAGGATTTATAAAAATACGTTACCGGCAATGACTAACAGGTGAACAAGGAAGCTGATGTAAAAGCCACCGAAAATATACTTTACTTTTTGCGCTGACAGAATCGGAATAAGCACCAACAAAAAGCAGAACATGGAAGCTAGGAATTGCCAGTCGCCACCACCCATGTAAGCCATAGTGAGCAGAAGTATGGGTGATAGAATACAGCCTTGCATCATGAGCGCCGACACTGACCAACCTACGCGGTTAAATTCAGCATCTTCTACAAATTGGTTATATCGGGCGAGCCAGTTGGTAGGCTCACTGTATAAAGTCGTTGAATGCGAAAGGGTTGCCATTGTGTATCAATTGTTTGTCTTATCTGATACAAAGGTAGCTTCCCTACTTGGCTGTGCTCATGATGGCCGTCAGCTGCCAAACTGATTATTCGCATCCTCAGTCGGTAACAAGCCAATTTCTTTGGTATGCCGGATCGCCTCGGCGCTGTCCCGGAAATAGCAGCATGGAACGCCCGCATCCTGGATTTTCTGGACAGTGAATCTTGTTTTTTCCTGTTTTCTAGGTTCTACCTGCCGGAGATAAACACAGACAATCTGCTGCGGAAAATGCGATACAACCGAAGCGTAAATATCTGGATCTTCCTGTGTATCATCACCTAAAAGAATAAAACGAAGCTTTGGATAAGCATCCAGAACACGAACGATTCGCATGAATTTTGTCATGTGTTTGCCCTGTCCGGTCTTAAAAACTTCCGGTAGCCGCTTGATTTGGCTCAGTAAATAAACCCCCATCGGCAAGCCATTGGTATTCGAAAATTCAATCAGGTAATCATACAAATTCCATTCGCTGCTGGATACGTAAAAGAACGGATTGGGTGCGTGCGGAATGGTTCCGGCGTGCGTAAGCAGCCGGTAATGGTCGACTACATCGGCAAAGGCGTCACGGGTGCGGGCGTTTTCGGTTAGTAAGAGGCGCAACCGCTTCCGCAAATTTGAAGAATGAGAAATCAAAAAAGTATCGTCGATGTCGGAAATGCAGCCATATTGCGTTGGGTGCGGCACAAACAACTGGCCTTCACCCCAAACGGGAGGTTCATTGTCCATGCTCAATTCTACGCGGATGGGATGCCAACCCGGTGCTAAAGGTTGTTCAGGGGTCCATTCCAACTTAAAAAAACCATCCGTTTCTGTGGTCGTGTGAACCGCCGGATTATTGGCCAGGCGAACTTTAGCGCCCACATAAGGACGGACAAAAAACATGCGCAGCAGGCCAAGCGTATTGGCCGCCACTGAATCGCGGTACTTTTGGCGTGGTAACGGGCTATGATGCAACACGTGGCCATAAATGATCGCCTGATTAGCGTGGCCGTAACCCCGGTAGACTTTCACAACGGGTTGATTGGTTACCCGCAGCCATGTCAGAAACTTCTGCCCCAAAGATGTATTGTTACTCATTCTTTGCTGATTTCCTGGAACAAACACAGGAGGACTTGGTTTGGTAAGTGTACTCCTCTCTATATGTTCATTAACTATGCAATCTGAGAATAAGTTAAACTTTTTGTTTGTCATCAATCCCGTATCAGGTGGCAAAACAAAAGATGATTGGAACAACAATATTCAAGCTTATTTTCAGGAGACGCCGCATCAGATTGATTTTCTAACTCTGAACGGTGAGAATGACGAAGAGAAAATTCAGGAATGCATTCGTAAGAATCAGCCAGACCGCATTGTTGCCGTGGGCGGAGACGGAACCATTAAACTGGTTGCTGAGCAGATTCTGGAAAAAGAAATTCCGCTGGGAATCTTGCCAGCGGGCTCGGCCAACGGCATGGCTCGCGAACTTGGTTTGTCGGAAGAGCCGGAAGCCGCCCTGGATGTGCTGTTGCACGGGATGCCTCAACCCATTGACGTGATTCAAATCAACGGCAAGGATATTTGCCTGCACCTGAGCGATATCGGGCTGAATGCCCAATTGGTTAAATATTATCAGGTCAATAAATGGCGGGGTAAATTAGGCTACGCGCGCGGCGTTTTGCGGGTTCTGCTGCGGAGACGCCTGTTGCACGTACGCATTAAAACCGAAAATAAAGTCATTAACCGGGCTGCCTTTATGATTGTGCTGGCTAACGCCCGGATGTACGGAACAGGTGCCATTATCAACCCCGACGGAAATCCGCAGGATGGCTTGTTTGAAGTAGTCGTCATGCGGCAGATTGCGTTCTGGGAGTTCCTGAAGATGTTCTGGCGATTCCGGCCTTTCGATAATAAAAAGATTGAAATCATTCCCGCTACATCCATCCACATCGAAACCAAGAAAAAGGCTTATTTTCAGATCGATGGCGAATACCGGGGCCGTATCAAGGAAGTGGAAGCGGTCATTTTGCCCGGAAAATTGAAGGTTTTGTTGCCCGTACAGTAACAGAAAATAGCCGTATTGTTAACAAAAATGCCCGCAGATAAATACCCAAATAGTAGCTTCTCTAAAATTGCTGGTCTACTTTTGCGCTGATATAATCAATCGCGCATGAAAAAGGTCATGGTTTACTTTCTGCTCGCCTTGCTGCTGTTTCAGAACAGCGGGCGACTGGTAGTACTGGCCTGGTTCAAGCTTTACCAACCGGAAATTGCCCGCACGCTCTGCGTTAACCGCAGTCGTCCCCAATTGCACTGCGACGGGAAATGCGTGTTAGCCAAGAAAATGGCTGCCGCCGAGAAGCAGCAGGAAACGGCTGGCTGGGAACGATTGGTGGAAATAGCTGTTTTCACTGCCCCCACCGTTTTTCGGGTTTCCTTTCCACTTCCGGTTGAGATTCGGGTTGAGCCAGTCCGCTTTGCTTACCAGCAACGGCCCTACATTTCACCCTCCATTGACTTTTTCCGCCCCCCACGCGTTTAAGCACTTCCTGAGTTTCTCTTTCTTCTTTTCTGCTGCTTAGCAACGAGCTAAGGTTGTCGCTCTATGACTATGCGTCAAAGAGGCTCCTTGCTGTTGCGCAGCTTTTCCTTTCCGAAAACTCACTTTCAAAGTGTTATGCAACGCATTTTATTTTTAGTACTTATCCTGGTGGTAGGTTCAACGCCGTCGCTCCGGGCGCAACATATTGTTTATCAGGGGAAATTATTTGACGCTTTAACGAAAGAACCCATACCGGGAGTTACTGTCCTGGCCGTAGGAACAACAGCGGCAACGATGACCGACGAGCAGGGGGCATTCCGCCTGAACTGCCCACAGCCTTGTGAATCCTTGAAAATAAGCCACATTGGCTACAAAGAGCAAGTTTTGAGGGCGGAGGCGAAGCCCGTGCTTGTTGCCCTGCAACCCAAAGTAGAAGACCTGCAAACGGTGGTCGTTACGGCCAGTCGGGAGGCGCAGGCACGTACGGAAGCGCCCGTGGCCATTTCCAGACTTTCCCCGGTTCTGATTCAGGAGACCAAACCCACGAACTTGTATGAGCTGATTAACAAAACGCCGGGCGTGGTCATGGCAAACCTCAACAACGAGCAACATACAATGGGCATTCGGCAGCCTTTTAATACAAACGCCTACTTTCTGTACCTGGAAGACGGAGTTCCGGTAAGACCGATGGGGGTTTTCAATCACAATGCGCTGATCGAGATGAACGTACTGGCCGTGAGTTCGGTCGAGGTGGTGAAAGGGCCCGCCTCTTCCCTATACGGCCCGGAAGCGGTAGGAGGCGCGATCAATTTTATTACGCACAAACCAACTGTTGTTCCCGTCGTGCGGGTCGGTATTTTGGGCGATCAATGGGGCTACCAGCGCGTTCAGTATGGCTTAGGCGGTATGCTCAACAAACGGCTTGGGGTTTATGTGGGTGGCTTCGTGGCGCGGCAGCGAGACGGTTGGCAAACGAGAAGCGATTTTGATAAAATTTCGTTTAATGGCCGCGCTGACTACAAATTCAGCGACAAAACCCGTTTGATTGGCACGTTTGCGTACAACAATTATGATTCGCAGACGGGCGGCAGCGTCGATAGCATTGCGTTTTACAAGCGCCAGTATACCAGTACTACCGATTTTACGTACCGGAAAGTCTACGCGCTGCGCTCCCGCCTTACCCTGGAACACACGTGGTCAGGCAAATCGGAGAGTTTTATTACGGCCTTTTACCGGGATAACAGCATCAAACAAAACCCCAATTACAGCATCCGCTGGCAATCAGGCGCGACGACTGCTACCGGCGAAATCAACGATAATGCGTTTCGGAGCTACGGACTGATTGCCCAGCACAGCCAGCGTTTTAGCTTTCTGAATAGCCGACTGCTGGTAGGCGGTATGTTTGATTATTCGCCGACGGATTATTATGCCTACCAAACCCGCTTACAGGCCCTTTTGCGACCCGATAAAAAATCGGTTGAAAAGTATACCCTCCTGGAGGAGCTTCCAAATCAGTTCCTGAGCCGTTATCAGGCGAATATTCACAATTCGGCCGTGTATGCCCAATTTGATGCGGAGCCAGTGGCCCGTTTGCGGGTGTCACTAGGGGCGCGGTATGACCGGATGGCTTTTGATTATGAGAATTATCTGGATGAGTCGAACGGTACTAAGTCCTACGGGCAGCTAACTCCTAAACTCGGCTTAACCTACGATCTGGGCCATAGCCGGGGGCTATACGCGAACGTCAGCCGGGGTTTTTCGCCGCCGGGTTTGACGGCGATTTTCCGGAAGCGGCCCGTTGCGCTTCCAAATGGCGATGCGTTCTACTACAACCTTCAGCCCGCGCAGTTTAACAACTATGAAGTGGGAGGATGGGCGTCATTTTTATCGCGCAAAATATACGTGGATTGGGCGGTTTACCAGATGGATGGCCGCAACGAACTGCTCAGTATTCGGCAGCCCGATAATTCGACGGATTACCAAAGCGTTGGCCAGACGCGGCACCGGGGCGTGGAATATAGCCTGACCTACAAGCCAACGGCGGCCTGGTTTTTTCGGTTTGGGGGCACCAACGCGACGCATCAATTCGTTGATTTCGCCCTCAGCAACCGCCAGAACGATGTACTTCGTAACGTGAACGGCTATGACATGCCGCAGGCGCCCCGCTGGATTGCCAATACAGAAGTGACCTATAAACCACGCTGGGCCAAAGGCTTGCGGACCTCCATCGAATGGCAACGGATTAGTCCCTGGTTTCAAGATCAGATCAATACCGTGCGCTACGCCGACCGGGGTGCGTTCGGAGCGCGTGGGGTTAGCGTTCTCAATTTTAGAGCCGGTTACGAATGGAAAGGCTTCGAGCTATTTACCAACATCCTGAATCTGAGTAATGAACTGTATGCAAATGGAGCAACGCGTGGCAATAACGCCACCGACCGAACAACGTTCACCCCGGCGGCTCCGCGCACGTTTACCGTGGGCTTACAGTATGAATGGAGCAAAAAATAATTCTATATCCGTTTAAATGAACTATTTTCTTAACCGTATGAAAACACTGCTAAATCTGCTAATCGTGCTTTTAGGCACTTACCAAGCCATTGCCGCCGATGGTCAACCGGTTAAAATAGGAGCCAATTCGTCGTTGCCCCGTTTTACTACGGATCATAAAGGCAATCCAGTATTAAGCTGGGTAGAGAAAAAAGGCGACGAGATTGCGCTCTACTACAGCGTTTCAACCGATGCCGGGAAGACGTTCGGGCAAAAGAATCGGGTGCTGGTTCCGGCAAATACGGCGACTCACGCCGAAGGAATGCCGAAAATAGCTTTTAAAGCCGATGGGACCGTGTTCGCCTTGATTGAGGTGCGCCGACCTACCGAAGATGCGCCCCGTGCCGGTGACGTTCTGTTCACCACATCGAGCGATAACGGAAAAACCTGGTCGGCCACCAAGCCCGTTCACCGTGACGCCAGTCCCGGAAAAGGGCACTCATTTGCGGATATAGCGCAGCTGCCCAACGGCGAGATCGGAATTATCTGGCTGGATGACAAACTCGCTTCTTTCGACGGGCGTCCGGTAAAATTTGTCCAAACGCTGCCCGGCGGTGGTTTCAGCCCGGAAATGGTCGTGGATTCTAATGCCTGCCAATGCTGCCGCACCAGCATAACGGCCGATCAGGAAGGCCGAATTCACCTTGCCTGGCGGGATTTGCTGGCAGACGGTGCGCGGGATATGAGCTATGCCGTTTCGGCGGATGGGGGAAAATCGTTCACCGCACCCAGGACGATTTTGCGGGATAACTGGAAGATCAATGCCTGTCCGCACAGCGGTATTCAGTTGGTGCCGTCAAAAAAGGCGCTACTGGCCACCTGGTACAGCGGCGTTGACAAAAAAGCCGGGATTCGCCTGATGAATCTTACGGAGAACAAGCTGATCGAAAACCTGTCCGTAGCAGCCATGAAGCACCCGCAGCTGAGCGTTCTACCTAACAACAAATTGGCGTTGATTTGGGATGAGTTTGTAGGGGAAGGGCCGGAAGCGTACCAAAAGATTGGACTTCGGGTTTATGATGGGAGCGGGAACGCTAAAACAAGTTACTTAACGCCAAATGGCAAAACGGCTACTTTGCCTGCCATTCTGACAACTAATCAAGGGCTTGTAGTAGCTTATGAGCAACACGATGACACCAATTCGCAGGTGGTAGTTACTACCGTAGGCTTATAAGGCTTTTTCATTTTTATAGCCGGGAAACAAAGTGTTTCCCGGCTATAAAAAGTTACTCAACCCGGTAGGCAACTACCTGATTTTTAAAGAAAGTAGGGACGATCAGCAGTTTGCGATTGGCTATATAATCAATATCGGCGGTATTTGTTTTCTGCTCCCGCGAATCGAGCATTTGCTGCTTCTGGCCCTCCGCCGTGATGTAGAAAAGCTGGCCGTTCCAATCCGAAACAAAGTAATTTTTCTTGCCATCCGTAACGATGCCGTCGGTATTACCCATGCCATCTGCAATTTTCATGATGGTCTTGGTCTCAATGTCCAACGCCTGGAGTGCACCAATTTTTGTGCTACCAACCATCAGTTTTTTACCCACAACCAACAGGCCATTCGGATTGTCGAGCTGGCCGCCTTCCATCCACACGCCCCACTGCTTGTCTTTTAGGCGGTAAATCTTGTTGTTGCGGTTATCGGAAACGTAAACCGTTCCGTCTTTAGCGATGCTAACATCGTTCAGGAAGGGTTTTTCGTCTGTGGCATCCCACGTATTTTCTGCCTGTCCGTTGGTTAAGTTGATGGCTACCAACCGATGTAAGTCAGTAACATAAAGTCTATTGTTGTAAATGCCCATACCCTTGGGAGCGTTTAGGCCAACAACCCATTTTAGCTTCTCGATTTTTCCGTCGATGGTTAGACGCGAAATAAATCCATTTCCATCCAGGCCATCGGGTTTGCCGTCAATATTCGACACATAGATAAATCCGTCTTTAGGGTTATACAAAACGGATTCTGGAACGCGCAGGGTGGTGTCGGTTTCCCAGACTTTTACCAATTTTTTCTCTTTTTTGGGAGCATCAAAGCCCAGCAGGGCCAGCGTCAAGCAAATAAGCGGAAGTAATAAACGACTCATAATAAGACGAAAGAATTAAATACAAGCCAAAGAAAGCCCAATAACGCGTACAGAGCAAACTTACAGGCCGGTTCTTATTTTGAGCAGCTAGCTCAGCTTAACCGCAAACAATTCTTTCGATTTTACATATACGTACGCCACAACAACCAGCGTGACAATGCCTCCTAACATGACCGAGGGGGCCGTCCCGACCAGACGGGCCAATACCCCTGACTCAAAGGCGCCAAGCTCATTGGACGAACTGACAAAAATTCCGTTTACCGAGGCAACCCGCCCTCGCATGTGGTCCGGCGGGAAGATTTGCAGGATCGTCTGGCGAATTATCACGCTGATGCTGTCGAAAGCTCCCGTCATGAATAAAGCAAAAATCGACAGGAGAAAATTGGTCGAAAGCGCAAACACAATAGTAAACACCCCAAAACCAAGCGCGGCAATGAGCATGTTGCGCCAGGCATTGTGCGTGGGTGGAAAACGCGTGAGCGCAAACATCGTGATGAGCGCCCCCGCCGAAGGAGCTGCCCGCAACAGGCCCAGCCCCCGTTCGCCAACGTGCAGAATGTCCGCCGCAAACACGGGCAATATCGCCACAACGCCGCCAAACAGGACCGAAAAAAGGTCAAGGGAGATGGAATAGAGGATAATTTTGGTCTTAAAAACAAACCGAATGCCTTCTTTCAGACTTCTTAAAAGACTGTCCTGCGGATCGGCAGTAACCGGAATTGGATGGCGCTTGATGAATGACAGCAGCAGAAGACAAATACTGAATAAGCCAATAATCACCAGCAACGTGCTGTCAAAACCAAGCCAGTAATACAGAAATCCGGCAATACCCGGACCTAAAATGGCCCCTGCCTGCCAGAATGAACTGCTCCAGGTAGATGAATTCAGATAAAGCTCACGCGGAACCAGGAAAGGTTTCAAGGATGAACTGGCTGGTGAGTAGAATCCTTTGGCTGCACCAATCAAGGCCAGAACGCTGTAAATGACCGATAAGCGCGCTGTTTGGGTCAAGAAGCTGGCAAACGCAGGCTGGAAAATAAGATATAAAATTACGGAGCCCAGCAGAATAACCAGCAGGCTGCGTTGAAGAATCGCGCGTTTCTCACGCCGGTCGGCCAGGTGGCCACCAAATAGGGAAATACTAATGAACGGAATTGCTTCCGCCAGTCCAACCAGCCCCAGAGCCAGCGGGTCGTGAGTCATCTTGTAAAGTTCGTAGCCTAGAATAACCTCCTGAATCAGCAAAGTGGCGGTCATCAGAAAACTATTGGCAACAAAAAAGCGAAATTCAGGGTAGCGTAAGGCAGCGTAGGAATCAGTAGGAGCAGTAACCATTCTAAAAAACAGCAAATCAGACAATATCGTAACGGCTATGTTTTATAAATGAGTTCAATACCCGGCCATTTTCTCAGAAAATCTCCATTCAAGCTGGCGTTTTCCTGAAATTATCCTACTGGCTGCTAGATTAGAGTCAAAAAAGAAGCCCAACCTTTCAGAAAGGTTGGGCTTCTTTACGCTAACACTATTTATAATTAAGCAATCGCAATTTGCTTTGGCTCAGGTTGTTTTACTTCAACTTTTGGTAAGTCGAGTTTCAAAATACCGTCTGTATAAGCGGCCTGAATTTGCTCAACATCTACGTTCTTCGGTAGTTGGAAGCTTCTTTCAAAAGCAGTATATCCAAATTCCCGGCGCGTAAATTTCTCGGTTTTTTCTTCGTCTTTCTGTTCCTGTTTGGCAGAAATCGTCAGACGATTGTTGAGCAGGTTAATGGCAAAATCTTCCTTCTTAAATCCTGGAACCGCCACTTCAATGTGGAAGGCGGTTTCGTCTTCTTTCACATTAACGGCTGGTTGCGCTGTTGTAACCCGTGGCGCTACATCAGAAACACCAAAGAAAGGATTGAATTGACGATTAAATAAAGACGGATATCTTACTACAGTTGTCATGGTTTTTATCGGTTGAATGTTAGAATCAATTACTTACGCTAGTCCTATATTCAACTTATGTACCAATTTATTTTTGCAGACAAAATGTCTTGTTTTGGTCTTTTTTGGCAAAATGTATATGACAATATGTCTTATTTACATTTGTGATAAAAAAGTTAGCAGACAAATTTTATCTCTTAAGTAGTTACTTATCAAGCTTTCTGTGATCATTTAAATACACTGACATGGTATTTCGGTCATATTATGTTAAAGCCAGAAAATGAGCCACTTATGAGATTAATAAAAAATCATATGAGAAAAATTAATACTCTATTTGTTGGAAGAATCTTATTGAATGGGCTAATTTTGGCTGCCTAAATGATTGAAAATCCTACCGTTATCTTTTATGAGGAAATATTTTACTACTGTTTCTCTTCTCTCTGCTCTTCTGGCTGGCCCGTGTGTGCTGGCGCAACAAACTGCCGCCGATTTTTTTGAGTCGGGCATCAGCAAAAGCAAAACCGGTGATTTTCCGGGTGCACTTCAGGCTTTTAGCATGGCAATCACGTTAAATCCAGAAAATGCCGTAAGCTATTACAACCGGGGACTAGCGAAAGCAAACCTGAAAGACCATCGTGGCGCCATTCTCGACTACGACCGGGCGGTTGAGCTGAATCCAAAAGATGCGTTTGCTTACCTCAGCCGGGGTGTGAGCAAAAGCAAGCAGGATGATCATCGGGCGGCTTTGCTTGATTTTGGGCGGGCTATTGAACTGGCTCCCGAAGATGCCCAAGGCTATTACCACCGGGGGGTGAGCCGAAGCCGTCTGGATCAGCATCGGGGCGCTTTGCAGGACTTCAACAAAACCATTGAGTTGGATGCCAACAACGTAGCCGCTTTGTATGCGCGTGGGGTTACGAAGCAGAAGCTGAGTGATTATGCCGGAAGTTTGGCTGATTTTGGTAAAGTAGTCGATTTGAGTCCCAAGCGGGCGCAGGCCTTTGCGGGCCGGGGGGCGTCGCTAGTGCAGTTGGCCGATTATAAAAACGCCATCGTTGATCTGACAAAAGCCATTGAATTGAATGCCGAAGACGGCGAATCGTTCTATAATCGCGGTTTTTCCAAAAGTAAACTGGAAGATTATAAAGCAGCCTTGCCTGATTATGACCGCGCTATCGCTCTGGACGCCAGCAACTACCGCGCTTATTACGGGCGGGGCTTCTGCAAAAGCAAACTCGGCGACCAAAAAGGATCGATTCTGGATTTGAGCCAGGCCATTGAAACGAATAACGCCAATGTAGAAACCAAGATCGTTTACTCAGGGCGCATCAACCGGCAGGTGCTGGACCAACTGAGAGATGTGGTACAGGAAAAAAATAAAATAATTTCCTTGTCAACGGATCGCTCGGAAGCGTATTTCAGCCGGGCGGTGAGCCGTAGCAAGTCCGGCGATGTTAAAGCGGCCTTGGCTGACCTGAACAAATCGATTGAGCTAAACCCAACGTATTCAGAGGCTTATTTTACCCGTGGTTTGATTCGCTCGCAGCAGGGCGACCAGAAAAATGCCGTTCTGGATTTCAACAGCGCCATTCAGCTAAATCCGCGTTACGCCGAAGCCTACTACGTGCGGGGAATCATTCACCACAGCCTTGGCGAAGAAAACAACGGTTGCCTTGACCTTAGCAAAGCAGGCGAGCTAGGTTATACGCCTGCCTACAAGGTCATTAGCGATTATTGCAACTAGGCGAAACAAGTGTCAAAGTGGTGTTGGCAACGGCTAGTTTGTTGCTACTCCACTTTGAACCGCTAGCCTTACTCAAACCGCAAGTGCTTCACCGATTCGCCGGATGTGGCCAGCTCCAGCAGGGAGTCGATGCCGATTTGCAGGTGCCGCTCCACGAATTGAGAGGTAACCCGTTTGTCGCTTTCTTCCGTTTTTACGCCTTCCGGTACCAGCGGATTATCCGAAACCAGCAGCAACGCTCCGTGAGGAATCGAATTGGCAAAACCAACGATGAAAATGGTCGCTGTTTCCATATCGATGGCTAAAGCCCGAATTTCGCGCAGATAATCCTTAAATTTTTCGTCGTGTTCCCACAGGCGGCGGTTGGTGGTGTAAACGGTGCCGGTCCAGTAATCCAGTTCGTGTTTTTTGATCATGGACGAAACGGCGCGTTGCAGCCGGAACGACGGAAGAGCCGGAATTTCGGGGCGCATGTAATCATCGCTTGTCCCATCTCCCCGAATGGCCGCAATTGGCAGCACCAGATCCCCCAGTTGGGTCTTCTTCAGGCCACCGCATTTCCCCAAAAAAAGAACTGCTTTAGGCTGAATGGCAGTCAGCAGATCCATGATCGTAGCGGCCATCGGGCTACCCATGCCAAAATTGATGATGGTAATATTGCCGGAAGTTGCCGTTTGCATGGCCCGGCCTAAGCCGTGCATTTCAACGTTAAATTTCTGCGCGAACATCTCAACGTAGTTGACAAAATTCGTCAGCAAAATATATTCTCCGAATTGCTCGATAGGGGTTCCCGTGTAGCGGGGAAGCCAGTTTTGTACAATATCTTCTTTGGTTTTCATGGTCTGGTTTTTAGTGAAAGAATGAAAGCGCTAAAGAACGAAACAGATTGCTTGCCAACTGGTTCGATTTGCTAAATTATTCCCTTGCTCTTTCGCTCTTTATGACTTTCGCGCTTTATTTTTGACAGATGGAGACGTTGAACCTGCCAGAATTTGATCACAAAATTAAGCAGATTGAGGGGAAAGCCTATATCTTCGATGTGCTGCGGAAGAAGTACGTGCGAATCACGCCCGAAGAATGGGTGCGGCAGCACGTGATTCATCTGCTGATTAACCAGTACCGTTATCCCAAAGCGTTGATTCGAACCGAAGGCGGGCTAGTGCTGAATCAGATGCAAAAACGAACCGATCTTTTGGTGTACAATCGCTCGGGCGAGCCGTTTTTGCTGGTCGAATGCAAGGCACCGCACATTCCGCTCAAGCAGCAGGTATTTGACCAGATTTCGCGGTACAACCAGGTTCATAAAGCTCCTTACCTGGTCGTGACAAACGGGTTAACTCATTTCTGCTGCTGCATTGATGCCCAGTCTGCCCAATTTACCTTTATGGCTGATTTGCCCGCCTACCCCTAAAAAAATACCCCGACCAATTGGCCGGGGCAGTCGTTGATTGAAGTGGCAATTATTTATTTTTTAGCAACAACTTTCAGATCCAACGTAAATTCGTCGTTGATGGCTTTGTCGCCCAGGTTGTCGAAGAAAGATTTAGAACCGTAACGGATGTCGTATTTTGACCGGTCAACCGTTGCTTTTCCAGCAGCTTCCAGCGTGTTGCCTTTCACGTTTACTGTAACCGGGAATGTAACCGGATTGGTTTTTCCTTTGATGCTTAAGTCACCCGTAACGTCGTATTGGTTTCCTGATTTTGGCGTTACTTTCGTGATTTTGAAAGTCGCCGTTGGGTATTTGTCCACGCCGAAGAAATCGTCTGACTTCAGGTGATTGATCAGTTTGTCGTGGTATTCTTTGTTGTCTTTCAGGTCGGTGCTGGTCATGGTGCGCAGGTCAATGTCAACCGTGCCGCCAGTCAGTTTAGAGCCATCCACTAAAAGAGAGCCTTTGCTGATTTTGATCGTGCCAAAGTGCTCACCCGTTACTTTTTTACCATTCCAGTTCACCGTGCTCTCATTGGCATCGATGGTGTAGGTGCTTGCTTTCGCAACTGCTTTTTTAGGATTTTTATCAGAATTAGCGGCCAGAACAGGTGTTGAAGCCAGCAGAGTTACGGCCAGTAGGCCAGCGAATAATTGAGTTGCTTTCATTACTTGGTTGTACAGTTAATTAATCAGATTATTTTGGAAATTTCTTAATATAAACGGAGTCTTTACCTATTCGGAGCTACGGAGCTTATCGAGTAGCTGGCTAACCAGATTGACTTCCTCAACGGTTAAAGTATGCAGGCTCTTTTGCCAGTCACCTTGTACTTTTTCCAGCTTCTTCAAAAGGTCAAGTCCTTTTTCCGTAATCACGACATCGACCGCCCGGCGATCATTCGGGCATTCGGTGCGCTGGACAAACTCTTTGGCTAACAGCTTGTCTACCAAGCGGGAGGCATTCGACATTTTGTCGAGCATGCGTTCCGTAATGTCTGCCACTTTCACCGGATTAGGATGTTGCCCCCGTAAAATCCGCAGCACATTATACTGTTGGAGCGTTATGCCAAATGGTTTGAGCGCCTGCATTTGCTGGTCGCACAGCCAATTGTTGGTAAACATCAGATTGACAGCAAGACGCTCGTATGGGCTCTTGAATACTGATTTTTGCTTAATATCGGTTTCTATTGACATCGCTGTTGAGGCTTGAATGGCATCCTGGTTTTCTGTGTGTATTTCGACGAATTTAGCCATTAATTTTTCAACGATACAAATATAGTGTCATTACATTAAATGTAACAACACTTTAATCAAAAAAAGTTCTTAGCGATATGGAATTATTTCGGGAGCTGCCACATCGAAGTCCCGGAAGCGAAGGGCCGGGATGCCGTTGAAGGCAAAGCGGAGCGCTTGTGGATTGTTGGGCAAATTCGGATACCAGGCCAGTCGTATCTGGAAGCTGTTGAAGGTCAGGTTTTCGTTCCGAAACCGAAAACCGATGCCGTAGCTTTGATACAGCGGCCCTTTCCACAACGACTGTCGGTCCGTGTAGCTAATCAAGCCCAAATTGACCGACGGAATGACCGCCACCCGGAAGCCCAATATATCGAGCTTGGAAAACAAAATTGTTTCGACATTGCCCAGTAAGAAGCGAGTACCCCGCAAGGCGTCGTTATTAGGCCCGAAGCGCTCGCGGCCACTGATGCTAATAAACTCGTTGTTGAAGCGATTGTAGCCCGTGGCGTATTGCAGGTTAATAAAATGCCGCCAGTTCCCCCAGGTGCCCGTCCGGAGCGGACTGAAATAGTTGACTTCCGAAGTCAAGACCCCCTGTTCGATTCCCCGGCCCGTTTTGACATACCCACCCAGGTTGAACAAGCCATAAATGTAGCCCACCTTACGAATGTATTGCGCCTTCGAATATTTAATACCCAAATACATCCTGGGTCCTAATTCGGCGTAATCGATACCCGTGACAATGGACGATTGACTCCCGTAAGGCACGTCTTCCGTGCGTCCGAAGCCATAGATCAGTACGTCACGCGTGTAGCGCCGCTTGGATAAGCCGATGCTCAGCAAAAACGTCCGGGTATTCTGGTAAAGCTGGTTGGTGTCGGGATTAATGACTTCGGGACGGCGAACGAAATCGTAATTCGTGATTCGGCCAGCGACAATGACGCGTGTACGGTCTTCGGGGTCCATAAAGCCCAGGATAGGCCGGAAGGCATACCCAATCCACATATCACTGAAATTATAGGCCAGCGGAAAAAGCTGGATGCTGTCGTTAGGCAGGTAAATGCGGTTTCGGGGTAGCTGGGTATGGCTGATTTCGAGGGAACCCGCCACGCGCGTATCGGGGGTAAGAAATGGCCGGAAGATTCGAGCGCCGAATTGCCGCAAATCCCGCTCATAAATCACGTCAGCCTGTCCGGTTAAAAAGGTTTTGCCGATATACGGGATGAGATACCGGCCCCGGTAAGCGGCTTTCTGGATGGTATCGTTCCGGCGGTAGGAAACATAGTTAAAGAGCGTATGGCCAAATCCCCGGAAATTCCGCTGATTCATGCCGAGGGCAAATCGGTTGAAACCGCCAAAACTACCAGCAGGCTCCAGCGACCAGACATCCTGCGTAATAACGTATATATCAACGAATTCGTCGCTTTCCTTGCGGGGCACAACAATGATACGGGCATCGTGGAAAATGTTGGTATTCCGTAATAGACGTTCGTTGTCGCGCAATTGGTTGGCATCCACGCGCTGGCCTTTCTCGAACAATAAAAACGACCGGCGAATGGTCCCTTCGCGGGTGTCACGGTGCAGGCGGTTACCGGTTTTGGCTACCCAGTTGGCTGCTTTCCGGGTCGTATCATAAACCGACTGCCCAAATACTTCGAGTCGCCGGATGTAAATATCGCCAATGACTTTGCCTTCGTATTTCTGAAAAGGATTGGATTCCAGTTCGCTCACCTCGCCACTTTGGACGCGGCTGTTATACACATCACGGAACAGCAAGCGGTACAATTGCTTGGTAAGCCGACGCTTGTGCATCCGGGTCTTAAGCTGGGAATAAAAAACGCTGTCGCGATCAATCAGAATGCTGTCGGCAATGGCGTCGGAGGTGGAGTCGGCGCGAACGGGTTTTGGTTTAGGCTTAGGTTGAGGTTTATTTTGAGCTAAAACAGAGGTCGCCAGCAGGGTATATAGCAGCATTATTCCGATCACCGGCAAGACCAACCGGTTCTGAAAAATAACTGCCACGCCTATTCGCAATTTACTCACCCTGCTGCCGTAAAGTTTTGCTCATCCAATAATCCCGCTGACGATCTTGTCCAAATTGAAAATAATGCCACCCGATACATTGAAAACCCATTCGCTCATAAAACCGGATCGCACGCTGATTGTGCTCCCAGACGCCCAGCCAGACCGCGGTATAGCCTTCTTCTTGCGCAATATCCTGACACGCTTCCAGCAGTTTTCGGCCCAGTCCCGAGCCGATCTGGTCGTTTGCTACATATAAACGCTGAATTTCAATAGCATGTTGTCCGCGTAACTGGCGAGGAGGTCGCTGGCGGCGTATTTTTGCGTAACCAATTGCCTTTCCATCCGACCCTGGCACCAGCAGAAAGGTTGCTTTCGGGTCCGTGAGTTCTTCGCGGGTTTTATCTACCGTAAACGTTTCCTGCACGTAAGCCTCTACGTCTTCGGCCCGGTTGTGAGGTGGACCAAAGGCTTCCCACATGGTCTGGATAGCAAGCGCGCAGATGCTGGAAGCGTCGTCAGGGGTGGCCCGGCGGATGATCGGCGCAAAAGTGGTCATAAAGGCTGCTTTGTCGTAGTTTTGTTAAATTTTTGCTTCTTGGTAACCATAAGTATACAAAAAATCTGGCCAAATAACTATGCAATTATCCCGTCCTTTCGTACTGGCATCCGGTTCGCCGCGGCGTCAGCAACTGTTGCGCGATGCTGATTTTGATTTCCGGGTTGAAGTCCGTCCAACCGATGAGACTTTTCCCGCCGATATGCCCGTCACCGAAATACCCGCTTATTTGGCCACGCAGAAAGCCGAACAGTTTCGGGCCGATCTTGGTAATCAACTGGTTTTGTGCGCCGATACCATTGTGGTGGTCGATAACGATGTATTGAATAAGCCGAAAGATGCCGCCGAGGCAGCGCTGATGCTCAAGCGTTTATCGGGCCGAACGCACCAGGTTATGACCGGTATTTGCCTCTTGTCGCAGGAAGAAACCGTGGCGCTGACGGACATTGCTACCGTATTTTTCAGACCGTTGGAAGACGAGGAAATCCAGTTTTACGTACAGAAATACCAACCTCTCGACAAAGCAGGTGCCTATGGAACCCAGGAGTGGATTGGCATGACGGGCATCGAGCGGATCGAAGGCTCGTTTTACACCATCATGGGATTGCCCGTGCACCGGGTTTATGAGTTACTGAAAAAATACAGAGCGTAATTAAGGTATCTATTGCTGACAGAGTTGCTTATCTTCGTTATTCTATTCGCGAACGCATGTCAAAAGTTATACTAATTACGGGTGCTTCTTCCGGCATTGGCCGCTCAACGGCGGAGTATCTGGCCAGCCGGGGTCACCGGGTTTACGGCACATTCCGGAAGTTGCCGACTGAAGCGATTTCGTTTTCGGCCCTGCAAATGGACGTTACCGATCCCGTTTCTATCCGGCGGGCGGTTGATGAGGTGTTGCAAAAAGAAGGCAACCGCATCGATGTCCTGATCAACAACGCGGGTCTGGGCATCATGGCGGCGCTGGAAGAAGTATCGCTGGAAATGGTACAACAGCTTTTTTCGACCAACGTGTACGGCGTCTTGCAGGTGACGCAGGCGGTGCTACCTACCATGCGGGTGCAGAAAAGCGGACATATTATCAACATCAGTTCCATTGCCGGAACAATGGGTTTACCGTTTCGGGGGATGTACAGCGCGAGCAAGGCAGCCGTGGAAATGATGACTGAGGCCTTGAGCCTGGAAATGCGTCCATTTGGCGTGAAGGTTTGTAGTTTGCTGCCCGGAGACGTCCGAACGAACATCAGCCAGAACCGGTTAACGAACCTGAGCTCAGATACCTCGCCTTATCACGCCATTATTAGTGAAATGAATCAAAAGGTGAACGAAGACGTAGGCAAATCGCTGGATCCGCTGGAAATTTCCCGGAAAATCGAGCAGATCATGGCCAGCGATTCGCCTAAAATGCATTACGTGGTGGCCGAGCCTCTACAGCGTTTGTCCATCTGGCTCAAGCGATTGATGCCCGACCGCTCGTACGAGAAAATACTAGCCAACCATTACGGACTGAAATAAAGAGTGAAATGTTTCAAAGAGTGAAAGAGATAGAGGTCGAAAGAGCGGTGCTGCTTCGGATCACTCTTTCACTCATTCATTCTTTCGCTCTTTATTACTTCGCTCTTTCACTCTTTACATCTTTCGCTCTTTAAAACTTATGAGTGATTTTTCGCACCTCGACGCCCAGGGAAATCCCGCGATGGTGGATGTCGGCAAAAAAGCCATTACGCGCCGGACCGCCCGCGCCCAAAGTATTGTTGTTTTGACTGACGAAATCATGCAGCAGCTTACCGGCGGCGACATCCAGACCAAGAAAGGCCCGGTTTTCCAAACAGCCATCATTGCCGGGACTATGGCGGCCAAGCGCACGTCTGACTTAATTCCGCTTTGTCACCCGTTGGGTTTGGACAGCTGCAAGTTTTCGGTTAAAACGGAAGGAAATGAGGTGATTATCGAATGCACGACTAGTCTGGAAGCTAAAACGGGCGTCGAAATGGAAGCGCTGGTTGGCGCTTCGGTAGCTGCCCTGACGGTTTACGACATGTGCAAAGCCTTTTCGCACGATCTGATTATCAAGGAAACACGGTTGTTGGAAAAAACAGGCGGAAAACAGGATTTTCAGCGATGAAACACGAAAAACACGCAAAAATGACCCGTCCCCAGCTCGGAACCTTTGGGCGCACGGAGCTGGCTATTCTGGGAACTCCCTGCGGAAACATCAAAAAGCTGGCTTATTCGCTGACGGCTGCCCTGCACGACAGCTACCGAATTGCGTACGTCGATGCCGACCACAAAGGCGAGGAAACACCCGAGCACGTCCCCGCGCTGGCTGCCGGAGCGACTTTAGTGTTTACGGACAAAATCTCGTTCCAACGTTTCGATTCGGTTTTGCCGCTGAATGACTTCCAGCAAAAGCGTTTTTTTAATGATTATGACCTGATTTTAGTAAACGGCAATCATTTTGGGGCAAAAACTCAGATTGTAGTTGTCGATCCGGCAAAATCACTGGAGAAAAAACTGGATCGCCTGACGAACATTGGCCTGGTGATTCTGAAAGATACGGACGCCATACCCGATTATCTGCAAAATCAGATCTTGGCCAGCGTGCCTGTATTGCAGTATGAAGACACCGAAAAAATAATCGACTGGGTCCGGCAATACGGGCAGGCGCAAATTCCACCGCTGTATGGACTCGTGCTGACCGGTGGTAAAAGTACCCGCATGGGCAGAGACAAAAGCCAGTTGGACTACCATGGCAAGCCGCAGCGGGAGCACGTTTATGAGCTGTTGACCCCTTTTTGTGAAGAAATTTATTTATCGGTAAATGCCGCCCAGGCGCTCGAATTGGGGGGAAGCTCGTTCCAGCTTGTGGAAGATTCGTTTCTGGGATTGGGGCCGTTGGGGGGCATTTTGTCGGCGTTTCGGCAGCAGCCCGATGCGGCTTGGCTGGTGGTGGCCTGCGATTTGCCGCTATTGACCGAAAAATCGCTAAAAACGCTGGTAGAAGGGCGTAATCCATCCAAAACAGCCACGGCTTTCTACGATGGTGACCACCGTTTTCCGGAGCCTTTGGTGAGTATTTGGGAGCCTCGTGCTTACCCGACCATGCTTCAATTTTTGGCGATGGGCTATTCCTGCCCGCGAAAAGTGCTGATCAACTCAGAAATTGAATTGCTCGAATCGCCGGATACGCGGGAGTTTATGAATGTGAATGATCCGGTGGCAAAAGCAGCCCTGGAAAATCAGCCAAAGTGAAAAAGCTTAAGCTGGATTATTCCGAAGTAGGTGCGTTGGAATATCGTTTTTAAAGCGTGCCTTTTTTTGAATAACCTGCTTCAACATTTTCATGTATTCCGCCCGGGGAATTTCAACGGCTCCGAAGCGGCGAACGTTGTCGTTAATAAATTGCGTATCAAGCAGTTCGAACCCTTGGTTACGCAGTATCTGAATTAAATAGTGAAAAGCTACCTTCGACGCATCCGGTACGTGGTAGAACATCGATTCGCCGAAAAAAGCCGCACCAAGGGATACGCCATAGAGTCCACCAACTAAACGGTTATCTATATACGCTTCTACGCTATGAGCCAACCCCAACTGGTGTAATTCGACGTAGGCTTCCACAATTTCATCTGAAATCCAGGTGCTGTCGCCGTCATAACGCGGTGAGGCACAATAGCGCATTACCTGCTCAAAATCAGTATCTATACGGACTTCAAAGGTGTTTTTGTTAAGAACGGGTCGGAGCGATTTGGCGGGCTTGTACGTGTCTAAGGGAATGATGGCGCGGGGCTCCGGGGAATACCAATAAAGCGAGTTGTCAGCATCGGCCATCGGGAAGATGCCGTTGATATAACCATAGATCAGATCGTCGGCGGACAGACGTTGCATAAAACAAAGATTGTTGAGACAAGTAAATAGTTGTTAAAGCAAAGGTATAAATGTTTTATCCAGTCTATGAACCATTCGTAAAAAAAACCGTTATACTCATTGCAGAACATCGACAATTTATCTAACATTGTCTGCTTTTTAAAACGAAGATGGGTAAGCCAAACTACATATTATCTTTCTACCACATCACACCTTTTTGTCCCAGGGCCGAAAGGTCCCGATGTTAATGGCTTGCCTATGCGGTGAGCTTCTTCCCGCAATTTCTTTTCATTAATCCCGTTTACATAAATTACCAGCTCTATCGGATTCGTCTTGCCTGTCTGGCAAACCAATTCGGAAAGAGACAGTTCTTTATTAATGACGATGAACTCAGTAGACAAAAACGATATTTATATAGTTCAGGTTGCCAATGAAGACCATCTAACACTGGCCGACACTATTTGTAAGGAGATGGAAAACAGCGCTAAAGCTCGTGGAACGGGTATTGCTAAGCGCTCTCCGCTCTATTTGATGGAAAAAATGCTGGAAGGGAAAGCCATTATTGCTAAGACAAAAATGGGCGAATGGGTTGGTTTTTGCTACATCGAAACGTGGGAGCACGGTAAGTTTGTAGCTAATTCTGGACTCATTGTTCATCCGGATCACCGCAAAAGTGGCATTGCTACCCGGATTAAGCACGAAGCGTTCAAGCTTTCCCGGAAAAAATACCCCGATGCAAAAATCATTGGCCTGACAACCAGTCTGGCTGTGATGAAAATCAACTCGGATCTGGGGTATATTCCTGTGCCGTTGACGGAACTACCCGGCGATGACGCGTTCTGGAAAGGCTGCTCAAGCTGCGTAAATTACGATATTTTAAATAGGACAAATCGCAAGCATTGTTTGTGTACAGGCATGCAGTTTGATCCCGAAGAACATAAAGGACAAAAGGAAACGAAGCCCGAAAAGTGGAATTTCCTGAAAGAGTCGCGGCTTTATGAGCGCTGGATGCGTCTGAAGAATCGGATTCTGTTGCGTTTCCAGGATCGCCAGAAAAGCAAAAAAGCCGAACGGGAGCTCGAAGCAGTTCATTAAAAATACTTGTTTTGGTAGTTTCCTGATCCCTTCTGGCGCTTATGCTGGGAGGGATTTTTATTTTTTGTTCACTTCGTCTTTGAATTAACGGTACTTTTGCAGCGCGAGAGCAGTCGGCGTTTGCCATACACCATCTTGAAATCCAATCTTTTGTCTAACCGGCCCGCTGGTGCGGGCTTATTGTCTAAGTCTGATGTCTAAAAAAGTAGTACTCGCTTTCAGCGGCGGTCTTGATACCTCGTTTTGTGTGAAGTATTTGTCGGAAGATCAAGGATACGAAGTGCATTCGGTCTTGGTTGATACCGGTGGTTTCTCGGATGCTGAACTGAAAGCAATCGAAAACAGGGCGTATTCGCTGGGAGTTAAGTCGCACGCAACAGTCTCGAAAACAGACGATTATTATGAGCAATGTCTGAAATACCTGATTTTCGGAAACGTGCTCAAAAACAATACATATCCGCTTTGCGTCAGTGCTGAGCGTATTTTCCAGGCCATTGCCGTGGCTGAATACGCCAAAAGCATTGGAGCCAACGCCATTGCGCACGGAAGCACGGGCGCTGGAAATGACCAGGTGCGGTTTGACATGGCGTTCCGGATCATTATTCCCGAAGCCGAAATTATCACGCCGATTCGCGATCTGAAACTATCCCGCGAGGCGGAAATTGATTTCCTGAAAGCCAAAGGCGTGGAGCAGGAGTGGCACAAAGCGGCTTATTCCATCAACAAAGGTTTGTGGGGTACGTCGGTGGGCGGTCGCGAAACGCTGACTTCGCACGGATTCCTGCCCGAAGAAGCCTGGCCAACGCAGGTAACCAAAACAGAACCAACGCAAATTACGCTACGGTTTGAAGGCGGTGAAATCAAAGAAGTAGCTGGCGAGTCGTTTGACAATCCGGCAAACGCCATCCAGAAACTGACTGAACTGGCGGGTCCTTACGGCATCGGCCGCGATATTCACGTAGGCGACACCATCATTGGCATCAAAGGCCGCGTTGGTTTCGAAGCCCCGGCTCCCCTGATCCTGCTGAAAGCGCACCATACGCTCGAAAAACACGTGCTGACAAAGTGGCAATTATACTGGAAAGACCAACTGGCCAACTGGTATGGTTCCATGCTGCACGAAGGCCAGTTCCTCGATCCGGTGATGCGGAATATTGAAACGTTCCTGGCCGATACGCAGGGCCACGTTAGCGGGAAAGTGCATGTGCAACTGGCTCCGTATCGCTTCCAGGTGTTGGGTATTGAATCGGATTATGATTTGATGTCGGCGAAATTTGGTAGCTACGGCGAAATGAACAATGCCTGGACGGGCGACGATGTGCGCGGCTTCTCGAAAGTTGCCTCTAATCAGGTTATGATTTACGAGCGAGTAAAAGAATCAGCGGAAGGAAAAGGCGAATGAATCAGAAACTAAACGTTGGCATCATCGGCGGCGCGGGCTACACGGGAGGCGAGTTGCTACGCATTCTCATCAACCACCCCGCCGTTGAGTTAGCCTTTGTGCATAGCAAAAGCCAGGCTGGAAAGCCGGTTTATAGCACCCATACCGATTTATTGGGCGATACCGAGCAGGTTTTTTCGGGGGAAGATACCGCTGAATTAGTGAAGAGTGACGGGTTGTCGGTAATTTTCCTGTGCTCTGGCCACGGCGAGTCCGCCAAGTTCTTAGCCGAAAATAACGTACCCGAAACCGTTAAAATCATTGACCTAAGCACCGATTTTCGGGACGAGTCGAATGGTTTTGTTTACGGGTTGCCGGAACTTCAGCGCGAGCGCATCCAGAACGCGACGAAAATTGCCAATCCGGGTTGCTTTGCCACTAGCATCGAACTAGCCCTGTTGCCCCTGGCGAAAGCGGGTTTGCTAAACCAGGATGTTCACGTGAGCGCCGTCACGGGCTCGACGGGAGCCGGGCAGGCATTGAGTCCGACGACGCATTTTTCGTGGCGGAACAACAACATGTCCATCTACAAGGCATTCACGCACCAGCACCTGAAAGAAATCCGCCAGAGTATCACCACGTTGCAGGCAGGTTTCGATCAAGCAGTGCATTTTGTTCCTTACCGGGGCGACTTCACACGCGGTATCATGGCGAATGTTTACACGACGTTCGAGGGTTCGCGCGAGGAAGCTAAGGCTTTGTATGCGGATTATTACGCATCGCATCCGTTTACGCACCTGAGCGAGGCGCCGATTGATGTAAAACAGGTGGTGAATACCAATAAAGGATTAATCCATTTGGAAAAACACGGCGATCAGCTTCTGATTACCAGCATTATCGACAATTTGACGAAGGGCGCTTCCGGTCAGGCCGTACAAAATATGAATCTCATCTTCGGCTTGCCGGAGGACATGGGGTTGCGGTTGAAGCCAGTTGCGTTCTAGATAAATACCTTTGATTCAGGGGCGAGTTAGCGTAGTGGGGTCAGGTTTGTATGCTTGGCAAAACTACTCTGGCTCGCCCCTTGTTTTTAAAGAAGCTACCACAAGAAAATAGGGGTAGAAAAGCGTTTATAAGATTGAGGTTCTGTTTTTTGTCTTATTTTTACAAAAAAACGCCATAATTTGTATGGAAACTAGATCAGCAACCAAATATCCCTGGCTGAAATACTATCCCAAAGGAGTGCCTTACGAAATCAATCCAGACGCTTATCCTTCGCTGGTAGAGCTGATGGAAGAAGGCTTCCGCAACTATGCCGACAAAGCAGCCTACGCCTGTATGGGTAAGAAATTAACCTACGGGGAAATCGACCAGCTTTCGCGTCAATTTGCGGCGTTTTTGCAAAATGACTTAAAGCTTCAGAAGGGTGATCGCCTTGTTATTCAGATGCCTAACCTGCTGCAATACCCGGTGGTGATGTTCGGCGCTTTGCGGGCCGGTCTGATCGTTGTCAATACCAATCCGCTCTATACGCCCCGCGAAATGCGGCACCAGTTCAAAGACTCGGGGGCGAAAGCCATCGTGATTCTGGCCAATTTTGCGAATAATCTGGAAAAAATCCTGCCTGAAACGGACATCCAGCATGTAATTGTCACGCAGATTGGTGATTTGCTGGGTTTCCCGAAAAAGCAGATTGTCAATGCGGTGGTGAAATACGTCAAGAAAATGGTTCCGGCCTACCAGTTGCCCAGCGCGATTTCGTTCAGCGAGGCGCTGAGCCGGGGCAGCCGGACTACGTACAAGCGTCCAACAATGACCAGCAAAGATCTGGCCTTTATTCAATACACGGGTGGCACAACCGGCGTTTCGAAAGGCGCGATGCTAACGCACCGGAACATGATTGCCAACGTAGAAGGCCAGAACGAATGGATGAAGCCCGGACTGAAGAAAAACGGTCCGTCGGAGCAGGAAATTATTGTTGCTGCTTTGCCATTATACCACGTTTATGCGTTGACTTGCAATGCATTATCGGCGCTTAAGATTGGTGCATTAAACTTGCTGATCACGAATCCCCGCGACATGAACGCCTTTATCGATGATTTGAAAAAGTACAAAATCACGATGTTTACGGGGCTAAATACGCTTTATAATGGCTTGCTGAACCATCCGAGAATCAACGAAGTCGACTTTAGTGAACTAACCATTACGTCGGCGGGCGGGATGGCGTTGCAGTCGTCGGTGACGGAGCGGTGGCAGAAAATGACGGGCAACCTTCCGGCGGAAGGCTATGGCCTATCGGAAACCTCGCCGGTTCTTTCGTCGAATGCGGTGGATGGCACGGCCCGCATCGGGACAATCGGAACGCCCTGGCCCAGCACCGAAATGAAACCGATGAAAGAGGATGGAACCGAAGCCGCCATTGGCGAACCCGGTGAACTCTGGGCGCGGGGACCGCAGGTCTTCGCTGGTTACTACAACCGCCCCGATGAAACGGCCAAGGTGATGGAAGGCGACTGGTTTAAAACCGGCGATATCGGTACGATGGACGAAGATGGTTTTTTCCGGATTGTGGATCGTAAGAAAGACATGGTGCTCGTTTCGGGTTTTAACGTTTATCCAAACGAGATCGAAGATGTGGTAGCTGCCTGTCCGGGCGTGCTGGAAGTGGCCTGCATTGGCGTACCCGATAACAAATCGACCGAAGCGGTAAAGGTATTCATTGTTAAAAAAGACGAGAGCCTGACCGAAGAAGCGATAAAAGCGTACTGCCGCGAGAACCTGACGGGTTACAAACGCCCCCGATACATTGAGTTTAGAACGGAACTGCCCAAAACGAACGTTGGTAAAATCCTCCGCCGCAGCCTGCGGGAAGAAGAGTTAGCCAAATCAAAATAGCGGAATTGTCAGGAAGCCTGGTAAATAGCCATTGATAAAAAACGGCTTTATCAGGCTTCTTTCTGTTAGGACGTTTTTATTGGGTAAGAACCAGCATGTCGGTTTTGAACTTTTCGACCTGTTGCAGAAAAAGGGCGCCTCTCCGCCGGGATACTTCGATCTCGGTTCCGTTGGTCAATTTTGCCAGTACAATTTTGTCCGTGTAAACTTCCTTTAAATAAAGCAGGTTAATAATGTTTTTTTTGTGTGGCCTAACAAAAATTTCTGGCGGTAGGCGAGTCTCCATCTTCTTTAGGGTAAGCGAGATCATCAGGTGCGTACCGTCGTTGAAATGCAGCAGGGTATAATTACCTTCTCCTTCCAGCCAGATGATGCAATGGGCCGGTACACGCTTTCTTCCACCCCAGAAAGGCAGTGTTAACTCGGGCAATGCCAGCTCTCTATCTAGTATTCGTATCTGATCTTCGGTATACGTAGGGCCGGATGATGAATACATAATAGGTTTCATTAGCAGACTTTCATAATCTGTGATGACTGGAATAGTTCAGAATGAGAATAAGCACGCATTACCGGGTAAACATATTCATCTTTGCGAAGAGATCCTAGTTAAAAATGTAATTTTTTTTTGAGGTTATTGCCTTTGTTTTAGGCATTTCTTGTCTGATTATTGGGTGAAATTTCTGGGTGAGGCATTATAACGAGTATACCCGCTTTTTAAATCGTGCAACTTGATTCGCTAAATGTATGTTTACGCAAAGAATCACTGGTCTTCACCCTGAAATACGTGTTGCATGAGTACACTGCTGGACTTCGTTGGAAATACCCCGCTCGTTGAATTAAATCGAATCAATACCAAAAAAACGGTTAAACTGCTGGCCAAGCTGGAAGGCCAAAATCCCGGCGGAAGCGTCAAGGATCGGGCAGCGTTTAGCATGATCAAAGGGGCGCTCGACCGGGGCGAACTCAAACCCGGTATGAAGCTGATCGAAGCGACCAGCGGAAACACGGGCATCGCGCTGGCCATGATTGCCCGGCTATACGATGTGGAGATTGAGCTGGTCTTGCCCCAAAATTCAACCCGGGAACGCATTGTCACGATGGAGGCTTTCGGCGCGAAAGTTATCCTCAACGAGACCATGGAAGGAGCCCGCGATTATGCAGAAGCCAAAGTGTCTGAAGGAGGTTACCTGATGCTAAACCAGTTTGCCAACCCGGACAATTACCGCTCCCACTACCGGACAACCGGCCCCGAAATCTGGCGGGATACTGATGGCCAGGTAACGCACTTTGTGTCGGCCATGGGCACAACCGGCACCATCATGGGCACGTCCCGCTTTCTGAAAGAACAGAACGAGGCCATTCAGATCATTGGCTGCCAGCCTACCGATGGATCGCAAATTCCAGGCATCAGAAAATGGCCTCAGGAATATCTACCCAAGATTTTTGAACCCCAGCGCGTTGATCAGATCATTGACGTGTCGCAGGAGGAAGCAACGCAAATGACGCGCCAACTAGCCCAAATAGAAGGCGTTTTTGCCGGTATGAGCAGTGGCGGTGCCGTTGCCGCAGCCCTGAAACTCATTGAAAGTCTGGACGAAGGCGTGGTGGTTTGCATTATCTGTGACCGGGGCGACCGCTACCTGTCGTCGGATTTATTTGGTTGATACAATTGTCTGACTGCCCTGCTTTGTCAGCACGATGGCTGACAAAGCTTCGCTAAATTATGCACACGGAATTGGTTCAATGGCTTGCGCAGTAGGGCTGATGTGCCGTACTTTGTGCTATGTATAAGCGCGTGCTCTTGCCCATCCTTTTTCGGTTCGACGCCGAGAAAATTCATCATTTTGCAACGTCTGTTCTAAAAGTTGCCTTAGCCATCCCCGGAATCCCTTATCTAACCCGCCAATTATTTACCTACGAACATCCGGCCTTGGAGCGGGAACTGTTTGGTTTGCGGTTCAAAAATCCCGTGGGTCTGGCGGCGGGCTTTGACAAAAATGCCGACTTTGTGGATGAGCTGGCCTGCCTGGGTTTTGGCTTTATCGAAATCGGGACGGTAACCCCGCGCCCGCAGGACGGCAACGACAAACCCCGGCTGTTTCGCCTGAAAGCCGACCGCGGTTTAATCAACCGGATGGGCTTCAACAACGAGGGAGCCAGCGCGGCAGCGATGCGCCTGAAAAAACGCCAGACCAAAAAGACCGCTGGATCAGTTATTATTGGGGGAAATATTGGTAAAAATAAAACCACGCCCAACGAAAATGCCCTCGACGACTACCTGGCCTGCTTTCATGAACTATACGAGGTAGTTGATTATTTTGTTGTCAATGTCAGCTCACCCAATACGCCGGGACTGCGGGCGTTACAGGAAAAAGAACCCCTGATGGCGTTGTTGCAGGAGCTGGAGCGCGTCAACAAACAAAAGACCATCCCTAAACCAATTCTTCTGAAGATTGCTCCGGATTTGACCGATAGCCAACTCGACGACATCATCGATATTGTTCGGGTGACGGGCATTGCAGGCGTGATTGCTACCAACACAACCATTAGCAGAGACGGTTTGCAAACGGACGCAAAAGCCGTGGAGGCAATGGGTGCGGGCGGCGTTAGCGGACAACCTGTTCGGGAGCGCTCCACGGACGTAATCCGGTATCTCTGCGAGCAGTCAGGGCGGGCGTTTCCCGTGATTGGGGTTGGGGGTATTAACTCGCCGGAGGATGCGCAGGAAAAATTAGCCGCTGGGGCAAGCCTGGTTCAGCTATATACTGGATTTATTTATGAAGGACCGGCGCTGGCAAGCCGAATTTGCAAAAGATTAATCGAACGGTAAGGTAGGCCACGTATTTATTCAACCAATAATTAGTAACTTTCTCATTGGTTAAGTAACCGAATCGTGATGATTTTCAATTTAAGGCCATCGTAGCGTACTGTTTTCGATATTAATAAACATGGCACAACCCATTACCCGACAAAACACGATCCGGAAAGAACGCGGCAAGGCCACAGAAACACCCGGACGAACCCTGAATTTTGAAGCGTGGCGTACAGACCGGCGAGCACAATTGTCGTTAGGGGGCTTCCTGTTTTTGCTGTCCCTGGGCTTACTGGCTGCTTTTGGGTCTTACCTGCTAACCGGCACGGCAGACCAAAGTACGTTAGATGCCGCCTCTACAACGGCTTTGCGGGAAACCGGAGAAGACACGCGAAACTGGTTGGGTATCTTGGGCGTATTTATCGCGCATGTATTTATTTTCCGCTGGTTTGGTGTAGCAGCTTTAGGCATTCCGCTCATTCTCTTTCTGGCTTCCTGGCGTCTGATCTTCGGGCGTGACTTAGTGCCGTTAGGGCGCGTAACCAAGGAAATTCTGTTTTACATGGCCTGGTTCAGTATGCTGGCCGGTTATGTGGTGCTTTTGAAAGACGAGGTGCAACAAGGCAGCGTCTGGTGCGGCGGAATTGGGTACGAAATAAACGTGCTCTTACACGCGCTCATTGGTTGGGGCGGTATTGCTATTATCCTGTTTGCCCTATTTTTATTTGTTATCTTCTTTTACGGAATAACCTCAATATCAGTTCCTTCGCTGCCGTCCATGCCCCGCAGAACGCCAACCGAAAAAGAACAGCATACCGACGAGCCAACTGGGGAAGAAGAAGAGTATGAGGAAGATGATTTAGAGGATTTTATCGATGTTCCTAAAGCGAGGCCCGCTACCAATGGAGCCGTAAAGCCCAACCCCGTTCCGGTGCCGCCGCCCGTGGAAGCTTCCATACCGGAGGAAGTAGTAGAGGAAGAGTTGCCAAAACCAGTAGAGAAAACACCGGTCTTGAATGGCTCTTCGAACGGAAAGCTCACGCTAACCATCGAAGATACGTCAGTCAGACCTATCGAAGAGGCTGCGCCTGCGGCTCCAGTGCCCGAAGCCTACGCTGGCCCGACGGATGAAGTTAACGAGGACCTCCTGAAGACAAACGGTCTGTATGACCCGACCCTTGAGCTGCCTAGATACCTTTTCCCAACGGTTGACTTGCTGGCCGATTATCCCGAAAATCAGCAGACCAAAGTAACCAACGAAGAACTGGAAGCCAACAAGGACCGGATCGTGGAGACGCTCCAGAACTACGGCATCACCATCGACAACATCAAAGCGACCATTGGGCCAACCGTTACGCTTTACGAAATTGTTCCGGCTGCCGGGGTGCGGATTTCCAAAATTAAAAGCCTGGAAGACGATATTGCCCTGAATCTGGCCGCTTTAGGCATCCGGATCATTGCACCCATGCCTGGGAAAGGCACTATTGGGATTGAAGTGCCGAACAAAAACCGGGAAATGGTGTCGATGCGCTCGATGATTACGAGCGAGAAGTTTGCCAAGAGTTCGTTTGAGCTGCCGGTGGTCATGGGTAAAACCATCTCCAATGAAATTTTAGTGGCGGATCTGGCCAAGATGCCGCACTTGCTCATGGCGGGGGCTACCGGACAGGGTAAGTCGGTGGGATTGAATGTGTTGCTGACTTCACTGGTTTATAAAAAGCACCCATCCCAACTCAAGCTAGTACTCGTTGACCCGAAAAAGGTGGAATTAACGCTCTATAATAAGCTGGAGCGTCACTTCCTGGCGAAGCTCCCTGATTCGGACGAAGCGATCATTACGGATACCAAGAAGGTAGTTAACACGCTCAATTCGCTTTGTATTGAGATGGATAACCGCTACAACCTGCTAAAAGACGCGGGTTGCCGGAACCTGAAAGAATACAACGCTAAGTTTGTTCAGCGGCGACTGAGTCCTGAGAAAGGCCACCGTTTTCTGCCGTATATCGTACTGGTAATTGACGAGTTAGCCGACTTGATGATGACCGCCGGGAAGGAAGTGGAACAGCCAATTGCGCGGTTGGCCCAGTTGGCCCGGGCGATTGGAATTCACCTGGTGGTGGCTACGCAGCGGCCTTCGGTGAACGTCATTACTGGTTTGATCAAGGCCAATTTCCCGGCGCGGCTTTCGTTTAAGGTAACGTCTAAAATTGACTCACGGACCATTCTCGACGCGGGGGGAGCCGAGCAATTGGTAGGCATGGGCGATATGCTTTTCTCGTCCAATTCCGACATCATCCGCTTGCAGTGTCCGTTTGTGGATACGGGCGAAATCGAGGAAATCTGTGATTTTGTTGCGAATCAGCGGGGCTATGATGCGGCTTATGGGCTACCCGAATTTGAAGGCGACGAGAGTGGGCAGAGTGAGGAGAAAGACGTTGATTTGTCAAATCGGGACCCAATGTTTGACGAAGCGGCCCGGCTCGTAGTAATTCACCAACAGGGAAGCACCTCGCTCATTCAGCGCCGGTTGAAACTAGGCTACAACCGAGCCGGGCGTTTGATTGACCAGTTGGAAGCGGCCGGTATTGTAGGTCCATTTGAGGGCAGCAAAGCCCGTGAGGTACTGATTCAGGACCCGCAAGCATTAGAAGATCGCCTAAAAGCGATATAGTTAAAATACCTTACAAAACGGAGACCGGGCATGGAGTATATCCATGTCCGGTCTTTTTGCTTTTATGCATGAGTAGATGAGATGTTCAAAATAGCTATTAGCTGCTATGGTAGAAAAATTATAAAAAAATAGTCTTTAATAATTGTATAGACAGTATAATTAAATTTTATTTTATAAAGACATAAATGAACAAAATATAATTCGATGAAAATAAGGTGAGGTAAATTTTTATATGGATATAATGAATATATAGGTTATAGAAATTCTAATATAAGCTTATGTTTAAAACAGAGTAATAAATGATAAAAAATGATCAATGAAGGGATATATAACTTATTTAACAACTAATATTCTGAAAAAAGAAAGAATTAACAATTAATTAGCTTTTAATTTACACTAACAATTTTTTGTGTTAAATAGCACTGATTATTTAAAAAGTTATAAATAGATCGCTGGCTTTCTTAACACTAAAATCAATGAGGAATATCTTTACAGTAAGTTGTTTGCTGCTTGCTATGCTGTTTAGTGTAGCCAGTTCTGCACAAGATCGTCTGCTGAAAGGGCGCATTACCTCCCAATCAGACGGAGGGGGTTTGCCCGGCGCTAATGTTGTCATTAAAGGCACCGATCGAGGAAGTACAACCAATTCTAATGGTGAGTTTTCGTTGAATGCGCCCGCCAACGCCACGCTTGTGGTGTCCTTTATCGGACACTTACCCAAAGAAATTGCCGTGGGTGACAAAACCACCTTCGATATCAAACTGGAAGAGGATGCTGCGATTCTGGGAGAAGTCGTCGTAACGGCACTAGGAATCACGCGGGAAAAGAAAGCCCTTGGTTATTCAGTGCAGGAAGTGGGGGGAAAGCAGTTGACCCAAGCGCGCGAGACCAACCTCGTCAACGCCTTGTCGGGGCGGATTGCCGGGGTTCAGGTAACGAACTCCAACGGGGCACCTGGAGCGTCTTCGCGGATGCTGATTCGGGGGGCCAGTTCCATTGGGAGTAACAACCAACCTCTTTTCGTGGTAGACGGTGTGCCCATCGACAACGGCAACTATGGTTCGGGTACAGGCGTAGACTACGGAAACGGGGCCGCTTCGCTGAATCCAGATGATATTGAGTCGGTGAGCGTCCTGAAAGGCCCCAGCGCAGCGGCCCTCTATGGCTCGCGGGGTGCCAACGGCGTAGTTTTGATTACGCTGAAAAGTGGGAAAGGCTCGAAAGGGATTGGCGTATCCGTCAATTCAAATACCACGTTTGAGAAACCTTTCCGGCTGCCCGAATGGCAAAACGAATACGGTCAGGGCGGCAAAGGCCTGTTCTCGTACGTCGATGGCCGGGGTGCCGGTGTGAATGATGGCGTCGATGAAAGCTGGGGGCCTAAATTAGATGGTCGCCTGCTGCCACAATTTGATTCGCCTGTAGTGGATGGCGTTCGTCAGGCAACGCCCTGGGTAGCTCATCCTGATAACGTCAATCAGTTCTTCGAAACTGGAAAAACGCTGACCAACAACATTTCGGTGACGGGCGCCAGCGACAAAGGGGACTTCCGTCTTTCGTTTACGGATCTGAATCAAACGGGTATCTTACCGAATACTGACTACAAACGCCGGACCATTTCCCTGAACGCGGGATGGAACCTGACCAAGAAGCTGAGCATTCGGGCAACGGGGAATTACGTAAAAGACGGGAGCGACAACCGCACCAACTGGGGCTTGTATTTCATCTGGTTCGGTCGGCAGGTGGACATGGAGCAGCTGAAAAATTACCGGGCTCCCGGCAGCATCTACCAAAACAACTGGAACCACAACTACTGGACAAATCCTTACTATCAGTTGAACGAAAGCGCGCGGGAAAACGAGCGGGATCGCTTGTTTGGAAACCTCGCCGTGACGTACAAGTTTACGGATTGGCTGACGCTGACGGCTCGTTCAGGCACGGATTTCTACGAAGATCGGCGCAAAACAAAGAATGCCGCCCGGACGTCTAACCTCTTCGACAGCTACAACGAAGAGCAGATTTACGTTCAGGAATCCAACTCCGATTTCCTGCTAAACGGAACCAAAAAGTTCGGTGAATTCGATATTACGGCCAATGTTGGTGGCAACCACCGCCGTAACTTCTACCAGCGTAACTACATGAGTGCGGCCGAATTAGCCATCCCCCGCGTGTGGAACATGGGTAACTCGCGGCTTCGTCCGGTAACCGAAAACTCGTACAACGAACGGGTGATCAATAGCCTTTATGCGTCGGCTAACATTGGTTTTCGCAACTACCTCTTCGTGGATCTGACGGCCCGGAATGACTGGTCAAGTACTTTACCGGCCGACAACCGCTCTTACTTCTACCCATCGGCTGCCGTTAGCGCCATCCTGACCGATATCTTCAATGTCAACTCGTCGGTGCTTTCGCTAGCCAAAATCCGGGGTGGTATTGCGCGGGTAGGGAACGATACCGATCCTTACAACCTGATGCAAACTTACGCCTATGCCAACGCCTGGGGAAGCACCCCTTCGCTGGCCGAAAGCAACGCCATGCTGAACGCCGCGCTAAAACCAGAGTTAACCAACTCGTATGAAATTGGCGCAGAAATCAAGCTGTGGCGTAATCGGGTTGGGCTGGACATAACCTATTATGACAAACAGTCTTTCAACCAGATTCTGAAGGTTGACATCTCGAACGCAACCGGTTTCTCTTCAAAACTGCTCAACGCGGGACGGCTGCAAAACCGGGGCGTTGAAATCCAGTTGACAGGCTCGCCCATTAAAACAAACGCATTTCAGTGGGATATCTCGCTAAACTGGGCGCAGAACCGTAATAAAGTTATTGAACTGGCCGAGGGCTTGACGACTTATACGCTGGGAACGGTTCGGGGTATGGGTATCGAAGCGCGGGTTGGCCAGCCTTACGGAACGTTCTTCGGCCAGGGCTTCCTGCGCGATCCGTCGGGTAACATCGTATACGACAACAGCGGCTATCCGCAAGTTGATCCGGTACGCCGTGTCTTGGGGAACTTCACACCGAAGTGGATTGGTGGCCTTCAGAACACGTTTACCTACAAAAACTTTACGCTCAGCACCCTGATCGACATGAAACAAGGGGGCGATATTTTCTCGCAAACCATCAACATTGGTCGGTATACGGGTGTCTTGAAAGAAACCACGTTTGGTCGCGAAGAAGGCATTGTGGGCGAAGGCGTCGTGAACACCGGAACGGCTGACAATCCGAATTATGTGCCTAATACCAAACGAATTACGTCGGAAGAATGGCACCACAAATACTACCTGCTGACGAACAACGAAGGAACGATCTTCGACGGTAGCTATGTCAAACTGCGCGAAGTACGCTTCTCGTACATGTTGCCGGGCAAAGTGTTCAAAAGACTACCGTTCCGGGACATCATGATCTCGGCAGTTGGCCGGAACCTGGCGTTGCTGCACAGCAACATTCCGCACATTGATCCAGAAACCAGCTTTTATAACGACGGTAACCTGCAAGGTATCGAAAACGGACAGATTCCGACCACCCGTTCAGTTGGCTTCAACATCAGCTTCAATTTGTAAAACTAGTTTGACGCATGAAACGCATTTTCTATTCTTTCCGATATAAAGCCGCGATGGCAGCCCTGCTGTTAGGGATGTCTGCCTGCACAGGTGAATTTGATGAACTCAATACCAACCCAAATAACCCGACAACGGCTGGCGCTGATTTGTTCATGCCGCACGGTATTCAGAGCGCCGTTGATGTGTACTGGGGAGGATCGATTGGGCAGGACATTGGCAACCTGATTCCGCAGCATTGGGCCCGGATTCAGTATACCGACGTTGATCAGTACACGACGTCCAACGATGTAGTAAATACGGGCTGGAGCAATTTTTACATCGAGGCGATAGCTGATTATCAGCGCATTTATAAAATTGGAGCCGAAACAGGCAACCCGAATTACCAGGCTGTAGCCATCATTTTACGGTCGTGGGTATTTTCTCTGCTGACGGATATTTATGGCGATATTCCCTACTCGGATGCCGTAAAGGGGCTGGAAGGAACGCTTCAACCCAAATACGACGCGCAGAAAGATGTCTATGCCGGAATTATTGCTGAGTTGAAAACCGCCAACGACATGATTAACGTGACGGATAAAAGCAAAGCCATTGCCGGAGATATTCTGCTGAGCGGCGATCTGACGAAATGGAAAAAGTTTGCCAACACGCTTAGCCTGCGTATTCTGAACCGGATGCTGGGCAAAGCCGATGCGCCTATTGATGTAAAAACAGAAATTGAGCGCATTCTGAAAGATCCGGCGAAATACCCGGTGCTGGCGGCTAACGCTGACAATGTGCAGCTCAATTACCTGGCGGCGGCTCCCAACAACAATCCCATTAACGAAAATCGCAAAACACGGGATGACCACCGCGTAAGCGCGACGCTGGTGAATAAGCTAAAGGCCATGAATGACACGCGCCTGACGGTTTACGCCAATGCACCGGCCGATGGGGGCGATTACAAAGGCGTTCCAAACGGCCTGGCCGCTTCGGACGCCAACGCATTGGGACTGTCAAAAACCTCAAAAGTTGGTAATCTCTTCGTGGCGGCAACGGCTCCCGGCGTCATCATTACGTACGCGGAATTGCTGCTCATCAAAGCGGAATTTGCCTATAAAGGCATTGCGTCAGCGGGCGATGTAGCGGCTAATTATACCGATGCCATCAAAGCGTCGCACAGCCAGTACGGCCTGACCGTAGCGCCCGCCTACCTAACGGCCAACGCCCTGAAAACCGGGGCAGAAGGCTATACGCAGATTATGGAGCAAAAGTGGATCGCTTTATATGGTCAAGGCGTGGAAGCGTGGACCGAGTACCGTCGCACGGGGATTCCGGTGCTGTCGCCGCCCGCGCTTAACACCAACGGCGGGGTAATCCCAACCCGGCTGCCTTATCCCGGCTCCGAAGAATCGTTGAACAACGTAAACTTCAAAGAGGCGCTGAAGCGGCAGGGAGGCCAGAACGACAAAAAAATGAAACTGTGGTTCGCTAAATAATCAACAAACTAATAAATCAGTGGGGTACGTGTTAACGCGTACCCTTTTTATCATTTTTCGAATACCTTAAAAAATACCGATGAAAAACTGGCTATACCCAACACTTTGTGCCTGTCTGGCAACGGGCTTCCTTCCGGCTGCGGCCCAGGATGAGGCGCTGCTCAAAAAAGCGCACAAAATCCACGAAAAGGCATTTACGGTGGATACCCACGCCGACACGCCCATGCTGCTGTCTCGGGGAGGATTTGATGTTACCAAAGAGAACGATCCACGCACTACCAACAGCAAGGTTGATTATCCGCGCATGAGAAAAGGCGGTCTGGATGCGATTTTCTGGGCGGTTTATCTGGGACAGGGACCACGGACGCCCGAGGGCCACGAAACAGCAAAGCAGAAGGCACTGAGCATCTTTGAGGCAGTAAATACAACGCTGAAAAACACGGCTTCGGAAGCAGAGTTGGCGACCACGCCGGAAGAGGCCTACCGGATTGGCAAAACGGGCAAGCGGGTGATTTTCATCGGCGTTGAAAACGGTTATCCGATGGGCCACGACATTTCGATGCTGAAGAAATTTTACGACATGGGTTCGCGCTACATGACGCTTTGCCATTCGAGCAACAACGATATTTGCGATTCATCAACCGACCCGAAAGGAGCCGAATACCAGGGTTTGAGTCCATTGGGTGAGCAGGTGGTGACAGAAATGAACCGGCTAGGCATGATGATTGACGTGTCGCACGTGTCGGATTCTACATTTTACGACGTGGTTCGGCTGTCGAAAGTGCCCATTATTGCCTCCCATTCGGGCGCGAAAGCCATTTGCGACCATCCCCGAAACCTGACCGACGACATGCTGAAGGCATTGGCAAAGAACGGTGGCGTAGTGCAACTAAACCTGTTGAGCGATTACGTTAAAACCATTCCGCCCAGCCCGGAGCGCGAAGCCGCGATGAAAACCATGCTGGAAAAATGGGGCGTAAAAGACCGCCGCGCCTTGATGGGAGCCATGAGCAAATTGTCGGAAGAGGATCAGAAAAAAGCGCGGGCCGAATTTATGGAGTTAAATCAAAAATACCCGATTCAACTGGCCACCGTAAAAGATGCCGTCGATCACATTGATCACATCGTCAAACTAATCGGAATCGATCACGTAGGCATGGGAGCGGACTTCGACGGTGGTGGTGCCCTGGCTGACTGTTTTGATGTGAGTCAGTATGAGAATTTTACGGTTGAATTTCTGCGTCGGGGTTACTCGAAAAAAGACATTGAAAAAATCTGGAGCGGCAACTTTTTCCGGGTTATGAAAGCAGTGGAAAAAGGCAAGGCAATGGAAGTTGCCAGTAAATAACCGGCAAAGTCATGGCTTGAAACCTGCTTGAAAATAGCGTGTTAGCTATCTTTCAGGTAACCGTTTTTAGGCAGGTTTCAGGTCTTTTTTGAATATGTTGTAAAAACACAACCCGAATAAGTAACCGATGACTAGGTAGGCGATAGCAGAGGTATAAACTTGTGATTTTTCTAGTTCAAGGGAAAATATAATGGCGTGCAGAACATACGCTAGAAATGCGATAATACTGCCTAAAAGGATGAACGCCATTTTCTTGTTTGGCAACAGAAATGAAAATACAATGAATACTTTAATGGCGACTAAGTACATCCAACCTACATGAAAGATGAATGCGAAAACATAAAATAGAGTGTTCCATATAAGTGTACCCAGAGAGGTGACGTGATTAATCTGAGGTATCACTCGAACACCGCAGTCAAGGAGAATCACCAAAAGTATAGTGCCGAATAGTTTGGCCAGCTTTCTCATGTTTTCTGCTTGAAACGATAACCCTTGTCGTTAGCTAATCCGCGACCAGTTTGTTTCGCCCTGCCGCTGCGATTCGATTTGGGTCAGAATAGGAGCGTGTTGTGGTAAAATCAGGTGCGGATCTTCGTCTAAAACGGCCTGTGCCGATTCGCGGGCGGCGGTCAGAATGGCGCCATCTTTGGCCAGATCGGCCAACTGAAGATCGGCAATACCACTTTGTTGCGTGCCCGACAGGTCGCCGGGGCCGCGCAATTGCAAATCTACGTCCGCAATTTCGAAGCCGTTGTTGGTCTTCACCATCGTTTCAATCCGGGTGCGGGTTTCTTTGCTCAGTTTGTAACCGGTCATCAAGATACAGTAAGACTGATCGGCACCCCGGCCAACGCGTCCGCGCAACTGGTGCAACTGAGCCAGTCCAAAGCGTTCGGCACTTTCCACCACCATAACGCTCGCGTTCGGCACGTTTACACCGACTTCAATTACCGTAGTTGCCACCATGATCTGCGTTTCGCCCCGCTGAAACCGCATCATTTCATCGTCTTTCTCGTAGGCGAGCATCTTCCCGTGCAGGATGCTAATCTGGTATTTTGGTTTTTCAAAAGCCCGGGAAATGCTCTCGTAACCGTCCATCAGGTCTTTGAAATCCAGCTTTTCCGATTCCTCAATCAGCGGGTAAACAACGTACACCTGTCGGCCTAACTCGATCTGTTGCCGCATAAATCCGAACACTTCCGAGCGGTGGGTGTCGTAGCGGTGAACCGTTTTGATGGGCTTACGTCCCGCCGGCAGTTCGTCGATAACGGATAAATCGAGGTTACCGTACAGTGTCATGGCCAGCGTGCGCGGAATGGGCGTGGCGGTCATAACGAGGATGTGCGGCGGAATTTCCGTGTTTTTGGCCCACATCTTGGCCCGTTGCGCCACGCCGAAGCGGTGTTGTTCATCGATGATGCACAGGCCCAAATTTTTAAACTGTACTACGTCTTCGAGCAACGCGTGTGTACCAACGATGATGTTCATCTTGCCGTTTTGCAATTCCTCGTGGATGACGCGGCGGCGTTTGGTGTTGGTCGAACCCGTAAGAATGCCGATGTGCAAACCCATCGCATCGACAAAAACTTTCAAGCCTTCGTAATGCTGATCGGCCAGGATTTCGGTTGGGGCCATGATGCAAGCCTGGGCACCGTTGTTGATAGCCATGAGCATGGTAATGAAAGCAACGATGGTTTTACCGCTACCCACATCGCCCTGCAACAGGCGGTTCATGTGCTTGCCGCTGATCAGGTCGGCATAAATTTCTTTAATAACCTTCTTTTGCGCATTGGTCAGGTCAAAAGGCAGGTGATCCTTATAAAACTGATTTAGGATGGTCGTATCGCGAAAAATCTGTCCGGGGTATTCAGTTTTATGAATGAGTTTGTTTTTAATCAGACGCAACTGGTTGAAAAACAGCTCCTCAAATTTCAGCCGACGAAGCGCCTGGTTCAGCCAGGCCTGATTGTAAGGCAAATGAATATGCTCCATTGCCTCTGCTTTCGGGAGCAAACGGAATTTATGGAGCAGGCTTTCGGGCAGGGTCTCGTGAATGTGAGGCTTGGCTATATCGAGAAGCTGGCGCATTAGTTTAGCAATGGCCTTGCTCTCAAAATGCGTGCGCCGCATCTTCTCCGTCAGGTTATAAACCGGCTGAAAAGCACCGTCCTGCTCGGTATCCGGTGAAGGCATTTCCAACTCCGGGTGCGTGATGCTGTACGTGCTACCGAAGTAAAGCGGTTTTCCGTAAGCAATGTATTCGCCGCCCGCGCGGAGAGACTTTTCGTAATAACTAATGCCGTGAAACCAAACGAGGTCCATGGTGCCGGTATGGTCGGTGAAAGAGGCAACAAGGCGTCTTTTTGAGCCCTCGCCCATGATGCTCCAGTCGCGAATGCGGCCCCTTACCTGCGCACCGGGCAGCAGGTCCGATAATTCGGCAATGGTATGAAATTTAGTACGGTCTTCATAACGAAATGGGTAATACTGAATCAGGTCACCAAAGGTGAAGATATTCAGCTCTTTGTTCAACGTGGCCGCTCGCTGGGGGCCAACGCCCTTGAGAAATTCAATTTTGGTATCGAAAAACGTGGCACGGTCAGTCATACCGAATGCAATAGTGAGTAAATCAAAGCTACAAAAAATTGTTGCACGGAACAGCATTCTGTGAATTGAACGGGCAGTTTCTGCTGAATGAGTTGTCTATGGAGTAGGGTAAAATTGAGTTTGGCCGTCGAGGATCGTCTTTTGGAATTATATTTGTAGGAGTATTGCCAGACAACGATGGCTATGACTCGACGTTTCACCGTAACCTTTATACTACTCTATCTGTTGGCCTGGAGCGCTCCCTGTTGGGCGTCGCACATTGTTGGTGGAAATGTGCGTCTGGTAGCCACCGGCAAAACAAACCGCTATGTGCTGGGCATTCATCTGTTCATGGACGATCTGAACAGCAACGTCGGCGATGTCAAATCAGAGGTGGTAGTGACCATCTACGGTCGGCGGAATAACATTAAAATGGGGGATTATAAATTACCCTTAACCGATAAAAAAGTTATCTCGACTACCAACAATGCCTGCGTTAACCTACGGCCACTAAAACTTTCTGAAGTGCGCTACGCGGCGGAGTTAACCCTTGATCCTGACCGCTTTGACGATGCCCGGGGTTATTATGTCGTATACGGAACCTGCTGCCGAAATCCTACCATCAATAACATTGTTCAGCCCAACGATGCGGGCATGGTGTTTCACCTGGAGTTTCCTTCGTTGAAAGAGCGGGTGAACTCGTCGCCTGTTTTTAGTAACCCTGTTACGCTATATGCCTGCATCAACAAACCGCTGACCTTTAGCTTTAAAGCAACCGACGCTGATAATGACGTACTTCGCTATTCACTCGTAACCCCTTACAAGGGTTTCACGAGCCAGAGCAACGGCGCGTCGAATGAGCCAAGCCAGAATTATCCGACAGTGCAGTGGCAAAATGGTTTTGATGCGGGAAATGCTGTGCCGGGAAGCCCTACCTTGCAGATCGATATGAATACGGGTTTGCTCAGTGTCACGCCGAACCAGATCGGCCTGTTTGTCTTTACCGTTTTGTGTGAAGAACTTCGAGTTGAGCCGGGAAATGCCTTACAACGAATTGGTTCGGTGCGCCGCGATTTCCAGATTGCAGTGGTTGAGTGCCCACCGATAACGCCTCCCGAGCCGGTTATTTCTCTGAAAACATCCCCTCCTTCGGCAGTAACAGCGACCAAAAATGGTTTCCTGACGGGCGTTGCCGTTTGTGAGGGCCAGACGGTGACACTTCGAACCGATTCGCTGCCCGAATGGGGTTACCAGTGGCAGCGGGACGGCGTGGCGCTGGAAGGCGATACACTGGCCAGTTTAGTCGCTCAACAGCCGGGAACCTACACCATCGTCAAGCGGTTTACCAACACCTGTGGTCAAACAAGTACCTCACCCGTCAGCGTAAAGCTAGACTATGGGACCGCAGAAGCGGTGAAAATAGCCGCCGACGGACCTACGGATTTTTGTCCGGGAAATGGCGTGAATTTGCTTGCTTCCAACGGTAACTACACCTATCGCTGGTACAAAAACAAGACTCCGATCAATGGGGAAGCCACCTCAGCCATACGGGTCACAGAGGCCGGCAATTACAAAGTCCAGACAACGAGCAAGGCAACCGGGTGCGTGTCGTCCGATAGTCTCGCAGTGCTGGTGCATACAAATCCGGTGGTGAAACTGGAAAATGCAATACTAGCGCGGGGAAGTGCGCTAACCTTGAATCCGTTCGGGAGCGATACGTTGCAGTATCAGTGGAGCCCACCCGCCAGCCTGGACAATCCAGGAATGGCTCGACCAAAAGCCAGTCCAGCCACGACAACTACGTATCAAGTGGCGGTTACTAGTCCGCAGGGCTGTACCACAACGGCCCAGATGACGGTGACGGTTTTTGTGCGTTTGCTGGTCCCTGACGCCTTTTCGCCCAATGGAGACGGGGTGAATGATACCTGGGATATTCGGGGCATAGAGGAATATCCGGATTGTACGGTTGATATTTACAATCGCTGGGGAAGCCTTGTTTACCACTCCAAAGGCTACGCCCAGGCTTGGGATGGGAAATACAATGGCGAAAACCTGCCCACGGGAATGTACCAGTACGTCATTCGTTCGCGGGATTTACCGGAGGACCGGCGGGGGGCAGTGTTGGTAGTTCGGTAAAACGTAGCTTTATTTACTGTAAAATTACCTCAAACGTTCATCGAACAAACCATGATTTCCCGTCGTAAACTGCTAGCCAGCGCAGCGGCCACTGCTGTACTAAGTCGTTTAAATATTACCAAATCTTTTGCTGCTCAACCCAAACCACAGGTCCCGTTGATTATTTCTACCTGGAACAATCGGGGCGCAAACGAGGCTGGATGGGCCATTCTAAATAAAAAAGGGCGTGCGCTGGATGCGGTCGAAGCGGCGGCCCGGGTGCCGGAAGCCGACCCCAAAGATACGTCCGTTGGCTACGGGGGTTTGCCTGACCGCGACGGCCATGTTACGCTGGATGCCTGCATCATGGACGAAAAAGGCCGGGCTGGTTCGGTTACTTTTATGGAAAACATCATGCACGCGATTTCCGTGGCGCGGGCCGTGATGGAGAAAACGCCGCACGTCATGCTGGCTGGGGAAGGGGCCTATCAATTTGCTTTGGCAAATGGCTTTAAAAAAGAAAATCTCCTGACGGAAAACGCTAAAAAAGCGTGGGAAGACTGGAAAAAAGAATCGAAATACAAACCCGTAATCAATATTGAGCGGCACGATACGATTGGGGTATTGGCTATTGATGCGAAAAATGATCTTTCGGGCGCTTGTACCACGAGTGGATTGGCGTTCAAAATGCGCGGTCGCGTGGGAGATTCTCCTATTCTGGGCGCTGGTTTATACATTGACAATGAGATTGGCGGGGCGTGTGCTACGGGTTTGGGCGAAACCGTGATGCGGGCGGTGAGTTCGTTTCTGGTCGTTGAACTGATGCGGCAGGGAAAAACACCCCAGCAAGCCTGTGAAGAAGCGATCCGTCGATTGGTGAAAAAAACGCCCGAATACAAAGATTTGCAGGTGGGCATACTAGCTGTCAATCGCGCTGGCGAACACGGAGCCTACAGCATTCACAAGGGCTTCAATTATACGCTTTCGCTGGGTAACGAAACCAAGGTACACGAAGCAGATCACTTTATTAAATAGAGGTCTAAATCCATTCTGTTAGCTTACTTGAAAGTAAGTTTAGTTGATTCTGTAGTAGTTAAGTTTATTTAATGGTCTAGTATATTGACTAAAAAAGCAGAAATTTGCTCCTTCAAACAAGTACGTTGCAAGGACCAAATCGATGCATATGGAGCCAACCACTACTTCAAGTAAGCCGACCATTGTATTGGTTGATGATGATGAGGAGGATCGAATGCTCATGCGAATGGCCTTGGAGTCAATCGGTTTGGAGAGTTCCGTCGTTGAACTGGAGAGCGGCGAACACTTACTTCGTTATCTCACAGAAAGCCTGGGCGCTGCCCCGTCGCCCGTAGCGATTCCCTGGATTGTTGTACTGGATAAGTTCATGCCCGGGTTAAGTGGGTTTGATACGCTCCGGCAGCTGAAAAGCCACGAGGTGTTTCAACACATTCCGGTGGTTTTGTTTGTCAACACCCAGAATAAAAACGAGATCGACCTGTGCGTTGATCTGGGGGCTATGACCTGCACCAGCAAACCCTTAAGCTTCGACGACATGAAAGAGCTGATGAAAACCGTGTATGACCACTGGCAAGAGCGGTTTGGGTTCTCAAAGCAGCCATCGAGCGTTAACCTTCAATAATACGCACTTCTACGCGCCGATTTTTCTGGCGGTTTTCTTCCGTGTCGCTAGGCGCAATGGATTTTCCGAAACCATACCCTTTATGGCGGAGCCGTTGTTTAGGAATTCCTTTTTTGACCAGATACTCATAAACGGATTTTGCCCGGTTTTCGGACAGAAAAAGGTTCATGCGCGGATCGCCGAGGCGGTCGGTATGGCCAGCAACCTCGATTTGCATGGTAGGGCGGCTCTTCAGGGCTTCAATTAATTCATCAAGTTGCGGATACGATTCCGGCAAGACAACATAACTGCCCTGCTTAAAATAAACGTTGTTAAGCGTAATGGTTTTGCCCACCAGATCTGGCTCTTCGGAGCGGCCTAGTTTCTCGGCTAGCCGAGTGAATATATTGTCCTGTTTAGACGCAGGGCGGGCGGCCTCTTCCGTTGGTTTGGCTTCTTCGACGGGCGTTTTGACTGTTTCTTCCACCTGGGCGATCTTGGGCACATCCGGGTACATCACAATCAGAATTAAGGACTGCGGCGGACGGGTTAGTGGGCCACGGTGGGGCATAAAACCGGCTGCTTTTACTTCAACGCTGTAGCTCTGTGATTCTTCCAAATGCACCCGCCAGTCGCCGGTATAGCTATCGAAATTAATTTTTACAGGCCGTTTCTGCTCATCCCAGACGTTGATTTCGCAGCGGGGAAGCACATAACGATAATCCCCGTCCATTACCCGAATATCATAGGGCCGAACAACGGCTTCGGTCTGACGCCGCAGCTTGATAATAACGTCTTTAGGCTGGCGAGTATCGGCTATTTCGTGTTCGTGCGGGAAGTAGCCCCGGGCGCGAATGAGAAAGCGAAATGGTTGTCTGGAGTCAGCCTGAAGCGTAACCGAAGGCTCCGTCACAATCTTGCTATCCGCAGGCTTATCGTCAGACTCAGCACTTAACTGAACCTGAAAGCCTTCTTTAAGTGGCTGCCCGTTTTCTGAATCCAGAACCACAATGGTCATTGGCGTGGTCTTGCCCAGCGGAGCCATTTCCAGAATGACCGTTTGCTCGTCTTTCGGTATATCCTCAACGCGTTCGATACGGATGGTTTTGCGGGCTACAGCATACCCGGCCTGCGAAGCCTCAAAATAGTAGGTATCACCCGAGAGAAGCGTATACGTGTGCGAACCTGTTTTCAGTACGCGCTTCCGGGGTGTTTTGTTTTTATCAGACGTGAGGGTTACCGTTGCCGGGATCAGCTGTCCTGATTTATCCTGTACTTCAACCTTAACTTTATACTCATACGCAGCTACCAACCGGCTATTAACCAGTGGCCGGGCTAACACCGAAAAGCTGGAAAATGACAGTAGGAGAAGAAAAAGTAGACCACGCACCATAAGTTAGCAAGCTCGGATTATAAGTTACAAATTAACGCAATTATGGTGGATTACAAATGAATTGGCTAACAGGTTATGCTTGTCTAAAGGCAAAAATTACCGAACAAACCAGCCTTATTCCGAAAGAACCTGAACGACTACGCGGCGATTTTTCTTTTTATTTTCTTCAGTATCGCTCGGAGCTACGGGCTGGCTGGAGCCGTAACCTCGGTACTGCACCCTTTTTTCGTCAACGCCTCTATTTACCAGATAATTGCGAATAACCCGCGCCCGGTTCTGCGACAAAGCCTGATTGAGGCGGTTGTCACCGACGTTGTCGGTATGGCCAGCAATTTCGATGCGGAGGGTTGGTCGGCTTTTAAGCTGGCTAACCAGTTGATCAAGCTGCGTATACGAATCGGATCGAAGCAGGTAGCTACTTTGATCGAAATAAACGTTGTCAAGTGTGATTGCACTGCCTCTTTCCAGGGTGGGTAATTCGGTTTTAGCGGGCGCAATGGGTGGTGCCTTGACGGCTACGGGCTGGGGCGCCGGTTTGGTTACCGTCTCAGTAGGCGTTGCCGGGGCTTGAGCGACCGCCGCCGGTGCCGCTGTACTGGCTGACCTTTTGAGAGGAATCATAATGTCATTTTTCATGCGCGCTTCGCTTTCGTAGCGGTACGTTTCGTAGCCTTTGGCTTTAACCACAAACCGAAATTGCTGAAGCGGCTCAATCTGAAACGTAATGCTGCCGTTATCCGCATCGATGGGGGCCAGCGCCTGATTGCGGGTCAGATTTTCCATGCGTATGTCAAATCCTTCGGCCAGCGGGCGGCCCGTCACCTGATCAATAACCCGAATAACAATGGTTGAAGCTGCCGCTTTGACCGGCTGCCGGGGCGTCATTTCCAACACCACGTTAAGCTGTGGCTGCGCATTGGCCACGGGGTCAAGCTTAATCTTTTTGCGCACCGTGCGGTAGGCTTCGTGGTTTGCTTCAATTTCGTAAGAGCTTCCTGTCTTCAAGGCCACCGTATAGGCACCATTTTTCAAGCTCCCTTTTTGCGAAAGACCCGTTTTCTCCGAAGTAATCGTTAACGTGGCCGGAACCGGAGTACCCGCCCCGTCTTTGGCCTCAATCTGAACCGTATACTCGTTCGCAATTGGTTGCTGGCCGAAAGCCCTGAAAGAAAGGAAAAAGACAAAAAGTAATAGATAGCTGATGCGTAACTTCATCCAGGAAAACGAACAGGACTGCTAAATCTTTTGAGTGAAGCTAAAATTACGGATTCCGGCGCAGCCCTGCAAAAGAAAATCCAGCGTAAATGTCCGCTCCGCGCGGTCTAAGATTGTTGCTAGTACTGCCAATTAATCCGATCAGGTTGTCAGAACCAATAAAAACAGGTCCTAACCGCATGGAAACACCCGCCATAAATGCCTGATTTAGATAAAGTAAAGGGATAGAAATGCCTAGCGTCGGTGTTTCAAGGCGGGGCGTGATAGCCAGCAATGTAGGCTGATACATGGCGATTGCATCTTTAGACCGCAGGTTGCTCAGCAACGTTCCCGACAGGTAAAGTCCCTCGCTCATCCGTACATCCGCATTGATGGATAAGGTGGTTGGTAAGCCCGATGTAAACTGGCGCTGGTTGTCTGCGTCGGTCAATTCCAGTTTATTGCGGATCACCTGGGCGGCGTCTTCACTGCCATTTACCTCGTCAAAATCCTGTTGCGAAAAGCGACGATTCGTTTGATTGATGCTATAGCGTTGCACATACTGCTGGCTCTTATACTGAATATTTCCCAGATCGTTGAGGGCAACGCCCAGGCGCAGCATGTGTTTGGAGGGATTGTCATCGGCCATGAGCTGATACGAAAGGCCCAGATCGGCTCCCCAGCCCTGTCCCGGATTGTTGGCATCAAACAATTGCCGGAGTGTTACCGAGCGGCCTTTTTCCTGCAAATAGGTCGTATAGCCCAATTCAGCATTCAAGGATTCTGCTTGTAGATAAACGGAATTAGGATTTACTTCATCAATCCGCAGCCGGTAACTCAGTCCGTTGTTGATTAAAAAGCCGGATGTAAGCCCTTTCAGTCGCTTGACAGTAGCGCCAATGCTCAGTTGCTGATAATCATCCTGGAGAATGGGAATGGCCAGCGTCAGGCCAATTTCGGCGTAGGTGTTGGTGGTTGCGCTAAATTGATTGTCCCGGCTGGGTATGTTGTAAAGCGTTTCATCTTCCAACCCCGCCCGAACCAGCGACAGCAGCTGTTCCGACGCATTCCGAAACTGCGCCGCCGACCGCAACCGGGTTGTTAACCCCACGGCAGCACCCTGCCCGAACTTGATCAGCGCAGAAGGGCCACGTACTTCAACCCAGGCCGTACCGGATTTCAATTGGTCGTTTAAAATTTCGCCCGTGTAGTCCGTCTTGAATTGCACGGAGCCGTCTGGGCGCTGGTATTCGCGTGGGACACGCCCCAGGGCAAGCTGCCACAGGGAGAAAGGGGCCTGATAGCGAACATAATTGTTGCTGACGTGGGCATTAACCGCCGCAACATTTAAGTAAAAGGAATGTGGTGAGGTAGCCGCAAAGGCCGGATTAATGTACAAACTATGAGTGCCGCCATAAGGACTGGTAGAAACTCCCAGCATATTCTGGGCTACTACGGGCAAACTAAAAAGAAAGACTAGGCAGATGGATGCCGCTTGACGTATCATAAATGCAAAAAATGACGACTTAAAAGCAATGGTTATTGACAAAACTGCTTCGCAGCCGGAAAGTCACAACCAAAACGAAATTATGACCCAAAGTTGAGTAAATGGGAGCCATAAAAAAACCTGCCCACGGGCAGGTTTTAATAAAACTGACTTTTATTAGAATGAAAGCGCACGTTTAAACGCCTTCTGCTTCTACCTGCTTTACGTCCGGTACAAGCCGGGTCAGTAGGTTTTCGATGCCTGCTTTCAATGTTAGGGTTGAGGAAGGGCAGCCGCTACAGGAACCCTGCAACAACACTTTTACCAGACCTGTTTCCTGATCGAAAGAATAAAAATTAATGGCTCCTCCGTCTGATTCAACGGCGGGGCGAATGTATTGATCCAGCACCGCTTTGATTTTCTGAACGGTGGGCGAATCGGCTTCTACTTTCGTAGAGTTGTTGTCAATGGTGCGCTGGGTAAAAACAGGTTTCTGCTCTTCCAGGTATTGTTTAATAAACTGTTTTGTCTCAAACAGAACGTCTTCCCACTCGGTTGCATCATCTTTCGTGATGGTGATGAAATTGCTGGCGATAAAAAGGCGCTTAACAAAGTCGAAGCCGAAGAGAGCTACTGCCAGCGGCGACGATTTGCTGTCGAGCAATGCCTCCGATGGGTCGCTGAAATCGAACGAAAGCCCGTCGGGCACCAACTCAAAGTTCACCACGAATTTCATGGAGTTTGGGTTAGGGCTCATTTCAGTATATAACATGACGGGGGGACGAAGCAAGGTATTCATAGCGAATCGAATGTCAAAAGTTGTCTTGGGCAAAACAGCAGCTTTTCTGAATTAGTTGCAGCGCATAAAAAAACCTGCCCGAAAAGTCGGACAGGTCTTCCAAAAAGAATACGTTACTGGCTTAAGCCTCTGCGGTTTGTGCTTCGGCTGCAACCGGAAGGATGCTCACGAATGAGCGGCCATCCTTGCCCTTACGGAAGTTAACCGTACCATCAACGAGAGCGAACAGCGTATGGTCTTTGCCGATGCCTACGTTTTTGTCAGGGTTATGTTTTGTGCCACGCTGCCGAACGATGATGTTACCGGCAATGGCTTTCTGGCCGCCAAACAGCTTAACGCCAAGGCGTTTGCTCATCGAATCGCGGCCGTTTTTGGAACTACCTACACCTTTCTTGTGTGCCATTTTTTTGTTAGTTTCTCGTTCTAAGATCTATTCGTTTCAGGGACTGAAACGGGTTCAACTCAAAACTTATAGAGTAATATCTTCGATCAGGACTTTCGTCAGGTACTGACGGTGACCGTTTTTCTTCCGGTAGCCTTTCCGGCGTTTTTTCTTGAAGACGATTACTTTTTCGCCTTTCAGGTGTTCCAGAATTTTACCGGATACAGAAGCGCCTTCGACGGTCGGAGCGCCAACCGAAATCGTACCGTCATTATCGACAAGTAATACCTTGTCGAACACAAGTGCAGCGTCCGCATCGCCTTCCAACCGGTGGGTGTAGACGTAACGGCCCTTTTCTACCTTAAATTGCTGACCTGCTATCTCAACTATTGCGTACATGGTTGATACAGAAAACTATGTTCTTGGAAATGAGGTGCAAATATAGCGGTTTTTTGTTTAAATGAAAAATATATATAAAAGGTTAATCTAATCGCCCTTTCACTAATCTAATGAATAACTTGCGTGGCAGGATTATACGCTCTACTAAGCGAACGGGCATAGGGGTTTTTAGGAATTGCGGGTCTTAATAGCATGGATTTTGCTTTACCAACTTATGCCAAATAATGCGTATATTACATTTAGATCAGCATATTCTATACATGAAAACAAAATGGGTTTTCAGCCTTCTTGCCGTGTTGTTGATGTCAGCAACGCAGGTTGAGACGCCAGTGTTAGGCCGGACTGCCGCCTACACCATTGGCGAGGTAGTTGCTGATTTTCGGTTGAAAAATACCAACGGACAGCAAGTTGCCCTCTCTGATTACCGAACCAGTAAAGGGGTCATTGTAATTTTTACGTCGAATCATTGCCCCTTTGCCAAAGCATACGAAGATCGCATCATCGCTCTGGACCGGAAATATGCGCCGCAGGGCGTTCCTGTAGTGGCTATTCAGCCCAACGATCCGGCGGCCTACGAAGACGATTCATTCGAAAACATGAAAGCGCGCGCTGCCGACAAAGGTTATTCGTTTCCGTATTTGCTCGATGAGACGCAGGAAGTGGCCAAAGCATTCGGCGCGACCAGAACGCCACACGCCTACCTGCTGAAACGGACCGGCGACCGATTTGTCGTGGAATACATAGGAACACTGGATGACAGTCCACAGGATGCAGGAAGTGTGAAAAGACGGTACATGGAAGAGGCGCTGAATAGTTTGCTGACAGGCCGCCCCGTTGTAACTACCATCACGAAAGCGGTTGGCTGCGCGATCAAATGGAAAGGGTTGTAAGAAAGAGCTGGGATTTGCTAAAAATGGTTCGGCACGGCATTTGCTAACAGCCTTTGTAATTAACTAACTGTTTTTAGCGCTATGAAAAAAGTACAGCTTATATTCCGACAACTACGCTCTTACACGGGTGCCGTGCTGGTGATCGCTTCGTTATCACTAACTGCCTGCGATAATGGAAAAAATGATGCCCGTACAGACGATGCTTTAGAAAAAACCGGTGAAGCCATTGAAGCGGATGCGAAAGACGCTACCGCCAATGCCCGCGAGGAAGCCCGCGAAGCTGGTGATAAAATGGAAGCAGCCGGCGATGAAGCTGCCGCTGATTTCAAGCGGGAACGTGACGAAGCAGTAGCCAAAATGAAGGTCCAGAAAGAGAAGCTGGATACCCGTATTGACGAAATGCAGGCTAAAATCAAGCGCGAAGGCCGCGAAGCAAAAGCGGAAAGTAAAGAGCAGCTTGCTAAACTGGAAGACGAGCGAAAAGAGCTTGGCAACGATATCGATAAAGCCCAAAATGCGACGGCTGCGGCTTGGCAAGACATCAAAAGTGGCTTTAAGAAAGCCGGTAGAAACATTGGAAATGCATTCGATAAAGCCGAGGATAAAGTAGATCCAGACGGTAAAGACGATAACTAAGCATACGTTTTTCTTCTAAAAGTCCTGTTGTTCAAAAGACGGCAGGACTTTTTTTGTGGCAATTTTTCCACAAACTTCCCCAAGTATGTAGCTTCCTTCCTGAGTATTTGATTCCGCCAGAAAGCTTATAACTTCGTAATTCAGGTTACACGAATATAGGTAATTGTACAAAATTTTGAGTTGGCTTTTGGGTATGAAATGCAACTACATAGTGGCTATATGGCTTAGTGGAACGGTCCTTTTTGGCCTCGCGGGATGCCATTCCGAAAACCAAAAAGGGGAGGAGACTGCGCAGGTAAGCAAGGCAGACAGCGTAGCGTTCTGTGCAGCCAATGGAATGCCATCGCGGGCAAGCGCCATTCAGCAGGCCGCTTCGGTAAGTGAGTCGGGCCAGCAGAACACGGAGGGTATGGTCTGGATTCCGGGTGGCGCTTTTCAGATGGGCGCTGACGAATTTCCGGATGCGCGGCCTTTGCATACGGTAACTGTCGATGGCTTCTGGATGGATAAACACGAGGTCACCAATGCCGAATTTGCCCGGTTTGTGGCCGCTACCCGCTATGTGACGGTAGCCGAGCGGCCCTTAAATCCGGCGGATTTCCCCGGTGTTCCCGCCGAGCAACTGGTGCCGGGGTCGGCGGTGTTCACGCCTCCCAGTCAACGCGTGTCTTTAGAGAATCCGCTTTTGTGGTGGAAGTACGTTGCCGGAGCCAGTTGGCAGCATCCCGAAGGACCGAAAAGCAGCCTTGAAGGGCGCGAAAACCTGCCTGTGGTACACGTCTGCTACGAAGACGCCGCCGCCTATGCCAAGTGGGCGGGTAAGCGCCTGCCTACCGAAGCAGAATGGGAGTTTGCCGCCCAGGGCAACAAAGGGAACCAAACTTATTATTGGGGAACTAATCTGAAGCCCGCCGGAAAATGGGTGGCTAATATTTACCAGGGCAATTTTCCCGATCAGAATACCAAAGAAGATGGGTTTGCGGGGGTAGCGCCCGTCAAGTCGTTCCCAGCCAATCCGTACGGTTTGTATGACCTGGATGGAAATGTGTGGGAATGGTGTCAGGATTTGTACCGCCCGGACTATTACCAGAATAGCCCCGCGAAAAATCCCAAAGGCCCCACCAATAGCTATGACCCGGATGAACCAGGGGCGGTAAAGTACGTACAGAAGGGAGGATCTTTTTTATGTTCCGATCAATATTGCACCCGCTATAAAGCAGGAAGCCGTGGAAAAGGCGAGGCCAGTAGCGGTAGTAATAACCTGGGTTTCAGATGTGTTAAAAATAAATAAACTATTTAGCCTATAAAATTTATAGAATTAGTTGGTAATTAAAAATAGACGTCCTATATTTGTAGCGTCTTACAATTACTAGCTACCAGTAAGTAGTTGTGGATTTATATCGAAAGGGGGAGAGACAGGCTCGATGAACCCTTAGCAACTTTCCCAAGGAATCAGTGCTAACCTGCCTAACTAATTTAATAGGAACTATAAATTTACAACCAGCATGAAAACGCGTTCAACGAACCAACGCTGCGATCCAGACCAAGACTGGCATCTCTCCCCTTTAAGCCGCTGTAAAGTTCACCGGCCTTAATAACCCGTTTTAATTTGATTATTGCCCGTTGAAAGGTAGTTGACTATCAGCGGGCAATAGCCTATTTTAGGGAAAAAGTTACTCCGTAGTGAATAGAATTAGCCTTTTCAGTAGCTCTCTTGCACTCTTTTTTCTTGGTCAGTCAGTTGCCATTGCTCAGACCAGTAATTCCTCTACAATTCCTGCCGAAGCGCGGGAGGCTGTAGCCAATGTCCGACCCGAAGCTATTCGGGCGCACATGCGTTTTCTAGCCGACGACGCGATGGAAGGACGTAAACCGGGAACGCGCGGATATACGCTCGCGGCCAACTACGTAATCGCTCAGTTTGAAGCGCTTGGTCTGCAACCCGCCGGCGAAGGAAAAACGTATTTACAGAAGGTGCCGTTGCGGCGCTGGCAGGTGCAGGAAGAAAAGAGTTCGTTTGCTTTTGTTGGTAAAAACGGAGACACACCCCTGATTTACGGTAAGAACTACACCCTCAGCCCGGTTTACGGAAATCAGACCAGCGAAGTAACGGCACCGGTCGTTTTTGTTGGTTATGGAATTACAGCACCCGAACTGGGCTACGACGACTACCAGAAAATTGACGTTAAAGGCAAAATTGTCGCTTATTTCAACGGCGCGCCAACTACGTTTCCGTCCAACCAGCGTGCGTATTACACCTCTTCCAAGCCGGAAAATGCCGTTGCGCACGGAGCTGTTGGGGTAATTTCCTTTAGCCTACCGAGTGATCTTCGGATGCGTGTGGAAGCTTCCGCTAACCGGGGACGTCAGGGCATTTACCGGTGGGTCGATCAGGAAGGCAAACCCCAGCGTGTTTTCCCGGAATTAAAAGGCATTGCGGCTCTGGGCGATTCCACGGCTCGTTCCCTGTTTTCAGGCACAAAATATCCTTTTCTCGAAGTAATCGCCAAGGCGCAAAGAGGCACTCCGCAAGCTTTTCCGCTCAATATTTCGGCCCGCATGCGGACGCAAACTAATTCAGGAGACGACATTGTGGGTTATAATGTGGTTGGTCTGCTACCCGGAACGGATCCGGTCTTGAAAGACGAATACATCGTCTATGTGTCGCACCTGGATCACCTGGGCATTGGTCGGCCCGTCAAGGGCGATTCTATTTACAACGGAGCGCACGACAACGCGTCGGGTGTGGCCATCAATCTGGAGGCGGCCCGCTTGTATGCCTCACTGCCTAAAGCGCCCAAACGGTCAATTTTGTTTGTGGGCGTAACGGGCGAAGAAATGGGGCTTTTAGGCTCCGATTATTTTGCCAGTAACCCGACTGTTCCTAAAGAAAAGATTGTGGCTAATTTATGCCTGGATATGCCTTTCTTTTTCCATCCGTTGCTGGATATTGTGCCTTACGGGGCCGAACATTCCAGTTTGGGGAAGGAAGTGGCCGCTGCGGCGGCTCATCTGGGCGTTCAGGTGGCTAAGGACCCCATTCCTGAACAGACGGTTTTTATGCGCAGTGACCATTTTAGCTTCGTTCGGCAGGGAATTCCGGCCATTTATGTGAAAAGCGGCTCCCAAACCGGAAATCCCCAACTTGATGGTCTGCGCATTAACCTTGACTGGCGAAGCACCATTTATCATTCGCCGCAAGACGATATGGATCAGCCCTTTGACTGGACAGCGGCGGCCAAACACGCCCAGCTTCAGTTCTTGATTGGCTATTTAACCGCCCAGGCTCCCTCCCGACCAAGCTGGAATGCAGGCGATTTTTTTGGTACCAAGTTTGGCCATCAAGTCCCCGCCAAAGCATCCGGTAGCAACGGAAAATAAACGAAAAGACAGGCTTAATTAGGCTATAAAATATCCTCCAACACAACGCAACTGTAGGCCGAAAGGCACAATTTCCCGCTTTCGAGAAGCTCGGCGTCACCGACAGTATCGAAGCGAATGCGCTTGCTAACGGCCGTTGAATCAGGGTATAGAAGGACTTCGCTGCGTTCACCCGTCAAATTATGGATGACCAGCACCGACTGATCCCCGGAGCGTCGAACAAAAGCCAAAATACCCGGCTGCTTAATATCGCTGGCTTCCAGCACACTCAGGTTATCGTTCAGAACAGGGTGGACATTGCGGAAATGAATCAGCCTTTTGTAGTGGTTGTAAAGCGAAGCCGGATCTGGTTGCTGCAACGCCAGAGGCGTAACGCGCTTGTCGGTGGAGTACTTAGCTTTGGTCCAGCGGCTACGGTTTTTGTCTTTTCGTTTGGTATCCCACAAAAACGGCTCGCGAATGTATTCGTCGGGTTTCTTGCCCTGCATGCCGATTTCTTCGCCGTAATACAGGTAAGGATTGCCCGGAAGGGTCAGCAGGAGCGAGGCCGCCACTTTCAAGTGATTCAGATTGCCTTTCAAAATGCTGCCAATACGGATTTGGTCGTGGTTGGATAGCATGATGGCGTCAATAAATTGCGGGTTGACTTGTCCAAAAGCCGCCCGCACTTCCAGTAGAAAATCAATAACGTTCTGTGTATCGTCTTCGCAGGCAATAACGTCGTACAAAGCAAGGCACAAATCAAAATTGAAGTTGGCTTTCAGTCCCCGGAAATACGGCGCAATGCGCTCAGGACGCGTCCAAACCTCGCCCACCGTATAGGCACCGGGTTTAACGGCTTCCATCTCGCGGCCAAATTCTTCCCAGAACTGATGGTTCTTAGGTTCTTCCCATTCGGGATAAATGTGGCGGGCGGCGTCCAGCCGAAAACCATCCACCCCTACCTCTGTCAGCCAGAATTTTCCGGCTTTGTAAATCTCCTCCCGAACGGCGGGGTTATCGTAGTTCAGATCGGGCATGCCTTTCCAGAAGAGGGCGTAGTATTTTTCCTTAAAAGGCGCTCCCGCCACGGCGTGCCACGGGTTTTTCTCCTGCGAATCGGCGGTAATTTCCCGCGTTGCAACGTTGGTAGCATCAATTTCTTGCTGACTCATCCAGACATACCAATCGTGATACGGATTCTCGCGGCTCTGGCAGGCTTGCCGGAACCACGGATGCTCAGAACTCGTGTGATTAATGACAAAATCAACGATCACCTTCATGTCCCGGCGGTGTGCTTCGGCAATCAGGCGTTTGAAATCATCCATTGTGCCATATTCCGGATCGATGCTATAGTAATCAACGACGTCGTATTTATGGTAAGAAGGCGAAAGCGTGATGGGCATAAGCCAGATTGCTGAAATACCCAATTCCTTCAAATAATCCAGTTTTGACGTTACTCCATTCAGGTCGCCGATGCCGTCTCCGTTGGAGTCGCAGAAGGCCCGAACAAAAATTTCGTAGTGTACGCCCGTCCAGCCAGTTTGCGTTGCTGAAAGCGTTGATTCATGAACTGTATCAGAAGATGTCGAAGCGGAAGAACCGGCAATCATAAAACTTAAAAAAGGTACAGATTAGAAAACGGCTTCTGGTTGTAATGAGTTTATAGACAGTGCTTTTTCTGGTAATATGAAAAATAAATCTTAAAAAGTAACTGTAAAAAAGCTATTCCTGTACATATGGGCGACGGTCTCGTTTCAGAAAACTTGGTAAAACGGTGTTCGCGCATAAGCTACTTTTCATTCCTTTGCAAGAAAAACGGGCTATGCAAACAGTTGATTCTGCTTCTTCCACCATTCAAAAGTATCTGCTAACGCTTTCGGCGGAGGAAGTTCCACTGGAACAGGCCGCCGGGCGTATGCTGCGTGAGCCGCTTTCTGCCGACCGCGACATGCCCCCCTTTGACCGCGTAACGATGGACGGAATTGCCATCCAATATGCACACTACGCCGCCGGAAACCGGACGTTTCGAATAGCGGGAATTCAGTACGCAGGCCAGCCACGGCAGCAACTGACGGACCCCACCGCCTGCCTGGAAGTGATGACTGGTGCGGTCCTTCCCGAAGGAACTGACACCGTCATTCGCTACGAGGATTTGCGAATTGCCGACGAACTGGCGGAAATCCGTACGGAGGCCGTCTTGGAAGGCCAGAGCGTCCACCGGCAGGGTTCCGACCGACTCGCGGGCACTTTATTGGTGAAAAGCGGAACACGCCTAAGTTCGGCTGAAATCGCGGTGGCCGCGTCGGTGGGTAAAAGCAAGCTGCTGGTAACCCGACCTCCGCAGGTTATTGTCGTTTCGACTGGGGATGAGTTGGTCGATGTGCAGGAAACCCCTTTACCACACCAGATCCGATTGTCAAACGCCTACATGCTGAAAGCGGCGCTGGAAGCAGCGGGTGCTTCGGTCACGCTGGCTCACGTGCAGGACGATGCATCCCGCATGGAGCAAACGTTACGTGAGTTGCTTGCGGCGGGGGATGCCCTGGTTTTGAGCGGCGGCGTATCGGCAGGGAAAGCGGATTTTGTGCCGGACGTATTGAAAAAAATAGGCGTGCAAGAGATGTTTCACCAGATTGCCCAGCGACCGGGAAAGCCGTTGTGGTTTGGCGTGGCGACCGAAGCAGAAGCGATAAAACCGGTGTTTGGCCTGCCTGGAAACCCCGTGTCAACCTTTCTTTGTACCTATCGTTACCTGCTTCCGTGGCTAAAAGCGTCCCTGGGTTTGCCAATGGCCCAACAACCTCTGGCCCGACTCAGCCAGCCCGTTGTGTTTAAACCGACGCTGACCTATTTCTTGCCCGTTCGCCTGGTGCAGGCCGCCGACGGCACCCGGGAGGCAACCCCGTTTCCGGGCGGTGGCTCCGGCGATTATGCCAATTTGCTCGATTGTGATGGTTTTATGGAACTGCCCGCCGACCAGACTCATTTTGAGGTAGGCGACGCTTTTCCGATATGGCCTTTTCGCGCATAAATTGTGTATTTTTCTGGGATATTTTTAAGCGGGTTTGCGTTCTATAAATGTGAACTTACTCCTGATCATGCACTTACTGATTGCGTTTCTGATTCCTGGCCGGACTCAGGAATCGATCACTATTTCTTTTCCGGCGGAGCCCGTTCGGATCGTAAAACCTTCCTTCTCCGTCATGCGGGTTGAAGATGTGCGCTCCGACAAAAGTACGTTGGGGAATTTGTGGGCCGATGCCGGGCAAACGAAGCCAGCCCGCTTTGCCAGCAGCCTTGAGCGTACGCTAATGGATGTATTAAGGCCTAATTTCCAGGCTGATACGGCGCGTTTGCCCGTTGTTGTTCAGGTGAAGGCTTTTCGATTTACGGAAACGATGCGGGCGGACGGAAAAATTGAAGGTTCCTTCAAAATTTCCATGACGTTTAAAACCCCGCGTGATCAGCAACTGGGGCAGCTAACGGGCTATACCACCGAAACGCGTTACGTTCGTTCGCTGAACCAAACGGCTCCTCTGGGCGGTGTGGCCCGGCGAGCGGTTGAAAATGCCATGATCTACCTGTCCGACTGGGTGCCCGCCAACCGCCAAACCAGTCTGTCGATGCTGAAAGGAATCCGGTTTTTTTTCAAGGATTACACGACGCAGGATACCAAAAGCGATACCGTTTTTTATAGCTCAAAACATCCGTTAAGCTGGTCTGATTTTCAGGCAACACCGCGCACGGGTCGTCTGGGAGCTGCCGTTTTTTCCTCGTTTTCCTACGAAGGTAAACCGCGCTGGGTGAATGGCTTTTTACACGTTGAGCTGACCTTTAAAACATACATGCAGAAGAGCATGTCGTGGGTTTCGCCGAGTGTGGCCGCCGCCGATAAAGGCTATAGTCTGTTGCACGAACAACGTCATTTTGATATTGTTAAGCTGGTGGTGGAACGCTTCAAGCAGCGAATTCTGGTAGACGACGAGATGGACGTGGAGGATTACAACAGTCGGATTCAGTATTTGTACCTGGAAGCTTACCGCGACATGAACCGACGGCAGACGCAATACGACGATGAAACACAGCACGGACTCAATACAATGGCACAGGAGTCTTGGAATCGGCGAATTATAGACGAACTTCGCCGGGCCGAAGAACAGACAGAAGGCTTGCTGACCAAAAAGTGAAGTTTAAGTTAGCAGGGATTTAACAGTAAAACAAAGTAAAATTATGGCTTCTTTTCTTGAATTAATAAAAGGCGATCAGCCCGTTCTGGTTGATTTCTACGCCACCTGGTGCGGCCCCTGTAAAGCAATGGCACCGATCCTTCAGGAGTTTGCCCGCCGCAACGAAGGCAAGGTAAAAGTCCTGAAAGTTGATATTGATAAAAGCCGGAAGGCAGCGATGCAATACCGGATTCAAGGCGTTCCAACCCTGATTCTTTTTGATAAAGGACAGATCAAATGGCGGCAATCGGGCACACTGCCGCTGGTTCAGTTGGAAAAAGCGGTGCAGAAGATATTGGGTTAATAGCGAATTTAGTAAGTTGCAGGTGTATGTCCATTTCTTTGCATTTCCACCGTTTCGATCTCCGTCTGAAACATACGTTTACCATTGCCCACGACTCCCGCGATGTCCAGCCAACGCTCATTGTTGAGTTGCGCGATGGCGAAGTTCGGGGCTACGGTGAAGCGACTTCCAATAAGTATTACGGCATCACAATTGACCGGATGATTGAGGATTTAGAGAGCCTTCGGTCGCTAGTTGAGTTAAATGAATGGCAATCGGCGGAAGAACTCTGGGCCTTGGTGAATCCGCACCTGCGTCAAAACCCGTTTGCGCAGTGTGCCCTGGATGAAGCAGCGCATGACCTGGTTGCCAAACGGGCCAGAAAGCCCTTGTATCAATTCTGGAATCTCGATCCAACGCATATTCCCCTGACAAACTACACCATTGGCATCGATTCGGTGGAGAAAATGGTGGAAAAAATGCAGGAATTGCCCTGGCCGCTTTATAAAATCAAACTCGGGACAGACGATGATCTGGCCATTATCCGCGCGTTAAGAAAACATACCGACGCCACGTTTCGCGTGGATGCCAACTGTGCCTGGACCGCCGACCAGACGATTGCCTACGCGCCAGAGCTAAAAGCCTTGGGCGTTGAATTTATCGAACAGCCGCTCAAAGCTGCCGATTGGGAAGGCATGAAGCGCGTTTATGCCGAAAGTGTATTGCCCATTATTGCCGACGAAAGCTGCATTGTGGAAAGCGATGTGGATACGTGCGCGGGCTATTTCCACGGCATCAACATCAAGCTGACCAAATGCGGTGGTCTGACCCCCGCCCGACGCATGATCGATGCCGCCCGCCGGCACCAGATGAAGGTAATGGTCGGTTGCATGAACGAAACCAGCGTTGGTATTTCGGCCATTGCTCAATTGCTGCCTTTGCTTGATTACGTGGATATGGACGGCACGCTGCTCATCGCCAACGACCCGGCCACCGGCGTGACATTCGATTATGGGCGAGTACTTTACGCTACCGAAAATGGGACCGGGGCACGCTTATGAATGATTTTTACACCATTGATCACCTGCCCGGCCGAACGATACGACTGGATGGCGAAGAATACCTTTTTTTCAGCGGAACGTCTTACTTGGGTCTTGCGCAAAACAAAGATTTTCAGCAGTTATTGGCGGAAGGCTTGGGGCGTTATGGCACCGTTTTTGGCTCATCGCGAAACGGGAATCTGCGGCTAGGCATCTACGAGGAAGCCGAAGCAAAACTGGCGGCTTTCGCTGGGGCCGAGGCGGCGTTAACGCTTTCGTCGGGCATGATGGCGGGGCAAATGGTCATGGCCTGGCTAAAAAGCGAGGGCTACCATTTTGTTTATGGGCCGTCGGCTCACCCGGCCATTTGGCATGAGCCGTCGGTTGCGCTGCCGTCGCTGCCGTTTGAAACTTGGGCGGCACAACTCCCCGACCGGCTGCGGACCGTGACAAGTAACCGAATTGCCATTGTTGTTAATTCATTGGACGCTGTTCAGTCGGTTAGGTATTCGTTTGATTGGGTAGCTGACTTGCCTGGCGACCTACCCATTACGCTCTTGATCGATGATTCGCACGGACTGGGTGTTATCGGGGAGGGGGGACGCGGTATTTTAGGGCAGGTTCCGCGTCGGCCAAACATACGAACCATCGTGACGGCATCTCTGGCGAAGGCGATGGGATTGCCCGGGGGCGTTCTTTTCGCGGAGTCAACGATTCTGAGTGCCATCCGGCGAATGGCTTTTTTCGGCGCCTGCTCTCCGACGCCACCCGCTTATCTGTATGCCTATAGCCGGGCGGAAGCTATTTACCAGACATCTTTTCAGCAACTACAACAAAATATCAGCCATATTGAAGAGCTATTAACGGGCTCTCCTCTGTTTCAGCATAGCAAGGGTTATCCGGTTTTTTATACGCCCTACGACGGCATCTACGCGCAATTAGTCCAGAATAAGGTGTTGATTTATAGCTTTGCCTATCCTTCACCAACGGACAAGCCCAATACGCGAATTGTGATCAACGCGCTGCACACAGCTGACGATTTAGAACGGTTAGCTACGTTGCTTGTAAGCGGGAAAAAGTAATAAAAAGATACCGGATAAGGACTATAGTTGACTAAAGTGCCGTAGAATAAACATTATATCAGAAATAATGTGCCTCCTTGCTGACAATGTTTCTAATTAATGCTATTTTTCGGGACTTTTTCTCCTGTCCACTTGTCAATCTTCCTGCAGAGGGACTTCGGTTAACCATCAAAGCCCTCTGCTTTTTGCGCTTCTGCCCAATTGTAATTTAAACAGCCCAGGTCTATCTTCGCCTGACTGACAGCATCAACAATGAAAAAAGCTTGTGTTTTAGGGTTTATGGCGGTCTGGCTACCCGCCCTGGTATTTGCTCAGACTGATAGCCAACTGACTGCCAAACAGGACATTATTTCGCAGGTTCGGCAACAGGCCGCTCCGGATAAACGGGTGGCTATTTTTCAGGTCGAAGCTGATTCGACGGGGCGTTTAACGGGAAAAACAAACCTACCCGATGCCAAGCAAACGCTGTTAAATCAGTTAACCCAGAAAGGGCTTTCCTTCCGCGACGAAATTCAGGTGCTGCCCGCGTCGGTGCTGGGAGAGGAGTCGTATGCCATTGTCAATATTTCGGTGGCTAACCTGCGTTCCAATCCACGGGAAGCGGCCGAGCTGGCCACCCAGGCGCTGCTGGGAATGCCATTGCGGGTTTGGGACAAAGACCGGGGCTGGTACCTCGTGCAAACGCCCGATCAGTACATTGCCTGGGTCGATTTTGGGGGTTTACAGCGCATGAAAAAAGCGGATTTCGACCGCTGGGAAAGTGCCGAGAAAATCATTTATACGCATCCATTTGGCTTTTGCTATAGCGAACCAAACACAAAATCGCAGACCGTTTCAGATCTGGTGGCTGGAGATAGGTTGATTCTGGAAAAAGAAGAGAAGAAATACTTTCGCGCCCGCTTTCCCGACGGACGCATTGCCTACGTTTCTAAAACCGAGGCGCAACGCTACGCCGACTGGGCAAAAACAGCCAAACCAACCGAAGAGTCCCTGGTGAACACGGCTAAACACATGATGGGTATTCCGTATTTGTGGGGCGGAACTTCGTACAAAGGGATGGATTGCAGCGGTTTTACCAAAACGGTTTATTTCCTGAATGGACAGACGCTGCCGCGTGACGCCTCGCAGCAGGTACACGTAGGCGAATTGATTGCTACACCCGACAAAAATTTTGCGAACTTAAAACCGGGCGATCTGCTGTTTTTTGGGGAGCCCGCAACGGCTGATAAAGGCGAACGGGTTGTGCACGTAGGGATGTGGATCGGAAACAACGAGTTTATTCACGCTTCGGGAAAAATTCGCATTAGTAGCATGAACCCAACCGCGCCGAATTTCGACGAACACGAACTGAAGCGGTTTCTGCGCGCCAAACGCATGATAAAGGACAATGAACTAGGACTACGCTAAAGCGTTTTTCCGAAAACGCTTCCAGAGTTCTAGAAAAAAAGAGCTTCCGCAAAACAGCCCAGAAAGAACGGGGCCGCTTTGCGGAAGCTCTGTGCATTTAGTGCTTACAGCAACTTATCCGGTGTAATCGGTGTGTCGTTGATTCGCTTACCCGTTGCGTGGAAAACGGCGTTCGATATGGCAGCGGGTACGGCCACAATTCCGATTTCGCCCAGTCCTTTCGCGCCCAGCGGATTCACAATCATATCGTGTTCTTCCACAAAAATAACATCGATGTCCCGAATGTCATTATTGACTGCAACATGATACTCAGACAGGTTGTGGTTCATAAAGCGTCCGAGGCGGTGATCCATAATGGATTCTTCTTCCAGCGCTTTGCTAATGCCCCAGACCGTTGCGCCAACAATCTGACTTCGGGCGGTTTTTGCATTCAGGATGCGCCCACCGGCAATGGCGTTAACAACACGTGTTACGTAGACCGTACCTAAATCGGCATCGACCTTAACCTCCACAAAAACCGCCGAATGCGTTGCCCGGGTGTATTTTCGCTGCTTAAGTACATCGGGTAAAGCCGTTGTTTTGGCATTGACGTTTACAACGTGTCCATTACGCATGACGTCTATGATGGAAGCAGACACCGTGGGATTACTTTTCAGGTACATTTTTCCATCGGCAAAGGCAACATCGGCTGCTTTAGCTTTTGCAAATGGTGAGCCCGGTAATTTTTGAGCCAGCTTGAAAAGCTTTTCACCAATGATATTGCAAACTTCCTGTACTGCCGAGCCTACCGAAGCTGCCGTCCAGGAACCACCCGAAATTGGTGCCGTTGGCAGGTCCGTATCTCCTAGCTTGAAGGTCACATCTTCCAGGGCCAGTCCGAGGGTTTCGGCGGCAATCTGGGTCATGATGGTGTAAGTTCCCGTTCCAATATCAACCGTGGCGCTGTTAACAATGAGCTTGCCTTCTGTGGACAAAACGGCACTCGCCTGGGCGAACATCTGGTTTGCATCCCAGGTGCCGGTAGCAACGCCCCAACCAACCAGGTAGTTGCCCTCCCGGGTGGAACGCGGTTCGGGGTTGCGCTTGCTCCAGCCAAATTTCTCAGCGCCCTGCCGGTAGCATTCGCGGAGTTCTTTGCTGGAAAAAGGCCGTTTCTCGTTCTGGTCCTCTTCGGCGTAGTTGATCAGGCGAAATTCGAGCGGATCGATTCCGGCTTTGTAAGCTAAATCATCAATGGCACACTCAAAAACAGGAATACCCGTCACGGCGCCCGGTGCCCGCATGTCGAGGGGCGTGTAAACATCCAGCGGAACCAGCTTATAATCAAGTTTGACATTTTCGCACTGATAAAGCAAGCCCGACCAATTGACCACCACTTCAGTATAATCTTCGAACTGCGACGTTTCGGCAACCGCTTCGTGCATGACTGCCTGGAGCTTTCCATCGGCCGAGGCGCCTAGCTTCAGTCTTTGAATCGTAGCGGGCCGGTGGCCAAAGGTAAACATCTGCTGGCGTGTCAGCGAAACCCGAACGGAGCGTTTGAGGCCAATGGACGCCATGACGGCCAGAAAGAGCTGGTACTGAGGTCGAAGCCCGGAGCCGAAGCCGCCGCCCATGTAGGGTGTCAGCACGCGCACATCCTCGTCTGATAAGCTAAAAACGTTTTTAATGTACCGTTGGCTGTTAGGCGCTCCCTGGGTTTTGTCATAAACCATCAGCTTCCCGTCGCCCTGCCAGATCACCGTCGAAGCAAACATCTCCATCGGATTGTGGTGTTCCGCGTGGTGAACATACTCCGCTTCTATCTGAAAAGGTGAGGCCGCGAATGCCTTTTCGGCATCACCGCGCGGTTTCGGCGGTGGTGGTTTCAGAAGGCTGGCAAGACCTGTTTTTGGTTTGCGGGCCTTTTCCTGATGCTCCTCCAGATTGGTAACGTGCGCTTCTTCTTCAAACTCGTATTTAACCAACGTAGAGGCATAGCGAGCTACTTCAAAGGTTTCGGCCACAACCAAACCAATGGGCTGACCACTGTACTTTATTTTGTTGTCGTAAAGCGGACGGAATGGAGAACCCGGCGGCGCGTCTTCGTCAAAGTATTTAAGGTCAAACCAAGCCGGACTAGGACGGTCTTCGTGCGTGAATACTTTCAAAACGCCCGGTACGCTCAGGGCCTGGCTCGGGTCAACTTTCGTGATTTTTCCCTTGGCAATCGGACTGGAAATGACGACGCCATAGGTGAGGTTAGATCGGTTGTATTCGGCGGCATATTTTGCTTCGCCGGTGACTTTCGCGCGTCCGTCAACGCGGTTGGTCGGTTTTCCAATATGGTTCGTTGCTGTCATTTCTGTCCAGATTCTGTGGCTTGTGTGAGTGCCCGAACAATGGCACGTTTGGCCATCTCAATTTTGAATGTGTTAGAACCGAACCCTTTCGCATCGCGCACGACCGCTTCGGCAGCCTTGCGGAAAGTCTCTTCGGTGGGGCTATTGCCGTTAAGCAATGCTTCGGCCTCGCTGCTGCGCCAGGGTTTGTGTGCTACGCCGCCCAGAGCCAGCCGTGCGTTCTGAATAACGCCTTCTTCCAGGTCAAAAGCGGCCGCAACGGATACTAGCGCAAAGGCATACGACGTCCGGTCACGGATTTTCAGGTAATTGTTGTGTTCAGTAAACCCTTTGGCAGGCAGTTCGATGGCCGTAATTAATTCGTCGGGTTCCAGGGTATTATCCAAGTGCGGTGTATCGCCGGGTAGTCGGTGAAAATCAGCAAACGGAATCGTGCGCGAACCACGTTCGCTCGTGACGTGCACAATGGCTTCCAGTGCCGCCAGGGCCACGCACATATCGGAGGGATGTGTAGCGATGCAATGTTCACTTGTTCCGAGAATCGCGTGGATGCGGTTGAAGCCGTTGATGGCCGAGCAACCAGAACCCGGTTCACGTTTGTTGCAGGGCGTTGCCGTATCGTAAAAATAATAACAGCGCGTGCGCTGCATCAGGTTGCCGCCGTCAGTAGCCATGTTCCGCAGCTGCGGTGATGCTCCGGCCAGAATGGCTTTGGCCAGCAAAGGGTATCGTTTATCAATTAGCTCATTATAAGCTGTATCGGCATTGGTGACCAGCGCTCCGAGCATTAAACCGCCCGATTCCGTTTCTTCAATGGTGGTTAGCGGCAAATGCGTAATATCGACCAAATGCTGCGGACGCATGACGTTCTCCTTCATCAAGTCGAGAAGATTGGTGCCACCAGCAATGAATTTAGCAGCCTCGCCAGTTTTAATTTCGCTCACAGCCGTATCGACTGCTTCGGCCCGGGTGTATGAGAATGGATTCATCCTTGCTGGTTGTTTTCGTTGGTTCGCATCACTTCCTCAATCGCAGACACAATGTTGGGATAGGCTCCGCAACGGCAAATGTTCCCACTCATCAATTCACGGATGTCATCGGTCGTTTTGGCTTTTCCTTCGTTCATCAGGCCAACACCCGAACAAATCTGGCCGGGCGTACAGTAACCGCACTGAAATGCATCATGCTCAATAAATGCTTTTTGCAGCGGGTGTAGGTGGTCGAGCGAGCTCGCCGCCGGTGATTCTGCCTTGCCTTGCGCTAGCCCTTCAATGGTGGTGATTTCGGCCCCTTCTTTCATGACGGCCAGGGTCAGGCACGAATTAATGCGTTTCCCGTCTACCAATACCGTGCAAGCACCGCATTGTCCGTGGTCGCAGCCTTTTTTCGTGCCAGTCAGATCAAGGTACTCCCGCAAGGCATCGAGTAAAGTCGTCCAGGGAGCAATTGTCAATTGTCGTTCGGTACCATTGATTTTCAGCGTGACTTCCCTGGTTTCAGGCAAAGGCATAGCCGCTTTTTCAACGGTTTCGGTTTCTGGGATGTAATTCATAGGTGTTCTGTTAGACCGTTAACGGGTATAGCAAGGCTATATGGTTGACAACTATTTTTAGCTGAAATCCGCTTCGCTATTTTAGCCTATGGCCTCAGTTCCTATGACCTATTTTCTCTCTTCTTCGGGAGTCTGTAGCTTTGCTTGTTGGGATGTTATTAGGTATATTACTTCTTGAGCTACTGCTGGATGCGGTTATTTACTCATCAATAACCGCAAATTTCCGCCCTCCGCAATGGTTCGATGGGGTAATACAAAATTGGTGTAGGTTTTACCATCAAGCTGCATGCTGCCGACATAGGGTTTGGAATCGCTATTGCCAACTGCTTGAATCACAAATGGTTTTTTCTTCGCGTCAGGCTGAATCTGGATTTCGGTAAACGAAGGGCTGCCCAGCACATACTCCGGCTTACCGGGGCATACCGGATAAAAACCCATCATCGAACAAACCAGCCAGGCCGACATCTGCCCAGCGTCTTCATTGCCCGTAATGCCACCTGGGCCAACGCCGTATTCCTCCCGAACAATCCGGCGCACCCATTCCTGGGTTTTGCGCGCCTGTCCGGCGTAGGGAAACAGGTAGGCGGCCTGGTGGTCGGTTTCGTTGCCGTGCCAATAGTGACCGCCGTCGAAAAACGTATTCAGGCGCTCCAGAAATTTAGTCTTTCCACCCATCAACTCCACCAGGCCGGGAATGTCTTGTGGCACATACCAGGTGTAGTGGTACGGCGTGCCTTCGCAGATATAGCTGGCTTTTTGAAAGGGCGTAAACGGTTCAATCCAGCGCCCGTCGGCGTAGCGTCCACGCACGTATCCCGTCTGCTGGTCGAAGACGTTGCGGTAGTTCTGCGCCCTTTTTTGCAGGATTTCGTAATCAGCAGTCTTGCCCAGGCTGTGCGCGAACTGCGAGAGCGCAAAATCGTCCAGCGCGTATTCCAGCGTCCGCGAAACCTGTTCCCGTTTGTGAAAGGCGTCCCACACGCTGTCTTCCAACGGAATGTAATTGTATTTTAGGTAAGACGTTAGCGCCCGCCGTCCTTTGCCGTCTTTGTATTCTATTGTTGTGGGGCTGTCAAAAGCGTTCTGGCGCATGTAGCGGTAGGCTGTTTCGGTATCAAAATCGCGGATGCCTCTCTGATAGGCGTCGGCAATCATGGTGCTGGCGTGGTCGCCAATCATGGCGGCGGTATAACTTCCCCAGGCCGGGAAAATCGGCATCCACCCGCCCTGCTGCGCCTTAGCCACCAGCGATTTTACCATGTGCAAGCTGCGCTTCGGCTCCAGAATGGTCATGAGCGGATGGAGTGCGCGGTACGTATCCCACATCGAAAAATCATCGTAATAATCAAATCCAACGGCTTTGTGCGTGGTCGTATCCTGGGCGAAACCGGGATAAGAACCATCTACATCGCTGGCAATGCGGGGGAGCTGGTAGCTGTGGTAAAGCGCCGTGTAAAACTTAACCTGATCGTCTTTCGTACCACCCTTTACCTGAACTTTACCCAGAGTTTCATTCCAGACTTTCTGGGTTTGCTGGCGTACGACTTCGAAATTCCAGTTGGGTAGTTCGGCTTGCAGGTTCTTTTTTGCGGCTTGCAGGCTGGTAAATGAAGTGCCAACACGCGCCTGAATGGTGCCGCCTTCCGGGAACGTAACGATCACGTATTGCGGTCCCGCTTTGGACTGGCTAATGACGAAAGATTGATCAAACTGAATCACAAAATGGCCGCTGAAGCCCGCCGACTGGCCGGAGCCCTGGTAGATACGGTGTGCTGGATTATAGCCAAAAACTTCTTTCTGGTTCGGATTCCACTGTACCGAACCTTGTTTTTCGTCGCTGTTGGCGTGAATATAGATGCGTCCGGCCTGGCCTTTAGGAAACGTAAAGCGTAAAATCCCGGACCGAACCGAAGCGGTCACTTCGGCAGTAATCCCGAAATCATCAAGTGTAACCTTATAATAGTCTGGCTTTGCCGTTTCCGTTTCGTGGCTGAAGCGGGAAGTAGGGCGGGTTTTAAGCGTATCAAGCTGAGCTGCCGTAAAAGGCATTAGCGTTACACTGCCGTAGTCCTGCGTGCAACTGCCGTTCATCCAGTGACTTCCCCGAAAGCCCGTCAGGCGCTTGTCGGCATAATAATAAGGCGAAACGCATTTTACCTCGGTGGCTCGGGTTTCGGGTGTCCATTGCGTCATGCCGAAGGGGCGGCCCACCGCCGGAAAAGTCTGCCCTTTATTTTCGGTCCCTTCACCGTGTTTTCGGGCGCTTTCGGTGGTGGCGTTGGCCGTGCCAATGAGCGGATCGACGTATTGAATGAGGTTTTGCGCCAGCATGATCGGTGAAATCAGCAGGGAGCATACAGCAAAAAATAAAGCTTTCATGATGGGGTAGGCAAGCCGCCCGAAGAGGCGCGAACAATTAATTCGGTGGGCAAGATAACGGTTTCTGCGTTATGGGTGGGTTCGTCGCTGGCTAATTGCGTGAGTAACAACTGGGCGGCCCGGCGGCCCAATTCACCAACGGGTTGGGCCACGGTGGTCAAGCTCGGCTCAATCAGCGCCGAAATCGGATCATCGCTAAAACCAACAACCGCCATGTCCTCCGGAATGCGTAACCCCCGGCCTTTGATCACTTTCAGCGCTTCGATGGCAGTAGGATCGTTAATGGTAAACAAAGCGTCGGGTGGCTGCGGCAGATTAAGCAGGTGGTTGACGTAGATATTGGCTTTGTCCAGCGTTAAGTCGTACGAAATAATGAGGGTGGGATCAATAGGAATCTGGTGATGCTGGAGGGCATCGCGGTAGCCATTCAGCCGGTCGCGGCTATTTTGCAGCGAATCCGGGCCAGCCAGGTGGGCAATGCGGCGTTTACCGCACTTGATCAGGTGTTCAACGGCCTGAAAAGCGCCTTCATAATCGTTGACGACCACTTTTGAGCATTTTAACTCCTCCACAATTCGGTTGAAAAAAACGACGGGGATACCTTTGCGCTCAAACACTTTAAAGTGATCAAAATTGCGCGTTTCTTTCGTGTGCGACACCAGAAGCCCATCGACCCGGCTAGCCAGCAGCGCCTTGGTGTTGGCCACCTCGGTTTCGTACGATTCATTGGAATGGCAAATGACGACATTATAGCCCGCTTCGGCCAGCACCTCCTGCGCCCCAATAATGGCCTTGGGAAAGAAAAAACTCAAAAATTCCGGAATGATGATGCCAATAGTCTGGGTGCGGTTGGTCAGTAACGAAATGGCGAGCTGGTTGCGCTGGTAATCGAGTTGCATCGCCAGATCAAGGACCATTTGCCGGGTTTTTTCTTTCACATTGGGGTGGCCCGTCAACGCCCGCGATACTGTCGATTTAGAAAGTTGAAGCGTTTTGGCAATATCAATAATGGTCGTTTGATGATTTTTCATGCCATTGAACTATTTTAATACCAAAGAAAGTGTCCACGTTCTTCTACTCACTTCTGCTTCTCAAAATGAAATGTCTTTTTGGGAACATTCCCAATTAATTGGGAATGTTCCCAAAAAAATAACTCAAAAAATCCTTTACAAAATTAGATCTGTACCGTAATATCAATGAGAATATGTAAAAAGCGGGTAATTATATGGCTTTACACATCCAAATCTGCTGATGCTAGTAAAGAATGCCCACAGTCCTTTTAAAGTACAGTAGCTATTCAAATATTGTATTTTTTGAATTTTAACCACCTTTAACTCTTCGGGCGCTATGTCCAGGTTTACGTATGAGATTTGTTGAACGTTTACGCATGGTGACCAGTCTGCTCGGGCTGGTTTGGCTAGTATGTACAGTGCCTGTTCAGGCTCAAAACGAGCGCAATCAAACAATACGCGGAAAGGTTACGTCCGGGGCGGAGCCCTTGCCGGGCGTCAACGTTATTATAAAAGGAACGCAGCAAGGCACAACTACCGACGTTAACGGCCAGTATAGTCTAAACGTCCCGAATGCGGCTGATGCTACGCTTTCTTTCTCCTACATCGGTTATGTTTCACAGGAAACCAAAATCGGTAACCGGGCGACCGTTGACGTAACGTTGCAGTCCGATGAACGTTCATTGAGCGAAGTCGTTGTCGTGGGTTATGGCACGCAGCGGAAAATCGAAACGACCGGCTCCATTGCTTCGGTGAAGGCCGCCGAACTGGTGCAAACGCCCGTGGCCAACGTGGCGCAGGGTTTGCAGTCGCGGGTGGCAGGGGTGCAGGTAAACCAAAATACGGGGGCGCCGGGCGGTAACGTTAGCGTGCGGATTCGCGGAACGAACTCGATCAACGGGAATTCGGAGCCTTTGTACGTGGTCGATGGCATTCAGATTTCCAACAGCGGTGGCATCAACGACGTGAGTCCCCTTTCGACGATTAACCCGAACGACATCGAGTCGGTAGAAATTCTGAAAGATGCGTCGGCTTCCGCGATTTACGGATCACGAGCGGCCAACGGGGTGGTGCTGATTACCACCAAGCGCGGAAAAAGTGGTGCTACCCGCGTTACGCTCGATAGCTATTATGGCGTACAGAAAGTGGCAAAAACGCTTCCAGTCCTGAACGCGACTGAGTTTGCCCAACTGGAAAACGAGATTTTCAAGCGAAATGATTATCCTGATCCGGCCTCGCTGGGCGAAGGGGTTAACTGGCAGGATATCATCTTCCGGGAGGCTCCAATTCAAAACCACCAGTTGTCGATCAACGGTGGGACGGATAAAACGCAGCTGGCCCTTTCCCTCAACTATTTCGACCAGAAGGGGATTATTGTTAATTCGGCTTTTAAGCGGTACTCACTGCGGTTAAACGTGGACCACAAGATTAGCGACCGCATCAAAGTGGGAACCAGTATTCTGGGAACTTATGCCATCAATTCGGGCATCACCACGGGTTCGCAGACCATTGGCGATGCCGGGGTAGTAACAGGCTCGATTCTGGGCGCGGCCATCGGTGCGCCACCGACCTTGCAGCCTTACCGGGCTGATGGCTCACTGTTTCCGTTTGGCGAGCAGGCAAATGGTCAGTACCGGGAGGTAACCAACCCGCTGTCGTTTGCTAATGTCCTGAATCAGAACAATATTCAGCGTACGCTGGCTAATGTGTACGGTGATTTCAACATTGCGAAAGGCTTAACGTACCGCGCCTCATTCAACGTAGATTTGCAAAGCAGCCTGCGTGATACGTACAATCCCCGCGCTAACGTTGCCCAGAACGATCTGAACGATAATTCGGGATCGGCTTCGAAAATCAACCGGTACAATACGGCTTTATTGCACGAAAGTATCCTGACTTACAGCACGCTATTGGCGAAAAATCATTCTTTGAAAGGAACCGCCGTATTTGCGACCCAGGCCGAATTGTTCAACGATAACATCATTGAGACAACGGGCTTCCCGAACGATGCCACAAAGAATAATGCGTTGCAACTGGCCTTAAACCGGACAGTAAGCAGCTATCGAAATCGGCAGCGACTGGATTCGTACCTGGCGCGGGTCAATTACGGGTATAAAGACAAGTATTTCCTTGATCTGACGGCGCGGGTAGATGGCTCCAGCAAGTTTGGTGCGAACCACAAATACGGGTTGTTTCCCGCTGTTTCGGCGGCCTGGCGCATTATTGAAGAGCCATTCATCAAACAGCTTTCCTGGTTATCAGATCTGAAATTGCGGGCCAGTTATGGCATAACCGGAAACGCGGGTGGCATTAGTCCGTATCAGTCATTGGCTACGGTTTCGGCGTCAGGGAGCGACTATAACCTTAATCATGCGTACGTAACGGGCATCAACCCTGCGGGGATTGCCAACCCGGATTTGCGCTGGGAGCGGTCGGCACAGGCGAACATCGGGGTGGACATTAGTTTGCTGAACAACCGCTTTAGTGTGATTGTGGATGCTTACCAGAAAACCACGAAAGATTTGCTGTATGTGAAAGCCCTGCCGCTGAGCTCGGGGTACAGCACCATCACCGGAAACTTTGCTTCGCTGGAAAACAAAGGGTTGGAATTTGCCGTCAATGCCCGGTTGCTGGATGGTCCGCTGCAATGGAGCGTTTCGGGAAACATGACCATGAACCGCAACAAGGTGCTTGATCTGGATGGCGGTGTTACGCCGGAGCGGTTCATTACGGCTTATTCGCTCCTGAAAGTAGGCGACCCACTTGGCATTTTCAAAACGTATGTCTTCGATGGCATCAACCAGAGCGGCGAAACCATTTTGCCAGGGTACGGCGGTCGTTTGGGTGGCCATAAAGTGAAGGATGTCAATGGCGATGGTACGATCTCTTCACTTGATCAGGTCATTACGGGCAATCCTAACCCGGCGTTCATCTACGGTTTTTCGACCAATCTATCGTACAAAGGCTTCGATTTCAGCGCTTTCCTATCGGGTTCGCAGGGCAATGATATTTACAATGCCAGCCGTCTTTCGTTCGAAAACCCACTGGGTCAGCGAAACATGCTGAAAGGGCTGGTAAACCGTTGGTCGCCTACCAATCCGAGCAACCAGTACGTAAGTGGTTCCCAGGCAGATCGCCTGCCAATCACGAATTATGTGGTTGAAGATGGGTCTTACCTGCGTTGCAAAAACGTGACGTTGGGTTATACGTTGCCGCGCATCAAGGGCATCCAGCAGATTCGGGTATACGCCAGCGCCAACAACCTGTTCACGATCACGAACTACAGCGGTTTTGATCCAGAAGTGAATACGTACGCGGGTTCAAACACTGCCATTGGCATCGACAACCTGGTATATCCGCAGGCACGCTCGTTCCTGGGCGGTATTCAGATCACGTTGTAGAGCGTGAAAGAGTGAATTGCGAAAGAGTGAATGAGTGAAATCTCAATTACCGATTTATCCATGAAAAAAATAGTCATTCCCATACTAGTCGCCTGCTGTCTGACTTCCTGCCAGCTCGACGAAACCATTTACTCTTCCATTTATACGGAAGCATTTTACAAAACCGCCGCCGACGCGGAAAAAGGCCTGGTGGCCGCCTACGATCCGCTGGCCGATATGTACAGCGGTCCGGCGGCTACGTTAGTGCCCGATTTCAGCGATGACCAAACGTATCCGCGTGGCGTTGTTGGCCGCAACACACTGACCTTATTTAACTACGACGTTAATTACACGACGCAGAAAAGTAACAACCGGACTAACGAATCGCCGCAACAAATCTGGAGTTCCGGCTACGACGGCATCGAGAAAGCCAACTGGATTATCGCCAAAGTTCCGGGGGCAACCATGAACGAAGCGCGGAAAAAACAGATCATCGGCGAAGCCTATTACTTGCGGGCTTTCTATTACTGGATGCTGACGAAAAACTTCGGTGACGTGGCCATTAAGAACACGCCAAGTTATACGGAAGCTGATGCGATTGTGGCTAAAAGCCCCAAGGCGGATGTCTACAAACAGATTTATAGCGATCTGGAGCAGGCGCTGACAGCGGGACTGCCTTCCTATCCAGCGGTAGACAAAGGCCGCCCGGCCAAGGAAGTAGCAAACGCCTTGTATGCCAAAGCCGCCTTGTACAACGAAGATTGGGCAAAAGCGCTGGAACAGGCGCAGCTTGTGATTAATTCCGGAAAATATTCCCTGATGCCCGATGTGCGGAATGTATATCGTTACGATCAGGAAGATGCCGCCCGGATCGAAAACATGTGGGCCTTTGAAGTAGACCCAGTTGCGCCGGGCCGGAACCACCAGATGGTTGGTCTGGCGGGCCCTGCGGGAAGTGCCGGAGCGGAATACGCCCGAACGTCTTTTGGCTCGATGTTCGCTTACCAGTCCTTCTTCAATTCGTTCAACCCCGTTGATAAAAGACGTCAGCTTTTAGATACGACATTCATAAATAAGAGTGGTCAGCGTGTTCCGCAACGTAGCGTGACGCCCATCACGACCAAAGGTGTTCTGATTAAAAAATACCAGGATCCAGTGTCAACGCAGGGATCCATTCCGAATATTCCCATTCTGCGTTTGCCGGATATGTACCTGGTGGCAGCGGAGGCCGAAGCCCGACTGAACGGCGCGACAGCGGCGGCTTACGGATTTGTCAACACGGTACGCCGACGGGCAGGGCTGCCCGATTTGCAAACGGGCCTGAGCAAAGATGCGTTTATTGATGCGGTGCTTCAGGAACGCGCCTGGGAGTTCTTTGCCGAAGGAGACCGCTGGTATGACCTGACCCGGACCGGCAAGTTTCTGACTGTCATTCCAAAAGCGGTCAACGATGTTTATCCGGTACGCAACGTGTTGCCTCGGAACAAGTATTTCCCGATTCCGCAGGATGAATTGAACGCCAACCCCAAAATGGTGCAAAACCTGGACTGGAATTAAAGACCGGGCCGCCGGGCGGTGAAAGAGGAAATGAGTGAAAGAGCGAATGCAAGAATGCGCTAGCTTTTCGCTCTTTCTCCCTTTCGCTCATTAACCCTTTCGCTCTCATGACACGTATCTGGCTACTCGTAATGATCTTGTTCCTCGGCTTTTCGGGTCGGTTGTCGGCGTTTGCCGGTGATCCGGTTCGGGTCCGGGAGTTTTCTATTCGCGAGAATGATACGCTGACTTATACGCTCAAACTTGCGTTGAATGAAGCCGGAGAGCCAGCCTATTTCTTTCGGAATGTTTTTACACCGGTTTGCCTTACGGGCGAGTGCAAGCCGGTGTACATCAATTTTTACTGGGATCTGTTGGGTAACTACACCCGCTTCGACTTCCCGTCGGGCCAGATTCTGACTAAAATGGATCACCGGGAATTTCGGCAGGAAGATTACGACAAATTGCAGGATATCCTAAGTAATCAAAGTTCGCTGCTGAAAGACGTGGCGATGGATGATCTGGTGGGGAAAGGAACCGAAAACCTGGCCGACTCCGTGGACGCCAAGGCCGGGGCAACTCTGAAAACCGTTAAGAATGAAGTAATTGACGGGGCTGTTTACACCTGCTACACGCTCTGGCACCTAGCCCACGGCAAAGTAGTTGGTGAGATGCAGAAAATAACCGAAACCTACCGGACCGAACCGCTGCTGCACCGCTTCCTGACGAGTGATAATCACCATTACCAGTACTGGGCGATGGAGCGGGTGATCGATGCAAACGGAAAGGCGGGCAGGGCATTTGCGCCGGATTTGATGCAGATCATGCGGGGGAAAAACATCTTCGCCGCCCGATATGCTTTGCAGAAACTGAACGGTTCCTTTTTTGCCGAAGCGCCGCGTCAGTTATGGTTGTGGGAGACCTATCAGAAAGGGGGGTATTCCCTGCAAAATACCATTCTGAAAAAACTGGCGAGTCTGCCGCTCACGGATGCCCTGCTTGACCGAACGACGTCAGCCATGGCCGGGATGAATCAGGAGCAGTTTACGTTGGTGCTGAACGCAGTGGAGGCGCAACTAAAGCTATCCGATAAAACGGCGCAAAAGCTGGCTCGACATCTGGAGCATACTAACCCGGATTATTCGGCGGCGGTGTACAAAGTGCTGACGCATTTTGAGCCTAAAAATCAGGAAGTTAGAACAAAATTAAGTGCGTATAAAACAAAATCTACTCAAACCGAAACCCTCAAATGAAAACAATAAGCTGTCTTTTCCTAGGTCTGTTGCTTTCCCTGCACGCGTGGGCGCAGGATCATGTCTTTGTCGAAACCGAGTCGTTTGAAGACAAAGGTGGCTGGGTCATCGACCAGCAATCGTTCGTGGTGATGGGCTCTTCTTACATCATGGCCCACGGCATGGGGCGGCCCGTCAAAGATGCGTCAACGACGGTGCAGTTTCCGAAAAAGGGAAAGTACAAAATTTGGGTGCGGACCAAAGACTGGGCACCGTTCCCGAAAGGACCGGGTAAATTTCAGGTTATTGTTGACGGTAAATCGCTGAGTCCGGTATTTGGCGAAAGCGGTTCGGATGAGTGGAAATGGTACGACGGCGGCGAAATCGACGTTAAAAATGAGCAAATCAAACTGGCTTTACACGACATGACGGGCTTCAACGGACGTTGCGACGCGATTCTATTTACGAGCGCGGCCAAGTTTACGCCACCCAACAAATTCGACGAACTGACGGCTTTCCGGAAAAAGCAGCTCGGTCTGACGGATAGTCCCCAGAACGCCGGTCAATTTGATCTGGTAGTGGTCGGCGGCGGCATTGCCGGAACCTGCGCGGCTATTTCGGCGGCAAGGCTGGGTCTGAAAGTCGCTCTGATTCAGGATCGTCCGGTACTGGGCGGGAACAACAGCTCGGAGGTGCGGGTGCATTTGCGCGGCGAAGTCGATAAAAACCACTACCCGAAACTAGGCCGGATCGTGCGCGAAATGGACAACGGCGACCCCGGCAACGGCCACCCGGACGGGCTGGAATACGGCGATGCGCGCAAAACAGCCATTGTTAAAGCCGAGAAAAATATTTCCTTATTCCTGAATACGCACGTTTATCAGGTTGAGAAAAAAGAGGATAAGATTGTGGCCGTTGTCGGGCGGGATATTGCAACCAACAAGGAAGTTCGCTTTCCGGGCACGTACTTCTCCGACTGCACGGGAGACGGCACCATCGGGCACTTAGCCGGGGCTGAATACCGCTTTGGCCGCGAAAGCAAGACAGAAACGGGCGAATCGCTGGCCGCCGAAAAATCCGATAATTTTACGCTGGGCACCTCGAACCTCTGGGCGTCGCTGGAACGCGATACGGCTACGTCATTTCCCGAAACACCCTGGGCCATGCCGTTTTCCGATGAATACCACATCGATGAAGCCCGTGCCGACTGGCAGTGGGAAACCGGTTTTGGTAACTTTAATACCGTTACCGACGCCGAAAAAATCCGCGATCATAACCTGCGGGCCGTCTACGGAAACTGGTCTTACCTGAAAAACAACAAGAAAGCCAAATACGGCAAACGCGAACTGGCCTGGGTGGCCTACATCGGCGGTAAACGCGAATCGCGGCGGCTTATCGGCGACCACATTCTGACGCAGATGGACATTCAGGAAGGCAAGCAGTACCCCGACGGCACCGTGACAGCCACCTGGACCATCGACCTGCATTTCCCGGATGCCAAGAACAGCAAATACTTTGAAGGCCAGGAATTTTTTGCCGGAACCAAGCACATTAAAGTTGCGCCGTACACGATTCCATACCGCTGTTTGTACTCCAAAAATATTTCCAACCTGTTCATGGCGGGCCGTAACATCAGCACCACGCACGTCGCCTTCGGCAGCACCCGCGTGATGCGGACCTGCGGCATGATGGGCGAAGTCGTCGGCTTTGCGGCTTACCTGGGTAAAAAATACAATACATCGCCGCGCGGTGTCTATCAGGAACACTTGCCCGAACTAATGGGCGTCATCAAGGACGAAGTCGCAACGGCCAAGCCCTAACCGATCTGACCCACCGTAACCTACATTTTAAAGACTCAATAATGCGCTTAATCCACCCTAATAAATCACTACGCTGGATCGCGGCGGCGGGCCTGCTGGCTACTCAATGGCCGGTCGCCCACGCCCAGACCGTCAACATTGCCAAAGGCAAGGCAATTTCGGGCTTTCCCGTCGTTGCCGACAACCCGTTTGAAAACATCGTCGATGGCAACGATGCGACCGTCTGGTATACCAATCCGGCTGCACCGGTCAACTATTTTGAGGTAAAGCTGGGAAAGGCGTATGCGGTTGATCGGGTGTTGCTGAGAGGATTTCGCGGGAAAGATACCATTCGCATAAGCGTCGAAAAAAACGGAAGCTGGCAGGAAGTTTACAACGGTAATCAACCCGATAAGGCGCTGATTTCGTTTACACCCGTGACGACCGAAAAAGTTCGGGTAGAATACCGGGCTAAACAAAAAACGGAACTGCCCGAATTTGAGGTGTACGCCCATGATCCGCAGCCGGTTTTCGTGAATCAGATTGGGTATAACCTCTTTGCTCCCAAACGGTTTACGGCTCCGTTGACACCCGATGGCGCGGCCTTCCACGTGGTTGATGCAGCGGGAAAAAGCCTATTCGACGGAACGGTAAAAGGGCATATTGGTGATTTTACGACCTTCAAACCTACGCAATCCGGTCCTTATACGGTGGTAGTCGATGGTCCGCAAAAGGGCACGTCCTACCCCTTTGAGGTGGCGCCTTACGTCATCGAACGCGCTTCGTATCGACCCGCTATGGCGTTCATGATCGACGACCGCTGCTGGTACGGCAACTCAGATGCCTATGCGCCAACGGATAAAAGTGCCGACTGCCCCTCGCTGGGAGTGGCCTGGCGCGACAGCCACCAGTTTTCGTTTGAGCTGCAATCGTTGCTCGCCCTGTATTCGGCCAACCCCGAAGCGTTTTCGGTAGAGCGGATGCCTGTCGAAGGGATTTATACCGGAGTGCGCGACAAACTGCCGGAAAATACACCTGAAATTGTACGGCTAATTCACTGGGCTGTAGACGTGTACCTACGCGGTCAGGTCAACCACACACTGTTGAAAGAGCAACTGGCGTATTTTCTGTATGCCTATCCCGATCTGAGTCCGTATATCCCGCAAAAAGTATACGCCGAAGCGCGCGATTACCTGTTCAAAATCTGGGGTAACGAAAACAAAGACCGCTGGCACTGGTACGATCTCGACCATTCGGCCAACCTGTTTCAAACTTACACGCTGGTCGGAACCGGAAAGGGACAGTTCCCGCCGGGGCATTCCATTGTGCCTAACCTGATGATGTACGAAGTGGCCCGACGCGAGCGGCGCAACGATGCCGACGCCTTTTTCAAGGCCGCTTTCCAGCAAACTGACTGGCTCATCAAAAACCTGGACTGGACCGATCCGGGTACGACCAAAGGCCAGCGCATGAATGAGCACGTCACGATGGAGGCGTTGGCTTATTTCCTAAAAAACTACCCCGACAAAGCACCAAAAGGCTTACGCGAGAAAATTCAGGCGTGGGCCAAAGTGGTCATCTCGCGTTCGGACAATATGTGGGATTACCGCAAATACGTCGACAATAAATGGGTTATTGCCGACATCAAAGCCACCAGCGATCCGACGTATAATTCCAAAGGCAGTTTCAACGAACCCGGCAACATTGCGGGCTTTCCGGCCCCGGCGCTGGCCGCCGTCTCGGTGCTGAACGACGAAGCGACCAAGGAACGACTGCGGCAACTGGCTACGGCCCAGATGGATAACGTTTACGGGCGCAACCCGACGGGGCGGCATTACAGCTACGATGCACTGACTGATTTTGAAGGGGCCGATCTAGGCTGGTTCAAAGAGTTGGAAGGCGGGGCGGCTTCGCTTCAGACGGTGCGGGGTGTGCTGGATGGCTCACCCAAAGAAGGCGTTTATCCTTATGATCCGTATTCGGGCGACCCTGGCCACACCGAAGGTTGGGTTACGTTCAATACGGCCTGGATGGCTGGATTGGCCTATTTGGCTGCGGATGTCACCGAGATTCAATTCTACGATGCCGAGTTCAAAAACCGCATTCAGCAGGCCAGATCGGGGCAGAAAATTGGCATTCGGCTAACGGCTCCGCTCAATCTGGACCCGACGAAAAGTGAAAAGGCAATGGTTGTCCTGACCGATAGCAAGGGCGCTCAGAATCGTATGACGCTGGACGAGGCGGGGACCAATGGCGTTTATTTTCAGCAGGTTATCGATCTGGCAGCCAGTCCGGTAGCGGTCAGTAAAAAAGGAGGGCTTCGGGCTTCCTACGGATTAGGTGACTTTAAAAAAGAAGCCGTTCTAACCATCAAATAAGCATGAATCGACAGAACAAGATATCCATAAAATTCGCTATCTGGGCTTGCCTGGTTAGCATCAGCAGTTTAGCCCAAACGACTAAAACACTGAGCCTGACGAACGAACAGGTGCAACTGGTGTGGCAATCGACCGGCGAGGGCTGGCGGTTGCAGAAAGTAGCCGCCCGACAAGGAAAAACTTGGCAACCGCTGGCGCAGCCTTCCGGTGAAAATACGTTGCTATACGCCGCCGAGAAACCATCCGACAAACCGGAAACAATTTTTAAAACCATTACCGGTGAAGAGTTTCCCGGCCCAAAATACCACTACCAGAAAGTGCAATGGGCCGAAAGCACCAATCCCGTTTCGCTGAATACGGCGGGGCAGGCCATTCATTTCTTTCCGAAAGAAGCGAAACAGAACGGCAAAAATGGCCTGACGTTCAAGCAGGAAACCGAAGCCGCCACGGTGACAACCGAGTGGGCGCTGGATCCTAAATTCTCCAGCGATATTCTGGTTAAGCAAACGCTTACGGCCAAGAAAGACGGCCATTTTTCGCTGGCCAGCCCTACACTGGCTGCCGTTACGGAACAGAATCTGAGTTGGGCGACGGTGCCGGGATACTTCCAGGGAAATAAGTTGCAGGAGAATTTTGCGCTGGCGTATGCCTACGGGCACGGCATTCCGAAGCTGCCGGTGCTGTACCGCGAACGCTGTGCCAGTACGCTGAGTCCGATGATCAGTACCAAAAACGGCCTGACGATTTCGGTGATTCCCGAGCCGGGTTTGGCGCGCGACCCCTGGGCGAAAGACAAAGTTACCCAGACTGACTGGAACATCGGACTGTCGCACATGAACCGCAAGGCCGAGTTGTCGCCGACGGTGTATTTCCCAGTGCTAGGTGAGCCAAAATCCGCGTTAAAATCGGGCGAAACCATCAGCTATACCTTCCGCTACAGCCTGACGAACGGCGATTGGTTCAAGGCGCTGAATCATGCGGTGTACGATATTTATCGCTTCAAAGAATCGCTGGCGCTGCGGCAAAGCAAGCAATCGCTGACCAGCCGGATTGAGCAGATGCATCATTACCTGACCGATCCTAAAACGTCGCTATGGAACGTGGAGGAATACCAGGGCCGGAAACTAGGCGCACAATCGTACCTGGGTGGCGTGGTTGGCTCCAACAAAGATGCCATGAAAAATTCGGATTACGGCGCGATGTGGATGCTGGCAAACGTTACAAAAGACCCCGAATTGACCAAGAATGTATTGCCCTACGCTGAGAATTTCAAACTAGCCCAGCAACTAACTGACGATTCGTTTTTCAAGGGGGCCGTGCAGGGGCAGTATTATCTGGCCAAATCCAAAAAGTTTGTGGAAGAATGGGGCGAAGTGGTTGAACCCATCGGGCTGACGTATTACACCATGCTCGACATCGGGAATATGCTGCTGTTCGAACCCAACGATCAGGAATTAAAAGAACGGCTGCGTTTCGGGGCCGACCGCCTGCTGACCTGGCAGAAACCCGACGGAAGTTGGGCCGTTGCCTACGACAAGCATTCGCAGCAGGAAATATTCAAGGATATTCAGGATGTGCGGCCCACGTTTTACGGCCTGATTGTAGCGCACCGGCTCCTGAAAGATCCCAAGTATCTGGCCGCCGCCCGGAAAGGAGCCGACTGGATAATCAAAAATGCGGTGGAGACGGGAAGCTTTCTAGGCGTTTGTGGCGATGCGCGCTACGCCCCCGATTTTGCCACGGGCCAGTCGGCGCAGGCTTTTCTGGATTTATACGATCTAACCAAAGACGCCCGCTACAAAGACGCTGCCATTACCTGCGCGAAGATTTACACGACATCGATTTACACGCATCCTATTGCCAGTCAAACGGTTAAAACGGTTAACGGTACGCAACGCGAGGACTGGGAAATTAGCCAGGCGGGTTTGAGCTTCGAACACGGTGGCATTTTCGGTTCGGCTACCCGGCTCGGCCCGATTCAGTTGTGCAGCCACGCGGGGATGTTCATTCGGATGTACGGTCTGACCAAAGAACCCATTTTCGCCGATATGGCGCGGGCCGGAGCCATCGGGCGTGATGCGTTTGTCGATCCTAAAACCAGCGTTGCTTCCTATTACTGGCAGGCAATGAACAAAGGAGCTGGTCCGTATCCGCACCACGCTTGGTGGCAAATCGGCTGGCTGACGGACTACTTATTGGCCGAAGCTGAATTGCGTTCGGGCGGAAAAATTGCGTTTCCGCGCGGCTTTGTGACACCTAAAGTTGGGCCGCACCAGACCGTCGGTTTTGCGCCCGGCACGGTCAATGGTGAAAAAGCCAGTCTGCTGATCGATGAGAAGCTGGTAAAAATTGACAACCCATCGGTGGATTGCATACTGGCGAGGTCCGACAAAAAATTGTTCGTCATTCTGCTCAACAATCGGGCGCAAAAGACTGATTTTCAGGTAACAGTTCAAGATGGGAAGGCGGTTGCCAAACAGTTGCCGGCTTTCGGACTGGAAGTAATGACTATTGATCGGCAATAAAACAGGCTGTAGAGACGAGTTATGAATACGACCATTGATACCATTGTCATCCTTGTTTTCTCGGCCTTCGTGCTGGGAATCGGGATGCTGTTCGCCCGGACGGGGCGCAATCTAAAATCGTTTTTCGCGGGTGGCGAGGCGGTGCCGTGGTTCATCGGTGGCCTGTCGCTGTTCATGAGCTTTTTCTCCGCCGGAACTTTTGTCGCCTGGGGTTCTATCGCTTACAAACACGGCTGGGTGGCCATCACCATTCAGTGGACTATGTGCATTGGAGCGTTGGTAACCGGGCTTTATCTGGCTCCGCGCTGGAAACAGACCGGCGCTCTGACCGCCGCTGAATTCATCCGTGAGCGACTGGGTACAACGGTGCAGAAAGCGTACATCTTCATTTTTACGCTCGTATCGCTGTTTATCAAAGGCTCGGTGCTGTATCCGGTGGCCAGGCTGGTGAGTGCTTCCCTGAATCTGCCGCTGGTGCCCTGCACCATTGGGTTGGGTATTTTCATGATTGCCTACACGGCCGTTGGTGGGCTTTGGGCCGTGATGGTGACGGACATTTTGCAGTTTGTAGTGCTGTCGGCGGCGGTGTTTATTTTGTTGCCGCTGTCGCTCGACCGCGTGGGTGGCTTCGAAGGCTTCACGAGTGCCGTACCCGACGATTTTTTCAACCTGCTGAACGGCGAATATACCTTTGGTTTCGTCGCGGCTTTCGTGATCTACCACATCTGCTACATCGGCGGAAACTGGACGTTTGTGCAGCGTTATACCAGCGTCGACAGCCCAAAATCGGCCAAGAAAGTAGCGTTTTTGTTCGCTGGCTTATACCTCGTTAGTCCAGTAATCTGGATGCTCCCGCCGATGATCTACAAGGCCATTAACCCGACCTTGACCGGTCTGGATACCGAAAATGCGTACCTGATGATTTGCAAACTCGTGCTGCCACCGGGCTTGTTGGGCCTGATGCTAACGGGCATGTATTTTTCAACTTCGGCTAGTGCCAATACTGCCCTGAACGTTGTTTCGGCGGTATTTACCAACGATATCTACAAAGGACTCATCAACCCAACAGCTTCGGATAAACAGCTGATTCGCGTGGCGCGGGGTTCATCCTGGATTTTTGGACTGGGCATGATCGGAATTGCTCTTATGGTTCCGGCGGCGGGCGGTATTGTCGAAGTGGTGTTGAGTATTTCCTCAATTTCGGGTGGGCCGTTGCTGGCACCGCCGCTCTGGGCACTGTTTTCCAAACGCCTGACCAGCAAAGCAACGCTGTGGGTTACAACCATTGGCCTAACGGTGAATCTTTTCTTTAAAGTGCTGTCGCCCTGGCTGCTGGATTTCAAACTAACCCGCGGCGCCGAAACCATCATTGGCGTTGGGCTACCGATGCTGTTGCTGCTCATGTATGAAATCTGGGCGGCCCGGCGGGCGGCTAATTCGAAGAACAAAGTAGCGCCCGAATACCTGCACTACCGCATGGCTCGCGAACGAAAACAGATTGACGCGGCGGCGGATGTAAGCGCTGAGGAAGCCGTTGAGGTCAAAAAACAAAACCGCTTTGGACTACAGGTGATTGCCGTTTCGCTGGCGTTTACGGCGGTCATGCTGTTCGGGCTGAGCTTCCTGACCACCGTCGGAGCTGAGATCACGGCGGCCATTGCGGTGGTGGTTTTATTCGCCGCGCTCATTCCCTGGCGGGCCTCTAAACGGGTACAGATTACCGCTGAGCTTCATCCACGCGAGAAAGTTGTCAATTCGAATCCCTGATTTATGAAATACCTATTAACGTTATCCTTACTTCTCTGGCTGGCGGCTCCCACCCCGGCCCAATACACCCTACGCGATCCCAAAGCCATCCCGCTAAATGGCGACTGGGTGTTTGCGATGGATCCGAATGAGGCTGGCGAAAAAGCAAAATGGTACCGAGAAGATGCGCCGCTTAATCGCTGGAGTCGCGTCACGGTTCCGCATTGTTTTTCGGTTGACCCACGCTTTCAATTTTACACCGGCACAACTTGGTATCGCCGGACTTTTCCGTGGCAGCCTGTCAAGGGCAAGCGGGTAATCCTGCATTTCGATGCGGCCTTTTATGAAACCAATGTCTGGCTCAATGGCCGCAAAGTGGGCACCCATGAAGGCGGTTATACGCCCTTTCATTTCGACGTAACTGATTATTTGCAATCAGCCACGAACACCATCGCGGTTTCAGTCAATAACAACACCTGGCGACCCGGCACCATCCCCGGCGCGAAAGACAACAACGAACCCAACGACCCGTTCATGGGCTGGTTGAATTACGGCGGATTGATTCGGCCCGTTTACCTGACGGTGGAGCCAGAGGTATACATCGAAAACATCAAAGTCGATGCCATGCCCGATTTGGCGAAAGGAACGGCCAGTCTGAAAGTAAAAGCCCGGATTCGGAACGCGGGTGGGCAGGCGGCAGCGCCTAAATTGGCCATTCGGGTGGAGCAGGGCAACAAAATGGTGACGCTCAACTGGAAACAAACATCATCCGGAGCGGCATCAAACCAAACCACGTTGTTAGAAGCGGAAACTGCCCTGAAAGCGGCTGACGTTAAGCTCTGGAGCGTCGATCAACCCAACTTGTACAGCATTCAGGTGATTGCGGCCACCGACACGATCCGAACGCATTTCGGCATTCGGAAGGTGGAAGTGCGGGGAACGCAGCTTTTGCTCAACGGACAGCCGATCAAAGTGGCGGGGGGAAACCGCGTGGTTGATTATCCGAATCTAGGGACAGTCGAGCCGGATTGGGTAATCGAAAAGGACATGCGTCTGATGAAAGAAGCGGGCATGGAACTTCACCGGCTGACGCATTACACGCCTTCTGAAGCGGTTTACGACTGGGCCGACCGCAACGGAATGCTCATCATCACCGAAGCCGGAAACTGGCAGCTAACGCCCCGGCAGATGGACAATGATACCATTCGGGCTAACTTCCGTCAGCAGTTTCGGGAGATGGCTGAACGCGACTGGAATCACCCCTGCGTGATTGCTTACAGCGTTGGAAATGAGTACTTGTCGGAGCAACCCGCCGGACAGCGCTGGACCAAAGACATGATTGCCTACGCCCGCGAACTCGACCCAACGCGGCTTTACACGTTTGCGTCCATGCGGCTAAATATTTTGCCCAAGAAGCCAGAAGACGAAGCCAGCCAATACTGCGATTTCATTTCGACCAATACGTACGGCAACCACCTGACCATACTCAAGCACATCCATTCGCTTTACCCAAACAAACCAATTTTCGTCAGTGAGTACGGAACGCGGGCTGATGGTCGGGAGGGGGAAGCCGGACAGGTGAGCCATCTGGAAAAATTCCTGAGCGATATCCGGCCCTTACCTTACGTCATTGGGGCGTCCTGGTGGTCGTTTAATGATTACCTGAGCCGGCACGATGGCACCAATCCCGACGGCACTCGCCCCTGGGGGCTGGTGCGGCACGACCGCTCGAAACGACAGCTTTACAACGCCCACCAAACCGGTATGGCCCCCGTTACGGTCGAAAAAGTAAGCTGGACACCGGGCAGCGAAGGCGTTCACCAACTCAAACTCCGCGTGACGGCGCGCAATGACTTTCCAGCTTATACCCTTACCCAATATCAGCTAAAAACAGGGTCTTCCACGCTTACCATACCAACGCTGCAACCCGGCCAGAGCGCCGAAATGAGCATTCCGGTACGGGGCTTCGAGAAAAACCTAACGATTGACATTAGTAAACCAACAGGCTTCACAATTCTTACACAAACCATTGAATTAACGAATGATACGCGAACAAGCAACCGATAAACGTAGTTTGAAAACCGTTCGGCATGAGGCTGACCTGGTTGTTGTGGGTGGCGGATTGTCGGGAGTAAGTGCCGCTGTGACGGCGGCCCGTGCAGGGATTCGCGTTACCTTGGTGCAGGACCGTCCCGTGCTGGGGGGAAATTCGTCCAGTGAAGTCCGGCTCTGGGTGCTGGGGGCAACGTCGCACATGGGCAATAACAACCGTTGGGCGCGTGAAGGGGGCTTCATTGATGAACTCTTACTCGAAAATCTATACCGCAACCCCGAAGGGAACCCCCTTATTTTTGATACCATTGTCCTGGAAAAAGTAGTTAGCGAGCCGAATATCAAGCTCTTATTAAATACGGCGGTTTACGAAGTAGAGAAAAAAGATGCCGAAACCATTAGCAGCCTGAAAGCATTTTGCAGCCAGAACAGCACGTCCTACGACTTGGTTGCCCCGTTGTTTTGCGATGCTTCCGGCGATGGCATTGTCGCTTTTCAGGCGGGGGCGGCCTTTCGCATGGGAGCCGAAGCGATGGAGGAGTTTGGCGAAAAATTCGCGCCGACCGCTGAATACGGTGAGTTGCTGGGTCATTCGATGTATTTCTACACCAAAGACACGGGCCGACCAGTTCGCTTCGTGCCACCGTCATATGCCTTGCAGGACATTACCCAAATTCCGCGCTACAAACGGTTCAATGCCAAAGAACACGGTTGTCAGTTGTGGTGGCTCGAATACGGCGGACGGCTCGATACCGTGCACGATACGGAAACCATTAAATGGGAACTTTGGAAAGTGGTCTACGGAGTCTGGAACCACATTAAAAATTCTGGTCTGTTTCCCGAAGCCGAAACCATGACGCTCGAATGGGTTGGCCAGATTCCCGGCAAGCGTGAAAGTCGCCGGTTTGAGGGCGATTACATGCTAACCCAACAGGATATTGTCGAACAGCGTCCCCATCCTGATGCCGTGGCCTTTGGTGGCTGGTCCATTGATTTGCATCCTGCCGATGGTGTTTTCTCCGAAAAACCGGGCTGTAACCAGTGGCACAGCAAAGGGGTTTATCAGATTCCCTACCGTTCGTATTACAGCCGAAATATCAGCAACCTGTTCGTGGCAGGGCGGATCATCAGCGCATCGCACGTGGCTTTTGGCTCGTCGCGGGTGATGGGTACGGCGGCCCACGGTGGTCAGGCGGTTGGCATGGCGGCGGTGTTGTGTACGCGGGATGCGCTGCTGCCCCGCGACCTGACAGAACCCGCCCGGATGCAGGAACTTCAAACCGAACTACTGAAAACCGGACAGCATATTCCGGGGCTTCATTTACAGGATAAAGACGATCTGGCGCAACGCGCTACCTTGTCGGCTTCCAGCGAGTTGGTGCTCGACGAACTGCCTGCGAACGGACCGTTGCTGCCGCTAAGCCAGTCGTCCGCCCAGATGCTGCCACTGTCTGCTGGGCCTGTTCCGCAGCTAACCGCTTATGTGACAGCCAGTCAGGAAACTACATTAACCGTTGAACTGCGCCGGAGCAGTAAAGCCGCCAACCATACGCCGGATGTGACGCTCAAAACGCTGGAAATTCCGCTGCAAAAAGGCAAGCAGGAAATCGACCTGAATTTCGACGCTACGATGGAGGAGGCGGGGTATGGTTTTGTGATGTTCATGAAAAACGAACACGTGCAACTGCAATACAGCCAGCTGCGGCTTACAGGCGTTTTGTCGGTGTTCAACAAGGTAAACGCGGCAGTTTCCAACTTTGGCAAGCAGGAGCCGACCGAAGACATTGGCGTCGATACATTTGAGTTCTGGACTGCCGACCGCCGTCCTAAAGGTCACAACATTGCTATGCAGATTACGCCGGGTATTCAAGTATTCGGCGTTGAGAACCTGAAAAATGGGATTCAACGGCCAACAAACCAGCCCAACGCCTACGTGGCGGCCTTGTCGGACCCCAATCCGACCGTTACGCTAAGCTGGACTCAGCCTCAGCAAATTAGCCGCGTAGAACTGTTCTTCGATGGCGATTTTGACCATCCGTGCGAAAACGTTCTCATGATTCATCCAGAAACCGCCTCGCCGTTTTGCGTGAAGGAATACATTCTCTGCAACGACCGAAAAGAACGCATCCATCACCAGCTAGACAACCACCAGACGCGGAACACCATCCAGTTTGAAACACCGGTTGAAACAAGCAGTTTAACCATTCATCTGAAAGGGTCCAACGGCCAGCAAACGGTGCCTGCCGCCCTGTGTGAGGTGCGTTGTTACGCCTGATTTTTTCAGAGCAGCGCATAAGTAGCCAACCGATTGATTTAGCTTTATAATAATATCTATATATTGTTGTAAATAATAGGTATAGCTAAGTCAACAAACATGGCCCAACGATATACACGGATTCTCTTGATACTGAGTGTCTTGATGCTTGAATGTCTGCCAGAAAGGGCGTTTTCTCAGCCTATTACGCAGACATTCAGCCATCTGACCGTCGAAGAAGGCTTGTCGCAAAGTAGTGTCTATGCCATTACGCAGGATAAAGCTGACTTCATGTGGTTCGGCACCCGCGACGGCCTGAACCGCTACGACGCGGGCAAGGTGGTTGTCTACCGCAAGCAGAGCAAACAGCCCAACAGCCTTTCGTCCAACGCCATCAACAGTTTGCTGACCGACCGGCAGGGACGGCTGTGGGTGGGCACCAACGGCGGGCTCAATTTTTACCAGCCGAAGCAGGACAATTTTCAGCGTATTGTATCGGATTCGACGAATACACAAAGTTTATCGAATAGTCAGGTTACCACCCTATTACAGGATCTGGACGGGAGCCTGTGGGTAGGCACGCGTGATGGCCTTAATCGATCAAAAAAGCCTACTTCGTTTCAGTTCGAACGGTTTTTGGCTACTTCAGACGCGCAAACTGCGCTCGCAAATACCTACATTCGGGCCCTGTTTCAGGACCGGCAGGGAACCCTTTGGGTGGGTACGTCGGCTGGTTTATCGCGACTAACTCGGACCAAAGCGGGTCGTTATCAGATTGCGAATTTTTATCTGGAAGCCAAAGATTCGGTCTATCGGGATAATGCCAACTGGGTCAATACCATTGCCGAGGATGCGGCGGGTCGTTTGTGGCTGGGCACGGAGAAAAAAGGCATTGCGCTGTTTGATAAAACCAAAGGAAAGGTCGTTTCCTGGAATGCCGTTCAGGGCCTGGATTTAAGCACGCAAACAATTCGAAACATTGAACCCGGCGAGCAGGGTCGTTTCTGGGTGGGCACGATATCGGGCCTGTACATTATCGCGCAGGACGGTCGCTATTTTCAGAAATTAACCAACAATCCAGCCAAGGTAGGTTCGCTCAATGACAACTCTATTCGGGCCATCTACCGCGACCGGAACGGCTCATTCTGGGTTGGTACGTATTACGGCGGCGTCAATTTTTACAGTTCTTTGGCCAAACCGTTCGGCGCGTTTCAACTGGTTGACCGGGAGGGAGGCATACCCTTTAAAACGGCTGGGCCAATGCTACCCAGCCAGCAAGGCCAGCTCTGGATTGGCACTGACGACCGGGGTCTACTGCTTACTAACCGCAACCGAACCATTCTGCGCCATTATACGCATACGCCCAAAAACAAGCAGTCCATTTCCAATGATAAAATCAAGTGCCTGCTTGCCGATGGCCAAAAGGGGCTCTGGGTTGGCACGATCAAAGGGCTGAATTACCTCGATTTTCGGACGAACTCGTTTACGCGGTATTTCAATGATCCGGGCGACGCGAATTCGCTTCCAGATGACCGGATATATGATCTAAAATACGACGCCGAGGGGAATCTGTGGATCGCGACTTACCGGGGCGGGCTTTGCCGGTTTGAGCCTAAAACGGGTCTTTTTGAGCGATTGATAGCCCAGCCTGCCAATCCTGAAGCGCTGCAAACCAATGCCATAACCAGTCTGCTGATTGATTCGCGGCAGCAATTCTGGGTGGGCACAACGCAGGGGTTATACCAGAAAATAAAGGGCAAAAACGCCTTCATCCGGCTGAAACACAAATCAGATGACTCAACTTCGCTAAGCGGAAATTACATTGCCTGTCTGTTCGAAGATCAGCAGCAGCGGCTTTGGGTAGGCACGCGCGACAACGGCCTGAACAGGCTGGAACCTGGCTCGCGTACGTTCCGGCGTTTTTCGGTGCAGCACGGTTTGCCCGGTAACACCATTGCGGGCATTCGGGAAGATGGCCGGGGGCGAATCTGGATCAGTACGGAAAATGGCCTGTCGCGGTTTGATCCGAAGCAGGGGCGTTTTTCCAATTTTGATAAGCACGACGGTCTGGTTTGCAAGGAGTTTACGACGAATTCGGCCTATCGGGATGAGCGGGGTTATCTGTATTTCGGGGGCTACAACGGCATTGTTATTTTTCACCCTGATAGCATTCGGAGCAACAACCACATTCCCCGGCTGGCGTTTACAGGTTTGAAACTGTTCAACCAGCCCGTTAGTCTGGCCGATTCCACCCAGACGATTCTGGAAAAAAGCATACAGCATACACCATCGCTGACCTTCAATCACCAACAAAACGTTTTCTCCGTTGAATTTGCCGTTCTGAATTTTATTAATTCGCCCAAAAATCGATACGCCTACCAACTGGTGGGCTTCGATAAAGACTGGAATTATGTCGATGAGCCGGTGGCCACGTACATGAATCTGGAGCCCGGCGACTACACGCTTCGCATCAAAGGCGCTAATAACGACGGCGTCTGGAATCCGCAGCCGTTGGAAGTGGCCATCACTATTTTGCCGCCCCTCTGGAAATCTACCTGGGCGTATGCGCTGTATGTAACGGTCTTTTTGGGATTGCTTTATATGTGGTCCCGCTTTAACCGAGTGCGGCTGCAACTCGCGCATGATTTACAACTGGAACATCTGGAAAAAGAGCGACAGCAGGAATTACACCAGACAAAACTGAATTTCTTCACGAACATTGCGCACGAAATCCGAACGCCGTTAACGCTGGTTATCAGTCCGATAGAGGTGTTGTCCAGCCAGTATCCAGCGGATAGCCTGATTCAAAAGCAGCTTTCCGTGATGAAGCTGAGTACCAACCGATTGCTGCGGTTACTAAACCAACTACTGGACTTTCAGAAGCACGAAACGGGCAATGTCCGCCTGCATCGGCAGGAGCATGATCTGGTCACTTTCTTGCGGAGCATTACGGATTCGTTTCAGGAGTACGCGCGTTCGCGGCAGGTGACGCTTCGGTATGAGTCGGAAAAGGCGGCAGTTTCGGTTTGGTTTGATGCGGGTGAGATGGAAAAAGTGTTTTACAACCTGCTCCTCAACGCTTTTAAATTTACTCCGGCGGGTGGTGAAATTGCCGTGCGGATTGCCTTTCCTGAAGGTACGGACGCCGATGAAAATCAGGTTTGTATCTTTATTGAAGACAATGGAGTTGGGATTTCTGCCGATGATCTGCACCGCATTTTCCACCGCTTTTATCAGGCCGACCATCCCGGAACGCACAACTCAGGATTTGGCATCGGGCTGGCACTGAGCAAGAGCATTATTGACCTGCACCAGGGAACCATCGGGGTGGAAAGCCGGGAAGCCAGTGCGGGGCAGCATGGCCATACCCAATTTATGATTAAGCTACCTTTAGCCGTGGCCAGCGAAGCGACGAACATTAAGGCAAAAGGCGAAGAAATCACGGCGTTCCTAGCCCCGGCAGAGCCTATTGTGGTAGATTTTGTGCAGGAAGAGGTCAGTACGAATCATTCGGTCGAAAAGCCGCTCATCCTCATTGTGGAAGATCAGGAAGACATTCGCGCTTACCTAAAGGAAATGCTTCAGGAAACGTATCAGGTCGTTGAAGCAGCGAATGGTGCACTGGCCTGGGAGCAGGCAACGCAGAGCCTGCCCGATCTGGTTATTAGTGACGTGGCTATGCCGGTGATGGATGGCGTTGAATTAACGCGTCGGCTCAAAACGGATGCGCGGACGGCCCACATTCCGGTTATTTTGCTGACGGCCCGCACGGCTGTTGAGCACCAACTGGCGGGTTTAAAAACAGGCGCCGATGAATACCTGACGAAGCCTTTTCATGGCCAACTGCTGATGACGCGGATTCAGAACCTGCTTCAACTGCGCGAGAAATTAAAGGCCAAATACCACCGCATTGTCACGCTGCAACCGCAAAACCAGGAAATTGACCATCCCGACGATAAATTTCTGAATCGCCTCATGACCATTATGGAAAGTAACCTGAGCAACGCCGATTTCAACGTGGCCAGTCTGGTTACCGAGATGGGCATGAGCCGTCCGGTGCTGTTTCGAAAAGTGAAAATGCTAACGGGTCTTTCGGTTATTGATTTGCTGCGTACTACCCGACTGAAAAAAGCGGAGATGTTGCTTAAACAAAGAAAAATGAGCGTCTCGGAAGTGGCGTTTACGGTGGGCTTTAATGATCCGAAATACTTCAGTAAGTCGTTCCGCAGCCAGTTTGGGCAAACACCAACGGAATACCTCACCAACTTGAATTAAAAAAGCGGCCAGGGGTTTCCTGGCCGCTCTCTTTTAGAAAAGAATCAATTAGTTCAAGACAATCTGCCGAGTTGTGGTTTGTACAGGCTCAGAAGCAATTTTTACCTGCTTCCGAATGCTGCCTTCGTCCGATTTTACCTCCAGTTCGTATTGGCCGTCTTTCAGCGCCTCAACGTCTAATTTGAGGGCGTATTTCTGCGTGTTTTTGCCAAGTTTTTCTTTGAACAAGATCTCATTGTTGGCATTGCGGAGCAGTACAACGACGGGCGCCGCATCCGATTTTTCAACGGCAACCCGGATTTGGCGATTTATAGTAACGTAGGCACTGGCATCAAATGAAAGCGCTTTGGTTTTGGCTGGCTCGTCAGTAGTAGTGGTGGTACTCAACAAAGCGGCGGCGATCAGGTTACTCAGTAAGTTTAACATGGTGTGTTCGTATTTAAAGTATTTGTTGTTGTTCTTAAGTTCTGTTGTTAACTGTTCTGATTAGTATATGCCAAACGCTGTGCCAATCTGTGTTAATTAATTAAATCACTGATAATCAGCATATATTTATTTTGAGTGTCCGCAAAAATGTACGGACTCGGACAGTATCTGTTCGACTGCGGACAAAAAGATACCGCACCGGACATTCCAATAAAGGCGTCTATACCTCGGACGAAAAAAGACCCGTGTAGCTTCTTTATCACACCCGATTTGAACCGTTCAGAAATACCGCGAACGATTTGTCGCCCCCATTGAACGTTCCTTCCCCCGCCTGAACGATTTCTCCACCTGATAGATTTTTGCACTACACATAGAAGAAATTGAACTATAGTAAAATTGTCCCAGAGTTTAGTGCCGAGATCAGCAAGAATAAAGCATGAGAAAAAACGGGTTCAATTTAAAAGTGGCCGAAGGGGCCGTGTTGACCCTGCTCGTTCTGCTATTGCTTTTTTTGCTGTCTTCCGTACTGTAAATCCTAAACCAAACCAATTATACGTATGAATAAACATGTACATACCTATCTGCGGCATTACCGCTGGTTGGTTGGCTTACTGGCCTTTTTTGTCAGCACGGCGGCTTGGGCGCAGGGCGATGTCAGCGGTAAAGTTACCGACGATAAAGGCGAGGCTTTGCCCGGCGTCAACGTGGTTGCGGAAGGCACCACCATTGGAACCACAACCGACGCAACGGGTAACTACCGCCTGAAAGTCCCCGCCGACCGAAAGGTGCTGGTTTTTTCGTTTGTGGGCTACCTGAGCCAGAAAATTACGATTGGAAATAAGCAAACCATTAACGTAACGCTGCTGGCAGACGACAAGGCGCTCGAAGAAGTGGTGGTCGTGGGGTACGGCACGCAGAACAAACGCGACGTGACGGGCTCTATTGGCTCCATCAACCAGAAAACCATTGAACAACGCCAGGCCGTCAACGTATTTGATGCCATGCAGGGCGCGGTGGCTGGGGTGCAAATCAGCAGCAATTCGGGTGCGCCGGGTGCGGGAAGCAGCATTGTCATTCGCGGGGCGTCTACCTTTGCCGACGACGGTGTTCAGCCGCTGTTCATTGTGGATGGAATGATCGTGAATGACATCAACGGCTTGAATCCCAATGATATTAAATCCATCGAAATTCTGAAAGACCAGGCGTCAGCGGCCATTTACGGTTCTCGTTCGGCCAACGGCGTAGTTATTATCACCACCAAAACCGGCGAAGAAGGCAAACCGCGCGTCGATGTACGTTACCTGCGTAGCTACAGCACCATTGCCAACGCGCTGCCGCAAGTCAATAAGTTCGAGCGGGTGCTTAACAACAACACAACCCGGGGAACTGTCCTGGAAAAATATTCATCCACCGCCGATTCGGTCGGCCTGATCAGCAGCACCAGCAATGATTATCAGGAATTATTAACGCAAACCGCCATTCGGAATGACGTGGGCCTGAGCATCAGCGGGGGCAACGACCGGCTGCGTTATTTTACCGGCCTGAATTACATCGGTGAGGAGGGCGTCATCCTGACCAGCTACAACAACAAGGCAAACATGCGGGTCAACGTGGATTACAACGCCACTAAGAAACTTAAATTTGGTACGCGCTTGAGCCTGGGCTACACAAAGACCAACAACATCAGCGAAGGCGATGTGCTCGGCTGGGCCTTGAAACGGATCACCGACTACATTATCTGGTATCCAGACGGTGGACTGGCACCCGTGTACGCGATGGGCGGCCAGCGCAATCCGATTCAGGAAATCTACGCCCGGAAGCGGCTTACTAATCGGTACGAGGGCAATTTTAACCAGTATGTCGAGTATAAATTTACGAACTGGCTTCAGTTTCGGGCGAGTGCAACCGGCAACGTGCTGCTGACTCGTTACAACGAATTTAGAAGCAAAGAGCTGGACGCCAACACCAACGAAGATTTGCGCCAGAGCGCCGGTAGCGACGAAACCATGTGGCGCTGGACCATTCTGAGCGATGCCTATCTGTCGGCAAACAAAAGCTTCGGGGCACACGAATTCAACGCAATGGTGGGTGGTAGTATCGAGAACGGGAAAACCGAAAATATGTACTATGGTGCCCAGAAATATGTTACCGAAAGCGGTTTGAGCACGATTAACCTCGGTACCCTGAATGCTTCGCAGACGTACACCTTTGCGCAGGATTACGCCATCGTCGGGTTATTCACGCGCTGGGGCTATAGCTACAAAGGCCGGTATATTCTGAATGGAATTGCCCGCGCTGACGGTTCGTCGCGTTTTGGACGGAATAATCGTTGGGGGGTATTTCCTTCGGTATCAGCCGGATGGCGTTTCTCCGACGAGAATTTTATGAACTGGGCGAATCCCATTCTGACTGAAGGTAAGCTGCGAGTAAGCTACGGTACCGGAGGAAATGACCGCGCGCTGGGTTATTATGAATCGCAAACGCGCTACGAAGCGGGCCACTTTTACAACGGTGTGGCTGGTGTAACCAGTGTTACCACCTTTGGGAATCCGAATGTAAAATGGGAGCAGAACCGCGCCACAGACTTTGGAATTGACCTGAACATGCTGAACGGTCGCGTGTCGTTTACGGGCGATTATTACATCCGCACCACCAAAGACCTGATTGTGCCGGTAAACCTGCCAACCAATACGGGTTATGCAACCATGAAAATGAATTTGGCGGGTATTGAAAATAAAGGGTTAGAACTTTCCGTATCAGCGTACCCAATTCCGCGCACGAAAAATTTCTCCTGGCAGACAACGTTCAACTGGGCCCGGAACATCAACAGAATCACCAATCTGGCGCGCGAGAACTACGTGCAAAGCAACGTCTGGTACGTGGCGGCGGGCATGTCGGCCGGGAATTTCTACGGCTACAAGCAACTCGGTATTTACCAGTATGATGCCAGTAATGCCTACACCGACGATTATGCGACTCGCCTGACGCCCGTTGTGAACCGCGATGCACAGGGAAATGTCATTATTGGTCAGAATGGCCAGCCAACGGTGGAGTCTTATGTATTTCCCAATGGGGATGCGTATACTGGAACCGTCAGACAGATTACTGTGAATGGCGTGGTAGCTCGCGGCGGCGATGTGATTTGGGAAAACCGACCTAATAATGAGGGTACGTACGACAATAAAATTGATGATTCCGATCGGCAGATACTGGGTAATGCGCAACCAAAATGGGATTTGGGCTGGAACAACATGCTGAATTACAAGCAGTGGAGCTTATCATTTAACTTTTACGTTCGCTGGGGCGGCAAGATTTACAACAAATTCATGCATTCCTACGCGTCCTGGGGCGGCAACCTCCACAACCAGCACCCCGACTACGTGCGGACAGGTTGGAAATACCCGGGTCAGCTCACCGATTGGTACTGGATCGGCAACGACCGGAACTACAACTACCGCGAACTCAGCAGCTATTTTCTGGAAGACGGCTCGTTCATTCGCCTGCGGAACATCCGGCTTTCCTACCAGCTCGACAACGCGCTGGCTCGCCGCCTGCGTCTGGGAGCGCTAACGGTTTATGGCTACGGAAACAACCTGTTCACCTGGACCAACTACACCGGTTACGATCCGGAAATTGGCGGTGGTGTGCTGACGCCGGGACGGGATAACGCAACCTACCCGCGCAAACGCGAAATTGGTTTTGGCATCAACGTTAGTTTGTGATCGCATTCATCAATAAGCAACTTTCTTTTTCCATGAAACGGATTACTAAACTCTTCCATATTCTTTTGCCCGCCGTTCTTTTAACAACCGCAGGCTGCGAAAATTACCTCGACCGGGCACCCCTGGCCGATCTGTCGCCCAACACGTTTTTTGCCACCCGGGGCGATATGCGTACGTGGGTAGCGGGGACCTACGATGCCGCGCAGGAAGCCCTGAATGGCAACCAGGCCGCTCACCTGGAGTGGGGCGATCTGCGTTCGGATAACTACGGAAACACGGGTTACGGCGACACGCGGGTGTACATGAACGCCATCGACGCCTCGCAATCGCAGTGGGATTGGCAGTATCTCTACCGGGTAATTGACCGCTGCAACGTGGGAATAGCGCGTTTCCCGACCGTTCCGAACTTACTGCCAAATGATTATAACGACAACGTCGGACAATGTTACGGCCTGCGCGCCTTGATGTATTTCTACGCCATTCGGGTGTGGGGGGCAGTTCCGTTGGTGACGCAGCCCTGGGATGGTGACTTAGGCTCGTCGCGCGTGGCCCGTTCGTCGGTAGAGGACATCAAAAAGCAGATTTTGAGCGATCTGGACGAAGCCATGGCCCGGCTGGCCCTGGACGTGAGCGGTCCCCGGAAATTTTACTTCAACATGGGAGCCGCGCGAGCGCTGAAAACCGACGTGCATATGTGGTTCAAGGAGTATGACAAGGCCGTGGCTGCTTCCGACTATTTTGTGGGAAATACCAATTATGCGCTGGTTGCCAACGACAAAGCCTGGAAGGACATGTTTACCAATCCGGCCGCTTCGACCGAAACCATTTTCAACCTGCACTGGGCCATCGACCTGACCGACGGAACCAACGCCTGGGCGCAGCGGGTCGGCGCGTCGAACACGAACAACACCTACCGGGTGTCGCAGACTATATTCAATGAGTTTGTGAACCGACGGCATTCGGGTAAGGGGGCTGACGGGCGTTTCTGGAATTCTATCGACACCGTTCGGCTGTGGCGCAACGGCAACCGCGTACCCGTGAGCTACAATCATTATTTGCTGGATGGCATTCAGAAATGCGTCAAATACAGTGCGGTCAATCCGAATCGGGCCACCGCGGCAGATGATTACTGGCTGGTTTTATCGACCAACGAAAGTTTTGTGCAGGTGCCGATTTACCGGCTGGCGGATGTGCTGACGCTCCGGGCGGAGGCGCTTAACCAACTGGGTCGCAGCAGCGAAGCCCTGACCATTGTCAACAACATTCGGAGACGAGTCGGATATCTGGCCGACGCAGCCACGGAAGTAGCAACAACCGACAAAAAAGCGGTTGAAGGCCTGATTCTGAAAGAACGCCAGCTCGAATTTATGTGCGAGGGAAAACGCTGGTTTGACCTGCAACGCACCGACCGGCTGCTGGAAGTCATGGACCCCGTGATGCGGCAGCGGCAGGAAGAAGCCAACGTAACCATTACCGGCTTTGGCGATATTGGGCGGGCGTTGTTCCCCATCTTCTACCGCGAATTCGAAGCGAATCCCGCGCTGAAAGGCCATCAAAATCCACCTTACACGGAAGGATAATCCAATTCAGATACGTCCAATTTTATTTAGATAAACGTATGAAAATTACTAAAATGCTTACCCTTGCTTCGCTGGTTTTGCTGACGGCCTTAAGCGGCTGTGAACTGGCAGGTCTGGAATTACAGAAGAAATACGATTACGACGAAAAAGAAGGCGTTATCAGCAATGAGCTGAATAAAACCGTCTACGAATTTCTGAAATCCCGGCCCGACGAGTTCAGTATTTTGCTGGAAGGCATTGAGTACGCCGGTTTGCAGGACAAATACAACGAGCCGAACAGCACATACATGGCCCTGACGAACACGGCCTTTACCTCGGCCACCGCCGCCGATCTGAGCTATTTTTACACGCATCAGTTGCCCAATCCGACGTATGATTCCTTAAATCCAGCCACGGGCGGACCCACGCTGATGGCCTTTTCGCTGACGCAGTTTCCGAAAGAGCAGGTGCGCGAACTGCTGCTTTATCACATCGTCAAAGGCACCTGGACCTGGAGCAATTTGCCCGCCCAGCCCACCTGGTACGATTCGTACGCTTCGGCAGACACGGCCAAGGTGAATCTGTACCTGATGAAAAACGACCGTTCGCCAACCATCGGATTCAACGATTTTGCGGGCCATTACAAACTGGCGATTCGGGCGCGAAGCACCAACCTGAAGGCCAACAATGGCTCTTACGTCCACGCGCTGGATTCCTGGCTGAATTACCCAACCCGGGACGTGTTACGCATTAAATAATCTCATTTAGGTAATCGGCAATTTTCGGTATGAAACCTCTAAAAATACTAGCAATACTAACGACAGGACTGTTTTTCACCGGCTGTCAGGAGCCTGCGCTCGTCGAAATCGATTCGTTGAGCGCGATGGGCGACGAGTTTTTTTTCGGACAGAAAGTAAAAGTCTGGATGGCCGTTAAAACGGATGACCTACCGGCAGCACGCTACCAGTGGGCCTGCGACGGTGGCCGCCTGACCCAGCCGCAGGGCCTGGACGAAAATACGTGGGAGGCCCCCCGCAAGGCCGGGCGCTACAACATCACTTGCGAGGTGAACGTCAACGGCAAAAAAGAGTCGCGGGTGCATGAAATGTGGGTATCGTCGTATTACTTCGAGAAGTTCGAAAAAACGTCGCATACATTCACCACCAACGGCAGCTCCGCCACCATCAAAAACGGCCATTTAGAGCCGCGCGTCAACTCCACAACGGCCACGCGGGGATACGTCCAACGCGCTTTTGCCGATGTCGAATTGAAGGTTCCGGTCAGTAGCGTAGCGCAGGTCGGTTGGATTTCCAACTTTCCGAAAGATGCCATTCGGGTAGGAACCGCAGTGGCCGAAAACACGCTTTATTACGAGTGGACCTTGAACCGCGACCCGCGTCGGCAGGATAATCTATTTATTGACAACGTCCGGTTTGAATGGTATCCGGCGGGAAAAACAAGCGGTTTGCCTGTCGGTACGGATGGCAAACCCTATAACGGTTTGTTCCGCTTCCAGCAGCGCAATGCCACAAACAGCGTGGCGACGCCTTTTCTGGTTACGGTGAATCATCCGGCGCTGACGTTCGCCCAGAATCAGAACAAAAAAGTAGCGATGACGATCGGGCCTGATTACCGGATTTACGTCTACGTCGGCGGCGAAGAAATCATCAATTCCGATGCGCTCATTCAGTGGCGGGCAACCAATAAAAGCAAGGACGATATTTTTGTGAATCAGTGGCGGATCAATTATGTAGGCGCGAGTTCGGGCCAAACAACACCCCTGATTTACCTGGACGACGCCTACACGTCCAACGACGGAACGATTTATAAATAAGCCGCATGATAAAGCTCATTACAGCCTTATTTCTCCCCTGGTTGCTGTTCAGCCTGCCGGGGGGAGAAGCTAGTTTGGTATACCTCAAAAACGGAAAACTGGCGTACCAGCCCTACGCCAACGAAGGGCAGACCGAAGCGGTCAACCAGATACCGGATTTTTCATTTGCGGGCTACAACGGCGGCGGCGTTGCCCTGCCTCAGGTAGCGGTTAAGGCGACGATCAGCCCCGCCAAAGGCGATTGCCGGGCGCTCATCCAAGCGGCAATCGACCAGGTTTCGGCGCTGCCTGCCGACAAAAACGGAATGCGCGGAGCGGTTCTGCTTAAGGCGGGCGTCTATCCGGTAGAAGGCTCATTAACGATCAACGTCAGCGGCGTTGTGCTGCGGGGTGAAGGCAACGGTACTACCGGCACAGTTCTGATTGCGACCCAGAAACAGCAACACGATTTAATTAAATTAGTTGGTAAAGCAGGCAAGTTAACGTTGCCAAAAACGGGTGTTCGAATCACAAGCGCTTATGTGCCAAGCGGCACTCGCACAGTAGAAATAGCCGAAGGTTTGGCTGTCAAACCGGGCGACCGAATTGTGATTCAGCGAACGCCGAACGACGCCTGGATTGAGGCACTGGCAATGCGTCAGTATGGCTGGAAAGCCGACGATTATCGAATCGGTTATGAACGTACCGTGCAAGCCGTAGCGGGGCGGCAGTTGACGGTTGATATGCCGTTGGTGGATGCCATTGACAACAAGTGGGGCGGGGGTGAGGTGGCGAAGATCAGCGTTCCGGAGCGCTTAGCGCAGTGCGGCGTTGAAAATTTGCGGATCGAATCCCAATTTGCTGATGATCAGGACGAAAAACACGGCTGGAATGCCGTGACGTTGCGGGGTGCCGAAAACTGCTGGGTTAAAGGCGTGGTTGCCAAGTATTTCGGCATGGGCTGCGTCTTTATTCAGGAGGGATCGGTATTCAACACCGTGGAAGACTGCGCCATGATTGACCCAAAATCCATCACGACGGGTGGCCGGAAATATTCGTTTAATCTGGCCGGTGCCAGCGTCGGGAACCTCTTCCAGCGGTGCGCGGCCTGGGGCGGTCGCCACGATTACGTAACGGGTTCGCGCGTGCCCGGCCCGAACGTTTTCCTCGATTGTGTAGCCGAAAACACGTTTAGCGACATTGGCCCCCACCACCGCTGGACAACCGGCGTGCTGTTCGATAACATTCGTGGTGGTCAAATTCGGGTGCAGAACCGCAAGGCGATGGGGAGCGGCCACGGTTGGGCAGGGGCGCAGACGTTGTTCTGGAATTGCGAGTCGGTCAAAAGCGAATTTAAGGTGGAAAGTCCGCTAGGTGCTAAAAACTGGGCGATCGGTTGCGTTGGAAAAATTCAGCAAGGCGGTGGCTTCTGGGAAAGTTGGGGTAAATCGGTCACGCCCCGCAGCCTGTATCTGCAACAGCTACAGGACCGACTGGGGCAGCAGGCCGTTCTGAACATTACCACGGAGGAACAGCGGTCGGGCCAGCTCTGGAACCGCTTAGCCCAGCAGGCGAACCATATTACCAGTGAGCAGCAAACAGTCCTAACGGCCATGAAATAGCCTTATTTGTTGCTTTTTTTACGGATAAATAGTTGGTTGATGAAATGTCTTTTGTGTTGGTGTATTGCGCTAAGTATTCCACTGTTTACGGGCGTTTTTGCACAGAAGCCTGACCAGAGCGCAGACCTGAAGTTATGGTATAAGCAGCCTGCCAGTATCTGGGAAGAAGCCCTGCCGCTTGGCAATGGCAAAACGGGTGCAATGGTGTTCGGTCGGGTAAAGCGGGAGCGCTATCAGCTCAATGACAATACGTTGTGGTCAGGGTACCCCGACCCCGGTAACAACCCGGCCGGGCCGGACATTCTGCCGCAGATTCGGCAAGCGGTTTTTGCCGGAGATTATAACAAAGCCTCTGATTTGTGGAAGAAAATGCAGGGACCGTATTCCGCGCGTTACCTGCCGCTGGGCGACTTGACGCTGGACTTTCCGGGCAACGATTCCACCACAACTCAGTATTACCGCGACCTGGATTTGTCCACCGCCGTTGCTACCGTACGGTACACCCTCGGCAAGGTGACCTACCAGCGCGAAAGCTTCATCAGCCACCCGGATCGGGTTATGGTGGTGCGCCTGACGGCCAGTAAAAAAGCGGCGATCAACTTCAATGCCCGGCTGAGTAGCAAGCTGCGATTTACAGCTCAACCGGCTGGAAATGAGTTAATTTTAAGTGGAAAAGCGCCTAAGTTTGTGGCCAATCGACCGTCGGAGCCGCAGCAGGTGGTGTACGCTGACAGTCCGCAGGGGGAGGGCATGAACTTCGAAATTCGGCTGCACGTCAAAACCGAAGGCGGTACGGTAAAGGCCGTGAATGACGAACTGGTGGTCAGTAACGCAAACGCTGTGACGTTGTACCTGACCGAAGCAACTAGCTTTAACGGCTTCAACCAATCGCCGGGGCTGGCGGGCAAAAATCCTTCGCTCGAAGCAAAAGCGAACCTGCAACGGGTCTTGACCAAATCATACGCCCAGCTAAAAACAGCTCACATCGCCAGCCATCAGACGCTGTTCAATCGGGTCAATTTTACGCTGGATGGCGACACAGAACTAACGGAGCTGCCCACCGACGAGCGTTTGATTCGGCAGGAAGCCGGAAAGCCTGACAACCAGCTTCAGACGCTGTATTATCAATTTGGACGTTACCTGCTCATCGCCAGTTCGCGACCCGATTCGACGGGGAAAGCGGCCATTCCGGCCAATCTGCAAGGCATCTGGAACGACCACGTTCAGCCACCCTGGGGCAGCAACTACACGACCAACATCAATACCGAAATGAACTACTGGCTGGCCGAGAACACCAATCTGTCAGAATGTCACCAGCCACTCTTGAATTTTATTGGTAATCTGGCCATCAACGGGGCCGAAACCGCCAAAGTAAATTACGGCATCAACGAAGGCTGGTGCGTGCATCACAACTCGGATGTCTGGGCGAAAACCTCGCCGCCGGGTGGCTACGAGTGGGACCCACGCAGCCAGTCGCGCTGGTCGTGCTGGCCGATGGCGGGGGCGTGGTTGAGCACGCCCCTCTGGGAACATTACCGGTTTACGGGCAACAAAACGTTCCTGCGCGAAAAAGCCTACCCGCTCCTGAAAGGGGCCGCCCAGTTTATGCTGAGCTGGCTGGTTGAGGACGGAAAGGGCAATCTGGTGACCAACCCGTCCACATCGCCGGAAAACACCATGAAAGTGGCGGGCAAAGAATACCAGGTCAGTATGGCAACCACGATGGACATGGCGATCATCCGGGAGTTGTTCAACAACTGCATCGAAGCCGCGACCATTCTCGAAACCGATACCCGTTTTCTGACCTTATTACAGGAGACCAAAGCGCGGCTGTATCCTTACCACATTGGGCAGTTTGGGCAGCTTCAGGAGTGGTTTAAGGATTATGATGATCCGAAAGACGCGCATCGTCACCTATCGCATTTATTTGGCTTACACCCTGGCCATCAGATCAGTCCGCGTTTAACGCCGGAGCTGGCCGCCGCCGCGAAGCAATCCATGATTCACCGGGGCGACGTAAGCACGGGCTGGTCGATGGCGTGGAAAATCAACTGGTGGGCGCGGCTGGAAGATGGCAATCACGCATATAAAATTCTGCTCGATGGACTGAAATACGTCGGTCCCAAAACCGCGAAAAAAGGAGCGGACATCACCGCTGTCTCGACAACAACTGGCGGCGGAACCTACCCCAATCTGTTCGATGCGCACCCGCCTTTCCAGATCGACGGAAACTTTGGCGGGACCGCCGGAATGACCGAAATGCTGCTGCAAAGTCACGCGGGCGAAATCAGCCTGTTACCCGCTTTGCCCGATAGCTGGGCCAACGGCGCGATTCGCGGCATTAAAGCGCGGGGAGCTTTCGAGGTGGCGATGCATTGGGAAAAAGGCCGACTGACCGAGGCCACAATTCTAGCCAATCAGGGTGGTCTGTGCCGAATCCGCACGAAAACGCCGGTGAAAGTGCTGGAAGGAAACGCCAAACCCGCCAGCGGAGACAATCCCAACGCACTGACCCGCGAACCAGAAGCTCCGCCCTTCGAGCGAAACGAAACCGCAAAGCTCGTTGACGTGCCCCTAACGCAGGGCTACGTAATGGACCTGATGACCGAAAAAGGAAAAAAGTACACACTGGTTCCGCAATAGCCTAGAAAATCATGAAAGCTCAGTTACTTAAAACCCCGTTTCTGCTGACGATATGTCTGTTAATTCTCGTTTCTGATGGCTGGGCGCAAACAGACGATTGGGCTGAAGTTGCCCCCGGCGTCTGGAAACTCTCAGTAGGCAAACCAGAAGCGTACAATCTGCTGACGGCATCCGGTGCGCAGCCCAATCAGGAAGCGTTGGGGCGGCTGGAAAAACCGGCGGGGTTTCCGCTACCGAAAGGGGAAATTGCGGTTTGGGTGGAAAATAACAAAACCTACCTGCGTTTTCCGCTGGAACAGGGCGAACAGTTATACGGCTTCGGCCTGAATTTTCAGACGGTGCACCAGCGGGGGAAGATTCTGAAACTGCACGTCGATCATTACGGCGGAAAAGACAATGGTCGGACCCATGCGCCAACGCCTTTTTACGTCTCGTCAAACGGGTACGGCGTGTTTGTTAATGCGGCCCGATACATCGACGTGTACGCTGGGTCGGCGGTGCGGAAAGACAGCAAACATCCGCCCAAAGTCCAGAACCGAAACACCGACAAAGACTGGAGTGCCCGCCCGTATTCCGACGCGGTGGAAATGCTGGTTCCGGCGGAAGGCGCTGACGTTTACGTCTTTGCGGGGCCGAAGCCAATGGATGCCGTGCGGCGCTTCAACCTGTTTAATGGCGGTGGATGCCTGCCGCCGCGCTGGGGGCTGGGGTTTACGCAACGGGTGCACCGGCTGTATTCGGCGGATGAGGTTCGAAACGAAGCGGCGGAGTTTGAAGCGAAGCAATACCCACTGGATTTCATTGGTTTAGAGCCAGGTTGGCAGACTAAATCGTATCCCTGCACCTTCGAATGGGCCAAAGACCGTTTCCCCGATCCGGCGGGTTTTGTGAAAGACATGCTTCAGAAAGGCGTGCGCATCAATCTTTGGACTAATCCCTACGTATCGCCAGAAGCGCCGCTGTATCCCCAAATCGCGCCGTACACGGGTTCGCATACTGTCTGGGTGGGGGCCGTTCCCGACCTGACCCTACCGGAAGCAAAGGCGATTTACTGGAAAAAATTTGAGGACGAACACCTGCGCATTGGGGTTAGTGGCTACAAAATTGACGAGGTAGATGGCTACGATACGTACCTCTGGCCGGACGTTGCTACCTTTCCTTCGGGCCTAAGCGCCGAGCAGATGCGGCAGACATACGGCCTACTGGTGCAAAAGCAAAGCGCCGATCTGTTCCGAAAACGAAACCAGCGAACGTATGGTCTGGTGCGGGCTTCCAATGCCGGGGGCGTTTCTCTGCCGTATGTCATTTATAACGACTATTACAGCCACGAAGATTTTATTACGGCCTTGATTAACAGCGGCTTTTCGGGTACACTCTGGACGCCGGAAGTGCGGGCTTCCAAGACGGGTGAAGAATGGTTGCGGCGGTTTCAGTCGGTTTGTTTTTCACCCATGGCGATGATCAACGCCTGGTCTAGCGGTACCAAACCGTGGTCGTTCCCCGAGGTAGCCGAAGAGGTGAAAACCATTGCCCAGCTACGAATGCGGATGATGCCGTACTGGTACTCCGAATTTGCGAAATACCATTTCGAAGGCACACCGCCGTTTCGGGCGATGAACCTGGAAGACGGTTTTCGGGCGGAAGTGCGCAAGGAAGTGGTGACGGCTAGTTTGGAAGAAAATCCTTATGTCGAGGCGGTAAGCAAAGAAGTGAAAGATCAGTACATGGCGGGCGAATACCTGCTGGTAGCCCCTGTCTTTACGGGTCAGAAATCGCGCAAGGTGATCTTACCCAAAGGCAAATGGTATGATTTTTACACCGGAAAATACGTGGGCAATGGCGAGGTCATCACTGTAACGCCGGGTCTGGACAAGATTCCGGTTTTTGTAAAGGATGGCGGGATTATTCCGATAATGCCCCCGCTGCTGCACGCGCCTAAGCCTGGGCAGAAAGTAGATCTGGAAATCCGGCATTACGGGGAGAAACCCGCAGAATACCGCCTTTATGACGATGACGGCGAAACGTTTGATTACGAAAAAGGCCAGTATAGCTGGCGCGTACTCAAGGTCGAACGGCAGAAATCCGGCCCGTGGAAAGGCTCCATTTCCGCCGCCGAAAAAGGCAAGCCCAACACAGTGGGGAAAGTGACATGGACATTTATGACTCAATAAAACACACACGTATGAAATGGTTTTTAGGCTGGATATGGCTGATTACAACGGGGTTCTGTTTTCTTCAACCACCTGATTTACAGCAGCAGGTGAAAGCAACGCTTCGGACGCACGTTTTAAAAGAGGCAAGCTGGGCGCTGGCGCAGCAGCCCGTTACCGTGACTGCCCAAACCAGCCCCCGCAGCGCAGGAACCAGGCACGATTTTTTCTCCGAAGGTGATTATTGGTGGCCCGATTCAATCAATCCGCAAGCGCCTTACGTACAGCGGGACGGGATGACCAATCCAGACAACTTTGTGGCGCATCGACAGGCCATGATTCGGTTTAGCCGGATTGTGGGGGCGCTGGCTTCGGCGTACAAACTGACGGGCGATGAGAAATACACGCGGGCGGCATTTCAGCACCTGAACGCCTGGTTTGTGAATCCCGACACGCGCATGAATCCGTCGTTGCTCTACGCGCAGGCCATCAAAGGGCGGGCAACCGGGCGCGGCATTGGCATCATCGACACGATTCACCTGATGGAGGTGGCGCAGGGGCTCATGGTGATGGAGAAATCGAAAAGCGCCAATCCGAAGCAGGTGGCGGCCATCAAATCCTGGTTCTCCGATTACATAACCTGGCTCACCACGCATCCCTACGGAAAAGACGAGATGGAGGCCAAAAACAACCACGGCACCTGCTGGGTGATGCAGGTCGCTTCGTTTGCCAAACTGACGGGAAACGAGCAGGTGATGGCCTTCTGCCGGGATCGCTACAAAACGGTGCTGCTACCCAACCAGATGGCCGCTAATGGGAGCTTCCCGCTGGAACTCCGCCGGACGAAGCCGTATGGTTACTCGCTCTTTAATCTGGACGCGATGGTGATGATTTGCCAGATTTTATCGGACAAAAAAGATAATTTATGGACCTGTCAAACCGCCGATGGTCGGAGCATTCGGAAGGGTATTGACTACCTGTATCCCTACGTAGCGGACAAAAGTCGGTGGCCGCTCAAACCGGATGTGATGTACTGGAACGATTGGCCCATTGCCCAGCCGTTTCTGGTGTTAGGGGCGGTGCAGTTCGACGAGAAAGGTTGGTTGAAAACGTGGGAAAAGCTGGAACACGATCCGCAGGTAGAAGAAGTTTTGCGCAATTTACCAATCCGCAATCCGGTGATCTGGTTGTAAATTTTGGGTATAATTCAAGACAAATGAGAACGATAAAAAAGACAGTACTTAGCCTGTTGATTGGCTTTTGTCCGATGGCGGGCTTTGGTCAGAAGGCGCAGATCGATAAATTATTCAAGCTGGCTGAGCAGCAAACGGACGTGATGTTGAAAGAAATTCCGGCGGTGTCGCAGGCCAACGCCAAAGCGCCGCTAGTTTCGCCCCGAACCCTGAGTCCGACGAGAGCGCTGCAACTGGTGGCCGCCCGCGACTGGACGAGCGGTTTCTTTCCTGGTGAGCTTTGGTACCTGTACGAATACACGGGCAAGGACAAATGGAAAGAAGAAGCCCGAGCGTTTACGGCAAAACTCGAAAACGAAAAAAACAACGCCGGAACGCACGACATGGGTTTTAAAATCTATTGCAGCTACGGCAACGGCTACCGCCTGACCAAAGATCCGGCGTACCGCGATGTGATTATCCAGTCGGCCAAGACGCTGACCAAGCGGTTCAAGCCAGCGGCGGGCATCATTCGTTCGTGGGACCACCACAAGGAGGTTTGGCAGTGCCCCGTCATTATCGACAACATGATGAACCTCGAATTGCTATTTGCGGCCACGCGTCTGACCGGCGATTCGGCCTTTTACAAAGTGGCCGTAGCGCACGCGAAAACGACCATGAAAAACCATTTTCGCCCTGACAACAGCACGTATCATGTCATTGATTACGACACCTTAACGGGCAAAGTACTGAAAAAGAACACGCACCAGGGCTACAGCCACGAGTCGGCCTGGTCGCGGGGGCAGGCGTGGGGCTTGTATGGCTACACGATGTGCTACCGCGAAACCAAAGACAAGACCTTTCTGGAACAGGCCGAGAAGATTGCACGCTACATGCTGGATCATCCGCGGATGCCGAAAGACCTCATTCCGTACTACGATTACGACGCGCCGGGCATTCCCAACGAGCCACGCGACGTGTCGGCGGCCACGGTCATGGCTTCGGCGCTGTACGAACTGAGCACGTTTAGCGCTAACGGAAAACACTACCGCGCCAAAGCCGATCAGGTGATGAAGAATCTGGCCGCAAATTACGTCTCGCCGGTGGGGCAGAACAAAGGCTTTATTTTGCTGCACAGCACGGGGTCCAAACCGGCGAACAGCGAAGTGGACGTGCCGCTGAGCTACGCGGATTATTATTTTCTGGAAGCGCTGCTGCGACAGAAAGCCCTGAAATAGCGCTTATTTCTGTTTCCGTAGAAAAGCCACGCTGGCCGGAACCTGCTCCTGGGCGCGGGACGATTCGTCTTCGATAAAATAATGCTTGACTCCGGCTTTGCGGGCGGCTTTCATGAACTCCGCAATGCCGATGTCTCCCTGGCCCAGCGTGACGTTCGTTTCAACATCGACGTGGCCGGTGTTGTTGCCGGGCGTACCGGGCTTGCGGTCTTTGAGGTGCACCAGCGGAAACCGCTTCGGGTACTTCTGGATCAACGCTGTTGGATCCTGACCGGGATGCTTTACCCAAAATACGTCCATCTCAAAATTGACGTATTTTGGCTCGAAATTTTCGACGAAATAGTCGAAGAAGGTGCCGTCTTTGTAGGGCTGGAACTCGTAGCCGTGGAGGTGATACACCAGCGAAATGCCATTTTCTTTCAGTAAGCGTCCCGCCGTGTTGAATACATCGGCTGCCCGCTGGGCGTCGTAAGCGGTGAAGGTATCTTCGTTGTGCGGAATCCAGGTGCAGGTGACGTATTTGGCGTCTAATTCTTTCGCCTGAGCCAGGACTTTGGGGACATTGCGTTCTAAATCGTTGAAATCAGCGCCCGTGCAGATGACTTTCAGACCATATTGCTGCAGTAATTTTTTGTATTCCGGCCACGGCATGCCGTAATTCCCGGCGGTTTCTACCTCCCGAAAACCCATGGCTTTTACCTTGGCCAGCGTACCGGGAACATCCTTTTTAAAGGCATCCCGAAAGCTATACAATTGCAGACCAACAGGAGACGCGGGCTGAGCCCATAACGTCGCCGTTGAAAGCAATAACGATAAAAAAAGTACAATTCGTAGGTTCATGAGTTTAGGTAATTGATTGGGTTATTTAGCACTGCGTACTTTTTTGACTTCCTCGACGGTTATGGGTTCAGCCTTGTTGTTAAAACTACTGCGAATAAACGTCAGTACGTCAGAAATTTCTTTGTCTGATAGGAAATCGTGGGCAGGCATCACGTTGTCGTACGTCTCGCCATTGATTTCAATTGCTTCCTGTAAACCATTCAGAATGACATTGATCAGTCGCGTTTTATCCCCCGTTACCCAGTCGCTTTGTTTCAGCGGTGGATTGAGGCCGGGTACGCCGGAACCATCGGCCAGATGGCAGGATAAGCAATATTGTTCATAAATGATCTGTCCTCCCAACGGAGCTGTATTTTTCTTGGTTTGGGCGAAAGCAGGAGATAGACCGATCCATAAACAAAGAGAAAAAAATAAGCGCATAAAGCAGAACTCCTGGTAAATGAAGCTCTAAATTATGCGCATTCGACTAAAAAACAAGCAAAGCAGCTAAACTAGCCCATTCATCCTACTTTACAACAGACTTTCTTTCACCTGCGTATCGAATACGCCGGTTAGGACTTTTCCGTTCCGTTTGACCTGCACCCAGATGCGGTAATGCCCCGAGCGAGGGAAAGCGTACGGAAATTCAACCATGTTGGCCACCTTCATCGGATGACTCATACCGGGCATGGCGGTTTGCAACTGCTTGTTTTTTTCGGCTTCGGGTAACTGGCTCAGGTGGGTGACATACGCGTCCACGCTATCGCGAAATTGTTTCGGATCTGGATAGCGGAATATGCGGGACGTATCGGCAATCCGCCCCACCAGCGATTCTTCGGCGGCCATCGAGTATGTTCCTACGGGATGCAAATGAATGTAAACTGTTCCATCAGAGCGCAGGATGGCCGCGTGGCCGCCCATGCCCAGATAAGGCTCCAGGGCCGCCGGGGAGCCTTTTTCGTTGGCTACGGCAAATTTCAAGGTGTATAACTTACCCGCTTCGACCGTGGCAGGTTTGTCGTTCCAGAACATGGTGGTGCCGTCGTCCAGTTTGGCGCTGGCACTCGGTTTTCCGCACAAAATCATGTCGTCATCTAGGTGCGGCGTGCCAACCGCGTTCGATTTGACGCCCATAGGCTCGGTAATCGACCAGCTATCATCCAAATCAGTTGGAGTGCGTTTGGCGGCCTGGGCCGCCGACACCTTCACGGACGGAATATCAACCGTATCGGTCAGGGTTTCTGCAAAACCACTGCGGTAAACAACATCAGCGTACAGCAGGTAGCGACCACCCGGCAAATTCGGCAGGTTCGACTCAAAATGAACCGTGTCACGGCGTTCGGGATGCAGGTGCGCAAAGGCGTCCAAACCCGGCATACGAACCAGAAAAGCGTGCATTAATTTTCCGTGATCGGGGATGACAAAGCTAAATGATCGACGTTTCTGCCAACTCTTGCCATAACCCGTGGTATCCAGTTGAATACGCAGGCGCGTTTGTCCATCGACTAGTGTAGCTGACGCCTGAATGGGCAGTGGTTTATAAAGGTTATACTGGCGGTAATCGTCGGCGGTGCTCGTCCACCACGAACGCCAGCCCGTCAGAATCAGGCCCATAACTACCGTGGCGATGCCCATGCCCAGCCACCGTTTCCGACGAAGCAGTGCGGACATCGACTGGCCTGGTTCAAGCGTACCATCGGATAGACTGGAACCAATGATCGTAATCATCAGCACCACCAGAAGAACGCCGAGGGCGGCCAGTCCGGTGCCGGTGCCGGTGGGCATGTCGCGCGTGGCGGTGGCCACCGACATAAGCGGAGCAACCAGGGTCGCCTTGCCATCGGGGCCATCCAGTTGCAGTTCAACGCTGGAGGAACCGCTGTCCATTAGCCAGACTTCGCCCTCAAAACGGTTTCCCGCCAGGGCTTTCAGTTCATCGTGAATGGGTGCTCCTTCATCGCCAGAGAGGAAATAAATGGGTCTGGCCTGAATGCTGGTTGCTTTGCCCTGTTCGACAAAAACGGTGATTTTGGCCGTTCCCGGTACCACATCGGGTGGTTCAACACTGACCATTACCTGATACTTTCCGGCCTGCTTCTGGACAATGACCCCCGGACTACCGACGTGGGCCGTAGCGGGTCGGGAATACGCTAAAACGAAGAGTAGACCAAGCAAAAACCGAATGGTATTCGTCTTGCTTATTAATTGATTTTTCATGAAAATACGTTCGTTAGCGTTGTACTCGTTTCATCCAGGAACCCCAAGCCAGACCAATCCGCGCCGACAAAAAAGCCGATACCAGGGCAATGCCGATACCTTGCAGAAAGCTGGCCGTACTTTCGAGCCAGTAGGGGTGGAAGTGATAGCGGTATTTTGAAGCTGGATTGTTGTCGTAAGGAAGGGCATCGGCAAAGAAGAACCAGTTTCGGGCGTAGGGAGATTCTTTCAGGAAACCGCCGAAAGGCCATTGAACTGCTACTGCAATCCCGATGAAAACGATGGCTACCAAAGCCGCCAGAAGCCAGTCGTTGAGTTTGCCGTCGAAGCGGTGCATTAGTTTATCCAGAAAAAACGCCGGAATCACCAGCAGCAGCGGAAAGGCGAAAGCTTGATAGGTCGTGATTGGGTTCAGCACGGGGCCTAGTCGGGGAGTAGCGGGAAAAAGAGGCAGAATCCAATTGGGAGCTAGTAAGGTCAGCATGTAAACCGCCGCCGTAATGGTAATCGGGTATCGCAGCATGGACGCCCGTCCGACCGCCAGCAAATAAAACGGAAAAGCAATACCCATCGTGATGTAAGCCGATGAATGGTGTGAAGCCCAGGCACCCATTTTTTCGGAAAGCATGATGTACAGGATGCTCAGGAGCAGCCCCGCCGCAATGGCAAATAACCAGCGCAGTTGCTGTGCTTCGCCTGAGGTTACGAGTTCACTAGATTTGACAGACCGGTTTTGCAGTGCCAGGACACCAATCATCGCCCCAAATTGCACAATCATCATACCGACCAGCAGGATCGTGTGCGGAGGCGTTAGAATCTGGACATCAAGGCCGTAGGTGTTGTGCCACCAGTCGTCGAAAGGCGCGGAAGTCAGCATGGCCAGGGCGCCCCATACGCAATACAAGGCCCCCAGCGAGCCGTGAAAAAAGCCCCAGAATTTTACCGACTCAGCCCGGCCCGGGTGGTTTTTCTGAAAAGTTAACTGGAGAATTTTGAACCCGGAAAACAGCCCAGCAACTACGGCACCTACGTACATCAGCAAATGCGGCGGCGCAAAAAGTCCATCGCGGCCAATGCTAATGTGCCACATAATGTCCCAAAGCAACCCCCAAACAATGCAGAGAGACGAAAAAACGACGGCGTAAATGTAGGTGGGAATGCGGGTACTGCTTACGGCCGGTGAAAAGGTTGAAGGAATAGTAGCTTGCATGATTGCAAAAGCATAAGTTGGTTAAGGAATGGTTGATAAAATAAGTAAAAATTAATCAGTTACATCGTTGAGCCGCGTAGCTACATCGGGAAGACAATTGATTTGAGTTTTACCCCTACGGCGTGGCCCAACAGCCAGAAAACGACTGGAAAGCAGATACAAATGTCGAAAAGAAACCCACGTTTTCGCCCTGAAAGAGAAAGAATGAATCTACAGTTTTCTAAGCAACCGCTCGGCTTCGTCTTTACCCTCCAAATTCTCCTGAATAACCCGCTGAAGCAATTCTTTGGCCGTGTTTTTAGTATTCGGTTGCCCCTGTTTCAAGTACGTAATGGCTTCGTAAAAGATTTCCTGATTGGCAAACGAGTCAGACCGCTGGCCGAGGCGGTCGAAGCAGGCAATGGCTTGGGCATGATTGCCCGCCCGGAGGGAAACAAGGCCACCAAGTTTCAGCAGGTTTTCATCGTCAGGAGCCTGTTCCAGAAGATTGGAGAAAATGCGTTCGGCTTCGGTGAATTTCCCTGCACTGAAAAAGCGAATCCCGGTCTGAATGCTATCAGACTGGACAGCCAGCGTGTTGGAAAGTTTGTCAAAATGCTGCTCAATAAACTGGTTTGCCAGCGCCTCTGCGGTGGTTGTTTTTCGTAGGGAAAGCCATTGTCCCAAACTCGCCAGCAAGAACAGACAGGCAATAGCCGAGGCGTAAATCCCGATGGGGAGCTGCCGCTTGCGAGACCGGGGACGCAATTCATCCAATTCGGCCAGCCGACGGGCGCGGGCTTCGCTTCGGGCGATTTGCCGAACCTGAACGTAGAAAGCTGCCTTTTCCGCCAGGATCGGGTCTGCTTGCAGTCTGGTTTCCAAACGGGCCCGTTCTGCTACTGACAAATGATCCGCAAAATAGTCGTCAATGGTTGCCAGATCGTTGGTTGGTTCCGTTTTATCAGCCGTGCCTAGCTGGGCTAAACACTGCAAACGACTCGTTTTAGCCAGCGCCGCCGTCTTGTAATTCATTTGTTGCGCGATTTCGTCATCCGAGATGCCTTCGCCCCAGATCAGTAGTTGATCCCGGCATTTTTCGCTCATTCGGTAGAGTCTGGTTTTGAGTATATCAACCTCCTGCCGAGCCATAAACTGATGCACTACCGCCCGCGCTTCGTCGGGTAAGGGCAAGAGAAGATCATTCCGTAAATCCTCTTGATGAAAGCCAGATTGACTGGTTGTTCTTTGGTGGAGGAGGTCCGTGCATTTGTTCGCAAAAGTCCGATAAAGGTCCGTTTTTAGCTCCGAACTTCCAGCGAAGCTGCCGCCGCAGGTTTTTTCAATAACAGTCAGGATGGCATCGGCGTAAGCGCTGGCAGAATCGTCTTCGGAGAGTTGATGCCTAAGGACACCTCCATGGATGAAGTAAACATACTTTTGATAAAGGCGATCTTCGCAGAATCGTCGCCGGGTTCCCCCGTGCCGAATGCCTTCAATTAACGCTTCATCGGTAGAATGTCGAACAAATAACCGCATCAGGTAAGGGAGGGTGATTCAAATCAAATATGCTGAAAATCCATTACTTTTCAAAGCGTATAGGTTGATTTGTAGGCGCTTACGCGGGGAAGGCTACAAAAAAACGGCTAGGCTGTCCGTTTTGCTGGATTACCTAACCGTTCTTGGTAACTTTATCGAAATAAATAAAACAGCGATTTTGTCTCGGGAAAATCCTGTTTAGATAACCTGGTTTTTACCAGCCTGGATTCTGCCGCAGGTTTTTCGGGGCTTTGTTTAGCTCGGTTTGCGGAATTGGAAAACGGTACATTTTTTCGTTGAAAATGCGGTTTTCTACCTGGAAGCGCTGATACGTCAAGGCCGTGCCATTTTTTGTAATCCGCATTCCCGACACAGGCCGGTTGAAAAGCTGCTCGCCTTTTTTCCAGCGGCGAACATCAAAAAAGCGGTGGTCTTCGAAGCAAAGCTCGACCTGGCGTTCTTTCTGAATCCGCTCCCGCATCTGGTCTTTGGTGAGTCCGGCAGGGAGGGCGGGCATGGTTACCCGCGCGCGCACCTGATTGACAAAGGTATACACGTCGGCAACGGGACCCTGCGCTTCATTCAGCGCCTCGGCGTAATTCAGCAGCACTTCGGCATACCGGAACAGCACCCAGGGCCGCCGCACGTTCACCGCCGTCCCAACGCCCCAGAAAGCGCCTTCGCTCATGAATTTCCGCATGTAATAACCCGTCTTGGTGTTATTGACGTTGATGGGCACGTTATCTTTTCCTCCTTCGAAGGTCTCAACGGGTTTTCCTTTGAAGTTCGTGTTGTTGGTGATAATGAACAGGTTCAGGCGGGGGTCGCGGTCGTTGTACGGATTCGCCGGATTATAACCCGATGTTGCGTCGGTGATGGGCTTGCCTGTTGAGCGCACGTCGAAGGCATCAACTAGCTCCTGCGTCGGGTTGGTGCGGCCCCGCGCCCCGTCGTAGCTGATGGGCGCGTTGTTCAGCTCCAGCGTGTTGTTGTTGTCCGACTGGCTGGCAAAAATAACCTCAGCATTATACGCCTGACTGCCATAATTCCAGAGGTTCGGAAGCTGCGCCTGGGTCAGGAGCGAGTGCTTTTTCAAGTCGATGATGGCTTTGGCGGCATCAGCGGCCCGCTGCCATTTGGTGGCATCGCCGGTCGGATTGTTCAGCGGACTGGCGGCATACAGCAGCGTGCGGGCTTTGAGCGCCAGCGCGGCGGTTTGGGTAGCCCGCCCTTTATCGCCCGACGCCTGGTCGACAATGGCCGGTGTCAGCACCGCCGCTGCCGAATCGCAATCGGTAACAATCTGCGCTACGACTTCGTCCAGGGTATTTCTGGGCAAATCCAGGTCCTGGTCAATAGTGAACGAGCGCGTTACAACCACAATCGGGCCGTATCGTTTCATCAACTCAAAATGGTAGAGAGCGCGTAAAAAATACGCCTCACCCCGCAAACCGGGAATGTCGGAGGCGGGTGTTACGCCACTGCCCAGCGAGTTCTCCAGAAAGATGTTCGTGCGCCGAATGTAATTGTACATGTTGTTGTACTGATCGTCATTGGTGCGCAGCGAACTCCACGTATCGTTATTAAAAATATTGATGTTCGAACTCAGGTTAGAGTTCACCGCCTCGTCGCTGGCCTGGGCCAGGAGCGAGCCGTTGCCGTCCAGGTTATAGCGGTTGAGAATACCGAAATAAGCGTTGCTGATAAAACCCCGCGTGTTGCGGTCGGAGGTCCAGATTTCGCTTTCGTTACGAATATTGCCGTCCGTGTAAGGAAACGTCAGAAAATCCTCCTTGCAGGATAGCAGCGACGTTAGCAGCAGAAAGGCGACGAGTTGACTATATATCTTTTTCATAAAAGCGGATTAAAAAGAAGTGCGTAAACCGGCATACACTGTTTTCACGTAAGGATAGGCGCTGCCCCGGCCCGCTCCCGGAATTTCAGGATCAATGTCCAGGCCCAGTTTATCGAAGGCAAACAGGTTAAAACCACCCACGTAGAACCGCGTATTTTTGAGGTTATATCTATTCAGGAAGGTGTTGGTCAGCGACATACCTAACTCGATATTTTTCAGCCGCAGGTAGTCGCCCGAAGCTAGCCAGAAGTCCGAACCGGATGTGTTATTGGCCCGATCAGAAATACCCAGACGCGGGTAGATGGCCGAGCTGGCGGTGGCGGGTGTCCAGCGGCGCAGGCTTTCCTGGTTCAGCGAGGTAGGACCAGAGTTTACAATACCCTGAATATCAATGGTACGGCCCGTTATGCCCTGAAAATGGAGGCTTAGGTCAAAGATTTTATACTTCACAACGGTGCCGAAGCCAAAGTAAGCTTTCGGTTGATCGCGCTCGTCGATCCGCACCCGGTCGAGGTTGTCAATTATGCCATCTGGATTGCCGTCGATACCACCCACATCTTTATAGCGAATATCGCCGGGAACCACCTTGCCCGAAAGTACCTGCTTGGGATTATTGTCGATCTCGGCCTGATTCTGGAAAATACCGTCCGAAACAAACACCAACCGGCTGCCGACAATCCGACCAATCGTGCGCTGGTATTCCGGCAAACCATCCTGACCATTTTCGGCCAGAATAATATCCCGGGAAGCCATGAGGTTTCCGTAGAGCGATACCGTAAACTGGTTGAACGTTTTGGTATAATCCAGAGCTAAATCAATGCCTTTGCTTTCGACTTCACCGGCGTTGACGGTCAGCGTCTGGCCCAGAATGCCGGGAATGGCCGATTGTGTTAGGATACCGGTTCGTTTCGAGCGGAAAACATCCACCGAGGCGTTAAGGGCTTGGTTGAATAATTTGAAATCAACACCGGCATTGAGCGTGGTAAGCGTTTCCCAGGTGATGGTCGGGTTGGCAATGGACACTTCATTGGCCGAGGTAGTTGCCGAAAAACCCGTCCCGAACAGGTAGCCGCCGCCACCCGTATTCCGGGCGAAGAATCGCTCAAACGGGAACCGCGAACCACCAATGTCGCTGCTGCCCGCTTGTCCGTACGAGGCGCGTAATTTCAGGTAGCTCAGAATCGCATTGGGCTTCAGGAAGGCTTCGTCCGAAATGACCCAGCCCGCCGAAACCGCCGGGAAAAAGCCGTAGCGGTGGCCGGGAGCGAAGTTTTCGGAACCGGAATAGCTACCCACAAAACCGAGGTAATAGCGGTTGTTATACGAATAATCGACCCGCGAGGACACACCCTGGCCGCGGAAATCCAGCCGTTCGGGCGCGGCGCTCACGTAGCGGTAGCCGCGTACGGAGGCATTGACACCGTGCCGGCCAAACGTACGGTCGTAGTCTAACCCAAGCCAGGCTTCGTTGCGGCGGTTGCTGCTGGCGAAGGCCGCCGACCGGTAGCTCAACGGAGCCTGATTTCGGAACGTAACGGCAGAAGCTCCCGTCGCATCAATGACCTGATAGTCGCGGTTAAGCCCGGACGTATAATTTCCCTGAACATCATAATTGAAATTGATGTGAGCGGACAAGCCTTCAAGCCAGAAATCGAGTTTTTGCCGCACGTTAAGGGTCGCCAGCATCTCGCGAACAACCGTGCTGGTGTAGCCACGGTCCGTGAGTATACCCAACGGATTGTTCTGGTACAGCGACGAACCACCGTACGAACCGTCTTCGTTCAGGATCGGGAAGGCGTTCGGCGGAGTATTGTAGAGTAAACTTAGTAGCGTTCCGGCTTCATTAGCACCGGGTTGGCGCCGGTTTTCAGACCGCCCCGCCACGTTCAGGCTAATGTTCAGATTCGGATTTACATCGAAATCGACATTTCCCCGGAAATTAAACCGGTTGAACGTCATGTTCGAATTATAGTCGTCTGAGCGGGTATTCTTGAACAAACCGTCCTGATTAAAATAGCTGACCAGCGCGAAATACCGCACCGTGTTGCTCCCTCCGTCAGCCGATAGCACGTACCGCTGGGAGGCCGCCTGATTCTTAAAAAAGTCGTTCTGATAGTTATTGTTGGGAAACAGATACGGGTTCGAATTATTCTGGTAGGCGTTTAACGCGTCCGAGTTATAAATGGGCTGGGCACCATCGTTTACTGAAGCCTCGTTGTAAAGCGTTGCGTAATCATACGAATTGAGCGAACGAATCGTTTTCTCCGGCATCTGCAAACCGCCCTGTACATCAAAACGAATGCTCGATTGTGTTGCACTGCCCTTTTTGGTTTTTACCAGCACCGCACCGTTGCCGTTCCGCAAGCCATACCAGGCCAGCGAAGCCGCATCTTTCAGGACCGTGACGCTTTCAACTTCGTTGATGTCAATGTCGTTAAAGTCACGGGGAACGCCATCGACCAAAACGGCTACCGTGCTAGGCCCGAATGTTGAGCGACCCCGAATCTGAAAATTGGCCCCGTCACCGCCCGGTGCCGTACCCGTTTGCTGGACATACAAGCCGGGAATCCGGCCCGCCAGCGTGGCACTGGCCGACCCGATGGGAACCTGGGGCAAGTTTCGGGTATCGTACGTAACGGTAGCGCCATTGATCTGGCGTTTCTTCCGCGAGCCAAACGGAATAACCACGTCATCGTCTTCGCCGGCATCCGTGAGTGTCGGTTGCAGCGTAGCGGTTAGGTCGGCATCACTGAGGATCGTGACCGTCTGGCTGGCATATCCCTGGCGTTTGATGACCAGCACGTCGTTGAGGCCTGCTTTGATGGAAAAAGTACCGTCTTTGTCCGTGCGTACTTCCGTGTTGGTTTCCTGCACAGCCACGGTTGCACCCGCGACGGGTTTATCATTCGGATCGGTAATGCGCCCCGAAAAATTGGCTTTGCCTCCCTGTTTGCCCTGCGCAAACACGACGCCCTGAAGCAGCAGCAACAGGCCTAGGAGTAGTTTGAAAAATTTATGGTCGGTCATGGTCAATGCGTGATAGTCAGCTAAGAAAAATTGATGCTGGTTCCGGGCGTCTTACCAGCCCGGATTTTGCTTGAGGACACCATTGCTTTTGAAAATCTCGTTGCGAGGAATCGGGTACCGGTGCATGTGATCCTGGAAAACCCGCTGATAAATACCGGGCATGGCAATGACGGTATACTTAAAGCCAGTTTTCGTTTTTTCGATGTCCATCGCGTTGATGGTTTTTGGAATGATCTCAGTGCCTTTTTTCCACCGTAGAATATCCCACCACCGAAACTCCTCGAAAGCAAGTTCTATGGCCCGCTCGTTGTGAATCCGCTCCCGCATCTGGTTTTTAGTCAGGCCTGTCGGCAGGGCGGGCATTCCGGCGCGGGTACGGATTTGGTTCATGTAGGTATAGACCTCCGCAACGGGACCTTGCGCTTCGTTAAGGGCCTCAGCATAGTTGAGCAGCACTTCGCCATACCGGAAAAAAACAAAGTTGAGAATGGCCGATGTATTCTGACCCCCTCTAACCGCTTCGGGCCACAGCTTCCGAACGTAGTAACGAGTCCGCGTGTAGCTATTCGAGCCGGGTTGGTAATCAGCGCCGTACGTTGGCGGAGTCGTTGAGTTATCGACCCACATGGCCAGCCGCCGGCTCTGCCAGGTCATGTCATTGTAGAGAATATTGGCGTAGAAACGAGGGTCGCGGTTTTTGTACGGGTCCTGTGGATTGTAGCCAGAAGTAGGGTCGGAAATAGGTTTTCCGTTGCTCATCTCGTACAAATCCACGTGGTTCTGCGTGGGATTTAACTGGCCCTGCGCGCCCCCCGCACTCGGTGGAATAAGAAAGTCGCCCAGAAAGCTACCGTTGCCATTACGCGCGGGTCTTACCTTAATGAGGATGTATTCGGAGGATGTAGGTTGGTTCAGTAGCGTTCGGTAATCGCTGTGCAAACTGTACCTGCCCATGTCGATAATGGCTTTGGAAGCATCCGCCGCTTTCTGCCATTTTGCCGCATCATTGGTAGAATTGTTTAGTGGGCTGGCATCCAGCAAAAGGAGCCGCGCCCGCAGGGCTTTCACCGAGCCAACCGTAGCCCGCCCGCCGTGGCCCGAACCCCAGTCGCTTTCGGGCGAGTAGAACGTTCCCCAGCTTTCGGTGGATAGAATGGATTCGGCATCGGCTAAATCCTTCAGGATAAAAGCAACCGTTTCTTCGTACGTATTCCGGGGCAAATCGAGGTTATCCGTCTGTTGCAGCGGTTTGTCCAGCAAAATGACGCCCCCAAAACGCTTAACCAACTCAAAATAAAAGAAGGCTCGCAGATAAAGCTGTTGCGCCTTTATGAGCTTCCCATTCTGGGCTTCCGTCCAGGTCACGGCATCGACGTTGGCCAGCATCACATTGGCGTTGCGGATACCCTGATACATCCGGTTGTAAACACCCGTCACATCGGTTGAGTTGCCATCCAGGAACTTACCCTGGTTCATGGTGACAATGCCGTGGTTAAGATCGGTAGCTCCAAAAATAGCCTCATCGGTGAATTGGCCGGTCGTTCCTTTGTAATCCTGGGCCAGACTCAGGCGACCATAATCATCAAGCAGAAAATTATAGGTGTTATCGGCAAAACGCGTGGCCAGAACAGGGTCGCGGAACACATCGTCCTGCGCAATGGCTACACCGGGATCGCGTTGCAGAAAGTCCTCTTTGCAGGAAAAGGTGGTTGTAACCAGTAGGAATAATAAGGTATATTTTAAATTCTTCATCAGGTCGTTTGGTTTAGAACTGCACATTCACCCCAACATTGAAAGTTTTCGTCACCGGAATGCTGTTGTTCGGGCCCGCAAAAAAGGAGCTTGATACGGCGCTATTCTGGTTGTTTTCCGGGTCAAGGCCGACAAATTTTGTCCAGGTATACAGGTTTTGCCCGTTGACATATACCCGCAGCGTTTCCACTTTCAGTTTTTTCGTAATGGAAGCAGGCAGGGCGTAGCCAATCTCGATGTTCCGCAGTTTGACATAGCTGGCATCCTGCATCAGGAAATCGTTGAAGGAATAGCTCGGTGCGGGCGTTGAACGGGGGCGAATCGCTGGCCAGGTAGCATTTTCGGCGTTTTCGGGCGTCCACCGGCCCAGCATGCTGGAATAATAGTTGCCACCGCCAAAAAACACGTTGGAGTTCACCTTGGTAACACCCTGAAAGAGGGCCGAAATCGAGAAGCCTTTGTAACCCAGGTTCGGCTCAATCCCAAACACGTTCTGAGGAATGTCGGCATACCCAATGGGGATGCGGTCCTGATCGTCAACAATGCCGTCCGGCCCGCCATCAGGTCCACCGGCCAGATCGGCAAACTTCAAGTCACCCGGAATTACGGTTCCGTTTACCATGCTGGTCGGGCTGTTGGCGATATCGTCCAGGCTCTGGTAGAAGCCAATTACCTTGTATCCCCGGAACTGGCCGATGCTCTGCCCCGTCGATTTCTGGTTAGCGGGCAGGTTAGCCGGTTCGTCTGTTTGGACAATTTTGTTTTTGGCGTGCGTAAACTGGGCGTTGAACCCGTAGCGAAGGTCGCCGGAGTTATTGCGGAAGCTAATTTCAAATTCATACCCTTTGTTGTAGTTTTCGCCGTAGTTACTGGACGGCAGCGATTCGCCGTAAATAACGGGCGCTGAGTTGTTTCGGGCCAGCAGAATGTCGTATCGTTTCTCGTCAAAAATGTCAGCCGTTACGGATAGCCGGTTCTTAAAAAAGGCCGCTTCGACCCCAAAATTGCGTTTGATGGATTTCTCCCACGTTACATCAGGATTCCCCGCCCGGCTATGCCAGACAACCGGATAAAGCACATTGGCGCTGGCCGTTCCGAAGCGTACCCGGCGGTTGGGAATCGAGTTGGCCCCCGCCGCTGGGTCGGAGCCGCCGTTTGAATATTCATCCAGATAGAGGAAACGGGTTCCGCCCACGTTGCCGTACCCAATCAGACCGTAGGAACCGCGCACTTTCAGGTGGTCGAGCCAGGTCAGGCTTTTCATGAATTTCTCTTCGCTGATCGTCCAGCCAGCCGACACGGCAGGAAAGAGACCGTAGCGGTTGTTTTTCGGGTAGTTTTCCGAACCGTTGTACGAGCCATTCAGCTCAAAAAAGTAACGTCCGGCGTAGTTGTACGTCGCTCTTAAAACAACCCCCTCATTGGCGAAAGGAGCCTGAGTGCCTTCGGCTCCCCGCAGTTCGCGCTGCCCAACCGCCACCGCCGTAACCCCGTGTTTGCCAAAGTTGCGGGCGTAGTTCAGTGCCACCTGCAAGTTGGTTTTAATATAACCGTAGTTCTGGGAAGAAACAGCGCGCAAAGGGTCCTCAAAAGACGCTCTGGCCAGCACCAGCGATTGCGTGGCCCGGTCAACGTTATAAGCGGCGTAGCTACCATTCTGGAGCCGCACCCCGGCCACGTAGGCGTCATACCCAAACGTAACTTTGGCCCCGAGTCCTTTGGTGATCCCGTCTAGTTTCTGATCCAGTACAAAAACGCTTTCGATGGCATTGTTGTCGTAATCAACGTACCCATTACGCTTCATAACGGCGTAGGGGTTGAAGGTGTTGACGCCCACGCGGCCAAAGTCTTCAATCTGGTTGTAGGTGTCGTCAAGCTTTTGTCCTTCAGGGGTTTGCGGATTTGTGTATTCCGGGTAGAACGGAATGGCCCAGGCCGGAATGGCATACATCCGTGTCATCAGGTATTCCGGGCCACTTTCAAAACGTCGGCGGAAGTCGCCGTTGTCGGCATTGGCAACAAACGTGTATCGATTTTCCAGCCGTCCGCCAAGCCGTAGACTCAGCGTGGTCGTTTTGGTTAGGTTGAAATCCAGATTAGACCGGAAGTTGTAGCGCGTGTAGGAAGGGTTTGTGTTATAGCCGGAGGGCGTGTCGAAGTTTTTAAAACCGCCATCTTCGTACAGGTAGGCCAACGAAACAAAATATTTGATCGCCTTGGATCCACCCGTAAAGTTAAGGTTGTGCTGCGTTCGCAACCAGTTGGGCCGGGTAAGTTCCTTAAACCAGTTGGTGTTGGGGTATAACAGTCGGTCGCCGGTGCCCTCCTTGTAGGTTTGCAAATCCTGCGCCGTAAAAGTTTTCTGGTAGGTGGAAGGCACCAGCCCGTATTTGATCAGGTTTTCTTCGCCTTCATTGTGCAGCATCGCGCTGGTGTAGGCGTCCAGAAATTCGGGCACCTGGGTGTAGCTGACAATCCCGACGTTCCCCGAATAAGAGACGCGGGGCTTGCCTGTTTTTCCCGATTTGGTCGTCACGATGATAACCCCGTTGGCCCCTTTGATCCCAAACAGGGCCGTCGATGAAGCATCTTTCAGGACGGAGATTGATTCAATTTCGTTTGGGTCGATGTCGCCAAAGCTCTGGCGTTCAACGCCATCGACAATGATCAGCGCGGCTGAGTTGGTGGAAGCCCGACCGCGAATGGTAATGTTCGCTCCGTTCATACCGGGGCGGCCACTCGTCTGTTGGGCAAACAAACCGGGCACCCGGCCAATGAGTGAGTTAGACGCATCGGTAACCGGCGATTTCACGATGTCTTTGCCACTAACGGTGCTGATGGCCGCCGTCTGTTCGCTTTTCTTCTGGGTACCGTATCCAACCACGACCACTTCTTCCAGTGATTTTTCGTCGGTTTGCAGAATCACGTTGAGGGTATTGCGATTGCCCACCGCCATTTCCTGCGACAGATAACCGACAAAACTAAACACCAGCGTGGTCTCGTCGTTTGGAATGTTGATGCGAAACTGGCCTTCGGCATTGGTTGTGGCACCCCGTTGCGCGCCTTTGATCAAAATACTGACCCCCGGCAACACTTCGCCTTTTTCGTCGGTGACCGTTCCGGTAATGGCTCGGTCAGTTGGTTGAGCCAAATCTGTATTAGCCGGCTCGTTTGTCTGTTGAGCCGAGGAATTTGAGCTGGGGGATTGGGGTTTGGTCGTTAGTAAAATCTGGCCGCCAATTACCTGATACGATAAGCCCAGCGGCTTGAGCAGCGACTCCAGCGCCACCGAAAGCTGTTGATTCGTAACGCTAAGCGAAACTTTCTGCTTCGCCGTAATGGTGTTGGGACTGTAAACAAACTGCACATCAGCCAGACGTTCCAGCTCGCGCAGAACGACCTTCATGGATACCTCCTTTGCCCGGATGGTAACCGGACGTTGGAGCAAATCCTGCGCCGTGGTTTCACGGGCGTAAGAAGCTCCAGCCAGCACGATAGACAGGAAAATGTGAAAAAACGAGATCTTCATAACGGTTAGGATAAGCGAACCGAACTCTCGGGGAAAATGCATATTTTTGAAATGTTTTGTAGGAGACAACGGACTGATTTCAACAAAACAGGCCCTCGCTCATCTTGGCGGATGAGTCCTGCGAAAGGGTAGGGGGCGTTTTTTAGGCTGGCCGTGTTGGCGCATGGTCAGCTTTCTTAGAAGAGTAGTTTTATCGATTCATAGGCGTAGCGTTTGGGGTTAGTCAGGAGTTTGATAAAAGTTAGTTATTCCGTCTGGCAGCCAGCGCCACTAATGACGATGCTCGTTCCCAGCACCTCATAATGCGCATTGATGGAGCGGCAGATCAATTCCAATTTGGTATAAAGCGGCTGTTGGGAAATATCCCCCGTAAAGCGGCAGGTTTCGAGTGGCTCTCCCGCCACAACAATGTCGATGCCGTATTCTTTCTGTAATTTTTGCAGCACCTCCGACAGCGGACTTTCATCGAAAGCAAAGCTGGTGGGCACGGGTCCATTTTCGGTTTGAATGGGTCGAGGTTCGGCCACCAGGCTGGTAATCCAGCGGCTTTCTTCCGCAAAAAAGGTGACTTTCTGATTGGGCGTAAGCACCACGCCTGTTCCTCTTTTGCTCGTTTCTGAATCGTTCTCTGTCGGGTTATTTCGCCGCGAAACGGAGACCCGTCCGGTGCGTACGGATACTTCAACGGCAGAGGCATTTTTTGGGGCATTTACGCAAAAACTAGTGCCAAGTACCTGCGTGACTACCTTGCCGGTATAGACCATAAAAGGCCGGTGAATGTCTTTTGCAACCTGGAAAAAGGCGCTGCCCGTTAGCCAGACTTCTCGCTTGGGCGACGCTGCGGTAACCGCGTAGCGAATCTGGCTCTTAGGTTGCAGCTCGATTTTGCTGCCGTCTGGTAGGGAAATCTTTTGCGTGACGTTCGTTTTGTTGGCTTGCTCAATCGTATTACTCGGCTGTCCGGTAGCGAGGGCAGGAAGCGAAACAGACTCGGTTTGAAACTGGTAGACCAGCAGGGCGGTGGCCCCCACCAAAAAGGCAACGGCGGCCACAGCGGCCCAGCGCCGCAGCCAGTTAGGGCGATGGGACTTTGGTTCAGGCAGGTCGGCGGGAAGGGCCGCGCCAATCCGCTCTTCAATGCGGTGCCAAAGGTATTGCTTTAGCGCCAGTCGTTCATCGTCGTTCAGGAGGGGTTCAACCTCCCGGTTGAGTCGATCATACCAATGATCAATGAGCCGAAGTTCCTCCGGACTACATGCCTGCTTGTGGTACTTGCGCAGCAACTGCGCGAATTCTTCGTTTGACATCGTAACCGAGTGGTGAAAAGACAACCGATTCGTGTAGATGTCGTTATAAGGCCCTATTTGCCCTAAATCATTTTAAAAAATAGCTGAATAGTTATGTTTGGGAAGGCGCCCAAATTAATTTATTCTTTAAAAAATGATAGGGATTTTAAAGGAAATAGCCCAGTAGAAGAAGAAAAACAAAATCCTGTAACTGAAGCCGCAGCGTTTTGAGGGCTTTTGAGAGGTGATACTCCACTGTTTTCTCCGAAAGGTTCAGCGTTTGCGCAATGGAAGGAATGGAGAGGCCATCGAAGCGACTTAGGCGGAACACTTCCTGGGTTTTGGACGGGAGTTTGATCAATTCGGTTTCAATGCTGCCAACCAAATCATTGTAGGCAAGCTGGTTGTCGGTTTGCATATCGCTGGTAAGTCCGAATGCATATTCGTATTCCCGGAATTTTTCGTGCACCAACTGCGTCCGAATAAAATCAATGACCGAATACTTGATGGCCGAAAAAAGATAATGCTCTACCTGCCGTACCCGGAGCGTGGCTCGCTTTTGCCAGAGTCCCACGAATAAGTCCTGAACCAGCTCTTCAGCCACTTCACGCGAGTTGGCTTTCTGATAGGCAACGCGGAACAAGGCATACCAATACCGATTGTATAACTCACTCAAGGCAAGCCGATCATCGTTGGCCAAAGCGTCCAGCAGTTGCAGGTCGTCCCAGTCTTTATGGGTTGAGAGGCGAATCAATTTTGCCATTCTTATCCGGTATAAAAGAAGTCAATGAAAGAACCTATAGCTTTTGAGAGTACTATTATCAGACGGGATAATACCATAAAGCAGTTTTGTGTAGATTATACTCATGCCGTTGCATGGGCACTAAAAACAAAATCCGGCTACACGAATGCAGCCGGATGGAGAAATAAGTAGGTAAAAGTATTTCTTACACGAAACGGAGCGTGTCAAATTTTTGGCCCAGAATAGCCACATCGTCGGCCTTGAGCCAATCGCGCAGGAGGGTAGCGTAAATATTCCGAAAATCGACGGTGTATTTTAAGTCGCCCTCATCCAGATTTGTCAGGTTGGGCGCTTCGTTAAAAACTTTCCCCGGTCGCAGATCGCCACCAATCAGAAAAATATTGTTGGCCGTACCGTGGTCGGTTCCGTTGCTGGCGTTTTGCTTCACCCGACGGCCAAATTCCGAAAACGTCATCAGCAACACGTCGTTTTGCCGGTTGGTCGCTTTCATGTCGGCCATAAACGCGCCGACGGCGTCGGCATATTGCCGCAGAAGCCGTTCCTGCTGTCCCGGCTGGTTGATGTGCGTGTCGAATCCCGAAATAGAAATGTAATAAACACTGGTGGCCACGCCCGACTGAATCAGTTCCGAAACCGTCTTTAGCCGACTCCCCAGCTCGCTAGTGGGATAGGTGCCGCTGGTGCGGTGAACGGGTGCGCCGCCCCGGTTCGATTTGTCGTACACATAGGCCGCCGACGACGCTGTTTCGGCCAGGGTTTTGTATAAATAGTGGAGATTGTCTGCCGCGCCGTCGCTTTGTTGCGTTTTAGTGAGCCCTTTTACCAAGTCGCTTCGGGTCTGGTTGTAAAGCTTTTTGGGGTCTAGCAAGGCTAAACCATTGACCTGATCGCCTTTTAAAGCCAAACTCAACGTATCGTCTACTTCAATGGCGCGGTGGGGGGAGCAGGTCGCGGCGTTCTGGGACGATCCGGCGCAATTGGAGTCCAGGAAGCGGCCCACCCAACCCGTTGACAGGTATTGGTCGGATCGACTCGCTGTCTGCCAAATATCCATCGACCGGAAGTGGGAGCGGTCAGGGTTAGGGTAACCCACGTTGTTGACAACCGTAACCAAGCCGTCATCATACAGCGCTTTTAGCGGTTCCAGCGCCGGGTGAAAGCCGATTTCGTCGTTGAGCGAGAGGACTTTTTCTTTGGGAATAGCCAGTGTAGGACGTTCCCGGTAATAGATGTCATTCCGAAAAGGAACTACCGTATTTAAGCCATCATTCCCGCCCGAAAGTTGCACAATCACCAGGGTTTTTCCGGGAATAGGAGGCGTTCCCAGTTGGGCCTGTTCAAACGCTTTCAGGAAGTTCGGAATGAGCATGGTACCGGCGGTGGTCAGGCTCGAACGTTTTAGAAAGTCTCTCCGTTTCATGGGTTTATCGTTTTATGGCTGTGTTGCCGGCGTCATTAACAAAGTTGGTATTCGGGAAAAGCCATCAGGGTTATGGTCAGGCTCTTGATTTGCTCAGACCTTGAACTGCCGGTTTTGATCCGTTTGAACAGGAGGTCCCGTTGGGTTTGGCCCAGCGGTTGCTGAAGTAGGTAGTGAGCCAGTGCGTCGGGCAATGTGTCGTCGCTTACTTTCTCAAAATTCTTCTCAAAATCAGTCCAAGCTACCTGTGTATTGATGAAACCTTTACCCCGGCGGTCCAACGCTTCCGTGTTTACGTCGCCATCTCCTTTGGGACGGATAGCCAACTGGTCTGCCTTTAGAATGATGTCTGGTAACCTCATGCGAAACAACAGGCTGGAGCTATCAATCCAAGAGCGCCCCCCCGGCCATCCGGCTACATTAGGCGGGTAAAAAAGAACCTGCCCCAGCGTCCGCTGGATAAACACAACCGACTGGTTTTGGGCAAACTGAATACCCAGCGAATGCTGCATACCGGCCAATAACTCGATGGGCGATTTGATGCGGGTTCCTCTGTTTTCCGGGGCGTAAAACCAGTCAGCGGTCAGGATCGTTTCCAGGAGTTTGGCGATGTCGTAGCCACTGCTGTAGAATTGGCTGGCCAGGGCATCCAGGCGATTATTTACAACCTCGTCGTTGCCAGCAGGCTGGTCATTCACCAGAAATTGATACAGTTTTCCTGTGATAAACCGCGCAGTCTGCTTCTGTTCCAGCAGCATGCCAATGACGTCCTCCCCGGTGAAGTTACCTGTTTTACCGAAGATGGTTTTAGGACCTGCATCGTGCTGGTTCTTCCGAAAAACGAACTCCGAATCGGCGTTGTAGCCCCAGCCCGTAAAGGCGCGGGCAGCGTCCTTGATGTCGTGTTCCGTATATGCGCCACGGCCTAGCGTGAACAGTTCCATGACTTCCCGGGCGAAATTTTCGTTGGGCGCATTCTTCCGATTCTGTTGATTATTCAGAAACTGAAGCATGGCGGGCTCTTTGGAAACGGCCATGAGCAGGTCGCTGAATGTACCGAGCGCGTGCTGGCGAATCGTGTTGGCGTATTGCTGAACGGCGGCCGGATTCCGGATTCGGCAGGCAAAATGACCGTGCCAGAAAAAGGCCATTTTCTCGCGTAAGGCGCTTTCGCCCGTCGCCATCTTCTCAACCCAAAGTACGTTTAGATCGCGAATCTGTTCATTTTGCTGCCGGATTTGCTGCCTAAGCTGCTCCCGGTCGAGCATTCCCTGCCGGGCCTTATTGCGCAACTCTTTCCGACCAGCCAGCGATTCGTCAACCAGCGCCAACGGTTTGAACGTAGCGCTATCCTTCAGCAAATCCCGAACAACTTTGGAAATGGATTTGCGGCTTTCCCGCTGCACAACTTCAGGAGTTGCACCGAAGCCCGCCCGCCAGAAAAGGTGTTGAATTTGCTGTTGTTTATTGGCTGCATCCATACGCTTATTGGTTAAGGTGATTAGGCTTCTGTTTCTAGAAATGCTGTTTAGCGGAAAAACTTGCGGTGGCAGCGAAACTTTTCAAGGCTGAATTTGCCGTCGTTTGAGAATACCCGCCCGATTGGGCCGATTCTGAAATTGGATTAACCGGTCAATTAAGCCATCAAAGCGTTCTTGCTGGTCGGGCGTGCAGAGGGCACGGACCTGTTGCCAATAGCGAAAGCGAAGGCGGATCATTTGTCCGTTTTGGTATTCCATGCGGCTGACTAAGGCATCAATGGTCGTTTTAGCAACCGCCGGTTGACGCAGGTGTTGAAACAGATCGGTCCGCAACTGGCGCAGGCTATCTTCGTGCTGCCGGACGGCTTGGCGAAGTTCCCTGCGGTAGGCTTGGTGCCGGGTCCGTTGCTCCCTCGAGAAGCCGAGGCGTTTAATTAGCATCGCTTCCGAATGCGGCTGGTTGGGGCGATTCGGTTTTGGCCGCAGCAAAATCCAACTGATCGTTGCCAGATTTAGCAGGAACAAAAGGCCAATCGCGCCCCAGAGCCAGTAAAGCTTTTTGGATTCAGGCATACGATTTACTGATCTAACTTGATGGATTCCATCGTCCATTCAGCGGCAAGATTTTCGACTGCCTGCTGATCTTCGGCGGTTAACTGATCCTGATAAAGAAGCAAGGCCGATACATTAAGCAGGAAAACCAAACCCAGGGAAGCGGCTAGGTAAGCCGGACGAAATCGCTGCGTTTCAGTCGAATGGCGCTCCAACCGGGTCTCCAACCGGGTTTCCAGCCGGGTTTCCAACCGGGTCATGAAAAAGGGTTTTGGGTTGGCCCGCTCGATGCCGGTAAGGGAACGAAGCGTTTGGTTAACTTCTTCTATATGTTCAGAATCTTTCATGTACGTTCTTGTTTAAACATCAAAATCTTCCCGATAATAGCCCGCCAGACTACGGCGTAAATTGGTTTTCGCCCGGTGTAGCAATGACTCAACAGCGGGCAGCGATGTTTGCATGACTTCCGTAATTTCCTGATAGCTAAGTCCTTCAATATGGTGGAGGGTAAAGGCCACCTTTTGTTGCTCCGACAATCGGTTAATCGCGCTGAACAGAATACGTGAACGTTCCTGCTGCTCTAGTTTAATGCCCGGATGGACAAAATCGACCGGATGTAGCCGATCATCCACGGAACCATCGGCCTCGGAGCGAAACAACTGCGTAAAAAACGCGAACCGTTTTCGGGCGTGGCGCTTTCGGTAGGCTTCCAGGGCTTTGGTGGTGGCAATCCGATAGATCCAGGCGGTTAGTTTCATCTCTCCACCAAACTGCTGAATAGCTTCAAAAATCTGGACAAATACCTCCTGCGCTACGTCTTCGGCCTCTTCGGGTTGCTGCACAATAGCCAGGACCGTGTTGTAAACGCGGCTTTGGTACGCCTCAACCAACTGTCGAAACGCGATCCGATCACCTTTTTTTAGGTCACTGATAAGTTGTGCTAGGTCCAAACGATCAAAGATTGAGTCGTTGATTAGTAGAATGCAATCTGGAATAAAAACTTGCGGGTAGCTTTAAAAAAGAAAAGTTTTTTGAATCTACCTGTTCAGTGGAGAAAAGGGAAGAATGAGTTCATTGACAGACAGCGCCAAAAGAATGTATTGAATTTAAGTTGCCAGAGCGGTGAAATGGTCTAAATTGGCTGCTATTCGGGATACGAATAAAATAGAACAAGTTGGTTCCCTACCAGTTAGAAATTTAGCTACACATCCCTACTCACATTATGCCAACCTCAATTACTACTCCTGACCATGCGCATCAGTTGTCCATTGACCAGTTGCGGGAAGACTTAAAAATCGATATTAAAACGGGCCTCTCTGCCGACGAAGCTTCCCGGCGATATGAAGAATTTGGCCCGAACGCCCTACAGGAAACCAAGCAGGAAAGCTGGCTGGCTATTCTGGGGCGTCAGTTCACGGGTGTTATTGTATACATCCTGGCGGCGGCGGCGGGCATTTCCTTTTTTCTAGGCGAGACTGTCGAAGGGTTTGCCATTATTGCCGTGCTGCTCATCAACGCCATTACTGGCTTTGTGCTCGAATGGAACGCCCGCCAGTCGATGGAGGCGCTCCGCAAAATGGATACAACGCCCGCGCGCGTGCTGCGTGACGGACGAGTGCGCGAAATCTCCTCGGAAGAGGTGACCATTGGCGATGTGCTGATTGTCGAAGCGGGCGATGTCGTTGCTTCCGATGCGAATATATTTGAAGCCAACCAGCTACAAATCGACGAATCGGCCCTGACCGGTGAATCACTGCCGGTTGAAAAAAATACGGACATTGCCGCCGCCGATGCGCCTCTGGGCGACCAGCACAACCGCCTGTTCAAAGGCACGCCCGTGACGAGCGGCAACGGGAAGGCGATTGTGACGGGCATTGGCCAGAAAACGGAGCTGGGCAAAATTGCCACGATGGTCGAGGAGGCCAAACGCACGGCAACCCCGCTGGAAGCCAAACTGGACTCCCTGGCGAAAGTATTAATCTGGGTTACGGTTGGCCTGGCTGCTTTGTTTCTGGTGGTGGGTCTGATCCGAAAAGAAGAACCGCTACGCTTGGTTGAAACGGCCCTGGCGCTGGCTATTGCGGCGATTCCCGAAGGAATGTCGGTGGTGGCCACGATTGCGCTGGCCTACGGAATGCTAAGGTTGGCGGAGAAAAAAGTAATTGTCAAGCGTCTGTCGGCGGTGGAAACGTTGGGCGGAACGAACGTCATTTTTACGGATAAAACCGGCACCTTAACCCAAAACCGGATTGAGGTAAACACGATTCAATTGCCCGAACAAAAGGCCGAAGTAGACGTAGATGCAAAAGCCAAAAAGCTGGCCGTGGTTGAAGGTGACGAAAATATTACCGAAGCCGCCCTTTTTGATCAACTGATTCACGTAGCGGTTTTGTGTAATAATGCCGATTATGACCTGGTTGGGGAAGAGGAAAAAGAAGTGGGCGACCCGGTGGAAGTTTCCCTGCTGAAGTTTGCCTGGGGGGCGGGCTTTAATCCTGACGAGATCATCAAAGAGTTTCCGCGCGAAGGGGAGAAAGCCTTTAGCTCCGATACGCGGATAATGGGCACGTTACACAAGACACCCGGAAATAAAGAATCTGCACCTTATTTTGTTGCCGTCAAAGGCGCCGCCGAGGAAGTTCTGGAACGTTGTACGTCGGTTGACGAAAATCTTCGGAAAAGCCAGTACGAAATATCCGAGAAAATGGCGGCGGATGGGCTGCGAACGCTGGCGTTTGCCTATCGGGAAGTATCCGAAAAGCCAGGGGACGATTTTGCCGATAAAGACCTGATTTATGTAGGCTTGATTGGCTTTTTAGACCCACCGCGCACGGAAGTAACCCCCGCCCTGGAAGCCTGCCGCGAGGCGGGAATCAAAGTCATTATGGTAACCGGCGACCACCCCGCGACCGCCTTAACCATTGCGTCGAAGGTGAAATTGATTGAGGCGGGGGAGGAAATCGTGTTGACCGGGAAAGACTTAAAACCCCTGAAAGAGCTGAGTGAAGCGGATAAGAAGAAACTGATGGAAGCGCGGGTTTTTGCGCGGGTAAGTCCGGCCCAGAAGCTCGACATGATTGAGCTGTACCAGGAGCATGGCGATATTGTCGGAATGACGGGCGACGGGGTGAATGATGCGCCCGCGTTGAAAAAATCCGACATCGGTATTGCGATGGGACTGCGGGGAACGCAGGTCGCCGCCGAAACGGCGGATATGGTGCTGAAAGACGACTCCTTTTCGTCCATTGTGGCCGCCATTGCGCAGGGGCGGGTGATTTTCGAGAACATCCGCAAGTTTGTGCTGTTCCTGCTGTCCTGTAATCTAAGCGAAATTTTTGTGGTTACGTTCGCGGGTTTCCTGAACGTAGGTACGCCATTGCTGCCGCTACAAATTCTATTTATCAATATTGTTACCGACGTTTTCCCCGCGCTGGCGCTGGGCGTAGGCCGCGAAAATGGCGAGCTGATGAAGCAGCCGCCGCGCGATCCGAAAACCCCAATTCTGAGCAACCGGGACTGGCGTATAGTGGCTTTTTATGCCTTGGCCATTACGATTTCTGTACTGGGTGCCTACATTGTGGGAATCAAATACTGGGGTTTAACGGAGCAAGAAGGCAACAACCTGACGTTCTACGCGCTTTCGTTTGCGCAAATCATGCACGTTTTTAATCTGCACTCCGAAAAAGCATTTTTTGTGAACGAAATCACCCGCAACCGATACATCTGGTACGCCATCGTGCTTTGTATGCTGATTCTGGTCGTGACGTATTACGTGCCGTTCCTGAGCCAGGTGTTATCCATTCAACCCATGCGCGGCCCCGAACTGATTTTGATCGCAATTGCGGGTATCTTCCCCGTCGTGTTGATCCAGTTGGTACAGGCTGTTGGCTTGCTGAAACGCCGATAAACACGGAAATCCAGCCTTATTTTCAATCGGATAATAAGGCTGGATTTTACAGAACTTCCTGAATTTAGGCTTTCTACCGAAACTATTTTTGCGCGCTAATTCGTTGCCTATCAATGAAGCGATGGATTTGTGCGCTGTTCATCCTGCTCGGAACCCCGGCTCTGGCTCAGTCAACGGGGCAAACGTTTTACCGGCAGTATCAGGCAGCTTTGAAAGAAAAATTCGGCAGTTTGGCCACGGATGCTGAGTTGCTTTTCCTCTTGGAAAACATCATTGATCGGAAACATCTTGAAGTTGACTACAACCATTATTTCCAGCCCCGGCCCGCGCCACTAACAAAATTGGTTTGTAACCTACGCCAGACGGCCAGTTTCAGCGGAATCAAAAATAGCCTTGTTTATCCCTTATTGCGGTTTGTGCTTCCCCGCGTGACGCCTAAACCGGCCCTGAACCAGCACGGAACGGTGGGCGAGCGAATTGCGGCCCAAACCTTTGCGTATTTGGGCGTGCCTTACGGAAGCCCGTCCTTTAACCGGCAGACCAATCGGGGGACGCTGGATTGTTCGGGACTCGTTAATTACGTGTTCAGCGATGTCGGAATCCAGTATCGGCGGGGCGGTGGAAGCAGCGCCGTGGTGGGTATTGTCAACAGTCCGGACATGAAAACCGTTTCTGGAAATCCGCAGCCCGGCGATTTACTCGTGCGCAAACACAAGAACAACCAGTGGTCGCACGTGGGCATTTACGTGGGTAATCAGCAATTAATTGAAGCGCCTTACACCGGTACGGTAGTTCGTACGACGCCCTATAAGTCAGGCAAATGGCACAAAATTCTCCGTTATAAAGGGTAATTGACGAGGATTTGTTACGCTAATATTATGGAATTGTTAATAATGGAATTCCTGAGGTTACATTTCCTTAACCTTGCGTAATTTTGGGCCTCGTTCCTTACTCTATTATTGTGTTGTCTTTACGCTTATCTTTTTGGTTAACAGTCTGTTTGTTAGCAAGCTCCGCCAGGGGCTTATTCGCCCAGACATCTACCACTAATCCGGCCCCCTGGGGGACCTGGCTGATCGGTACTGTGCAAATGTCGGGGGGTGAAAAAAAATGGGGTGGCTTTGCAGAAGTGCAGTCCCGAAGCAATTCACTGGGACGGGAGTTTTTCTACAGTGAAATCAAAGGCGGCATTAGCTACGACCTTAATCCGAACTTTACGGCAACGCTGGCGGGTGGGCGCTACGCCACGTACGATTATCAGGCGTTGGAAGACGGCCCGCTCAACACCGAAGGGCGGCTTTGGCAACAACTGGTTATCAATCAGTTTTTATCGCGTCTGCGCTTTGAGCACCGCTACCGCGTAGAACAACGCTGGTTTAAATTTCGCGACGGAACCTATCCTTACCGCAACCGGATTCGCTATCGCTTCTACGGCTTTCTGCCGCTGAACAAGCCAACTATCAAAGCCAAAACCGTTTTTCTGGCCGCCTACGACGAAATATTCCTGAATCCGAAAGGGCCAACGTTCGAACGAAACCGGCTTTATGGCGGTGTTGGCTACCAGCTGGACAAGCACTGGGTGTTTCAGCTTGGTTGGGTGAATCAGACCAATTACAACCCAGCCTCGTTTGATCAGGGCGTTTTTAAACCCATTGCGGCTTCGGGCAAAAATAATGTGGTGCTTAACGTGCAGTACCGCATAACCCGTAAAGCGTCGTCGGAGCGTCTGCCTTCTCAGCCCGATTAATTTTAAAACGCCACTCATCGGTGAAAATGCCCGACTGATCTATTAAAACCAGCTCTCGGTCGAAAAGGCCAAAAGGGTGATTAAACGCGGGTGCCTGTCTGTTCTCTAACCAATAGTTACGACAATAAAACAACTGAACAGACCATGAAAAACACCATCATCGCCCTCGTCACTTTAGCTGTATTTTCTACCGGAAGCGCTATCGCGCAACGGGCTAACAATGTTGGTAAAGTCCGCCCCGCAGCTCCTTATAATACACCGGCTAATGCCCGTTTAGATAATAATCAGGAAGACATTCGTATCGACCGCCTGGACGCCGTTGTTGACTTGTCACGCAAGCAGGAAAAAGAGTTGAAACTCATCGAAGATCGCTACGACAGACGCGAACTTATGGCGCTGCAACGCCGCTCGCCACAGGCTTACCAACGCACTCTACAGAAAAAACAGCAAGAGATGCTGGATGTACTGACCAAAAAGCAGCGTCAGAAATGGGTAGCCTACCAGGACACCTACAAATCGTATGACCGTGGTGGCTTTTATGGAAGAAGAGGCTAAGATAAATAGTTAATGAGTTGAAAGTCGCCGTGCGTCCCGTACGGCGACTTTTGTGTTTTTGAACGTACCCGCCAGCAATAAAGTTAATGAGCCTGGATTGGCGAAAGAGCGGCAGATTTGGTAGTTTTCCTGCATGACGATTCCTCCTTTAGATCTGATTCTGCTCCTGGGTGCCTGCCAGGGATTTATTCTGGCAGGGCTGCTGTGGTTTAACCCCAAAGGAAGGCGCTTATCCAACCGGTTGCTGGCTTTTTTGATTGGGTTACTGGCCATGGCTAGTCTGGCGGTAGGCATTCCGGTACAAAATTCATTCGTCCGACTGGCGCTGGAACTGACCTCTCTGATCAACGTGATGCCCATCGGGCCACTGATTTATTTTTACACCCGGTCGCTGCTGGAACCGGATTTTCGGCTTGGCAAAAAAGAGCGCCTGCATTTTTATCCAACCATCCTGGACTGGGGTGCGCCTCTGATTGGCTGGACATTTCTACTGGGAGTAGTTTTGAAACTAGTCAGTCCCAAAACCGGCCCGGAGTGGGGTCAGGTGATGGACGAGTATAATGCCTATGCGGATATTCCACGCTGGTTGTCCCTAACGATCTACCTGGGCCTGACGCGGCGCTGGCTGCTTCGGCAGGAACGTGCTGCGTCAATTTCGGAGCAGACGCAAAGCAACCTGCCCTGGCTCCGGCTATTTTTAACCATTTTTCTGGCTTTTCAACTGATTTGGCTCTTTTTTCTGGTGCCTTATATTGCACCGGCTTACCGAAACCAGCTCCTGGATACGTTTGGCTGGTATCCAATTTATATTCCAATTGCGGTGATGATTTACTGGTTAGGCTTGCGGGGATATCTGCATGCACGCAGCACCGAACCCAGAGAACCCATTCGTAAAAAGGCGGCAGCGGCGTTGGCGCAGGACGTCGTTCAGGAAACCGCCACCCGGTTGCAGCAGGCAATGACCGAGCAGAAACTGTATCTCGATCCCGAATTAACGGTAGAAAAACTGGGCCGTCAATTGCAAATACCCGCCAAGACGATTTCTGCGGTTTTGAATCAGCATCTTGGTAAGAGCTTCAACACCTTTGTGAACGAATACCGGCTGGAAGAAGTGAAACAACGCCTGACCCAGCCCGCCAAGGCCCATTTGACCATGATCGGGATTGCCTTCGACTGCGGTTTCAACTCTCAGGCTACTTTCCAGCGGGCGTTCAAGCAAATGACGGGCATGAGCCCCAAGGAGTACCTTGCCAAGCAGGCGGTTAGTCAGTCCGGTTAACCCATACTTACTCTTAAAATTTCGTGCTTCTGAGGGATAGAATCCCCCTGGAGACTTAAAACACTCGCTTCGTTTTGGAGTTATTAAGGGAGATTCTTTTATGAACTAAGCTCATTATGCCATGGAAAACAGAGAAAATATAAACGAAAACAAAATAGAGGATACCGAAAATACCCCCAGCGCTTTTGATCCGGATAACAAAGCACCGGAGTTTTATTCAAAAGATCCCTACCAACACGGAATATCTGATTTCGGGGCACCGAGCGAAGGTGTAGGAGTCGGTACGTTCAATTCTGTGCAGCCGAAAGACCAGGGTAGTGAGTCGCAAAGAACCAGCGCAAGCAAGGACGAAAACGCGGCTAACCACGAACGCGAAGCAGGTCCTGATAACCACGGTACTACGCAGGAATGGGATGTTGATCCACAGGCCATTGAAAACAGTCGGCGCGATGCTGCTAACCAACCAGCCAACACAGATAGTGGCTGGCCGAGCAGCATAGAAGGCATTCCTGATAACCCATCGGATGAAGCGCTTTTCAATCGCCAGGGAGCAACTTACCTGGAAGAAGGCGACAATCCAAAGGAAGGCTATGACCCACACCACATGGGTTATGACAACAAGGATGACAGCACCAAGGAAGAAGATAAAAGCTAGTTATATATTTAGCTTATATAAGGGCGGCCAACAGGTCGCCCTTTTTTTGTTCGCCATACTTCTGGCTTCGTTGCGGTATTTAGCCGATGAGGCAATCGGGGCAAATTAATTTATAGCGGCGGTTTTATACGGCAAGATTGAAAAAAACAGTTATTAGGGCAGGTGTTTAAACCGATCGAATTAATTATATTTTGTCTTTTTTGAGCTTTTACGCAAAAAAGTTGCTGGGTCGGAGGAGGTTTTCTAATATTGCCAAATTCTTCTCTTCGGGAAGAGAGAACCTAGCTCCCAACTTATCATTTTTATGAAAAATTTAGTGAAAAAATGGAGTCATGTTGCACTCCTGGCACTTGCCGTTGGAATTGTCGCTCCAGCACAGGCAACGAACGCGCCTAAAAAAGGCAAATGGGAAAAGATTTTTGATGGAAAGTCGTTTGCAGGATGGCATGGATACCTGAAAAAAGACGTGTCTGACAAATGGAAAATTGAAGATGGCGCCATGGTCCTGACAGGCAGAGGCGGTGGAAATCTGGTGACAGACAAAGAGTACGAAAACTTTGAGCTGGAACTGGAATGGAAAATTTCGGAAGGTGGCAACAGCGGGATCATGTACCACGTTCACGAAGACAGCAAATTCGGTCAGCCTTACCAAACCGGCCCGGAAGTACAGGTGCTGGACGATGAGCGTCACCCCGATGCAAAAGCAGGCAAGAATGGCAACCGCAAATCCAGCTCACTCTATGATATGCTGCCCCCATCGGCACCCGCAAAACCCGCCGGTGAATGGAACAAAATCCGGATTGTGGTGAACAACGGCAAAGCAGAACATTACCAGAACGGCAAGAAAGTGCTGGAATATCCAACCACCGGTCCGGAATGGGACAAAATGGTGAGCGAAAGCAAGTTCAAAGGCTGGGAAGGTTTCGGTAAATACGCCAAAGGAAGTATTGCGCTGCAAGACCACGGCGATAAAGTTTGGTTTCGGAATATTCGGATTCGTGAACTCTAACTGTAAAGCGTGAAGATGGCGGGCGCTGCCCTCAGCAGCTTTCAGGCCATCTTCACGGATTTGCTCAATCAATACATATGCAAAAATCTTCTCGCCGTATCGTTTTGAAAACCCTCGCTGGGTCGGCGCTGACGTTGCCAGTCGTCGATTCACTGGCTGCCTCCCTCGAGCAAACGACTCAAGCGGTAGCGCCGAAGCTCAAAGGCAACATCAACCATTCGGTATGCCAGTGGTGTTACAGCAAAATCCCGTTTGAGGATCTGTGCAAAAACGCCAAAGAAATTGGCCTTCAGTCTGTTGAGTTGACTAATGCCGAACACTGGCCAATCCTGAAAAAATACGGATTAACTTCCGCAATTGTTTACGGCGGTGGAAAAGGCATCGAAAGAGGTTTCAACGACCCGAATCTGCACGATGAACTGGTGGCCAGCTACGAAGCTAATTTCGCCAAAGTAAAAGAAGCAGGGATGAAAAACGTCATCTGTTTCTCGGGAAACCGTCGGGCAGACCTGAACGACGAGCAAGGTCTCGAAAACTGCACAAAAGGCTTGAAAAGGCTCATGGCCAGCGCCGAAAAACACGGCATCGTGCTGGTAATGGAACTGCTGAACAGCAAGGTAAACCATAAAAACTACATGGCCGACCACACGGCCTGGGGCGTTGAATTGTGCAAACGCATTGGTTCGGAAAATTTCAAGCTGCTGTACGATATTTACCACATGCAGATCATGGAAGGCGACATCATCCGGACAATTAAGGATAGCCACAAATACATCGGTCATTACCACACAGGCGGTAACCCGGGCCGGGCGGAAATTGACGAAACGCAGGAGATTTACTACCCAGCCGTCATGAAAGCCATTGTCGAAACGGGCTACAAAGGCTTCGTTGGTCAGGAGTTTATTCCAAAACGCGATCCGATGACATCCCTGCGGCAGGCGGTGCAAATCTGTGACGTCTAGATAGGTTAATGCAACAAAAAAGGGCTTCTCGACAAAGGAAGCCTTTTTTTGTGCCTTTTGCGTTGAACGAAGCCCGCCGGGATGTGGTTACTGGCATGGGCATTGCCTATGCTCATTCACCAACTTATTTCGTATAACCTCGCGCTCTGTGTCTACAACTACCGAAAATCTCAGTTCCGAAGAACTTCCCCGGCGCTTGGGTTTACTGCCCGCCACCGCCCTGAATATGATCGATATGGTGGGAATTGGGCCTTTTGTGGTTCTGCCCCTGGTTATTCAGATCATGAATGGGCCGTATTTTATCTGGGCCTGGGTGCTGGGCGCGGTGGTTTCGCTGATCGATGCGATGGTTTGGGCTGAGTTAGGCGCGGCGTATCCGATGGCGGGTGGGAGTTACAGCTTTTTGAAAATCGCTTACGGCGAAAATCGCTGGGGAAAGCTGTTTTCATTTCTGCTGGTCTGGCAGACACTTATTCAGGCGCCTTTGGTAGTGGCGTCGGGATCAATCGGTTTTGCGCAGTATGCTTCGTATCTGGTGCCGCTGGAAGGGTGGACGCTGAAAGCCGTTTCGGGGGGTGCCGTCATTCTGGTGGTTCTGCTCTTGTATCGGCGTGTTGATTCCATTGGCCGAATCGGGATGGTGCTTTGGGGCTGCGTACTGGCTACGGTCGGTTGGATTATCTGGGGTGGCCTGAGCAGTGGACATTATTCTTTCTCGTTGCCGATTCCCGAAGACGGGTCCTTTTTCAGCAGTGTTGCCGGAGCTGGTTTAGGAGCGGCTTCAGTCAAAACGATTTATTGCTATTTAGGCTATTACAACGTTTGCCACCTAGGCGGTGAAATCAAAAATCCTTCCCGCATCATTCCGCTCAGCATGTTCCTGTCTGTCTTTGGGATCGCTGCCCTGTATTTGCTGATGAATACCAGCGTGGTGAGCGTCATTCCCTGGCAGGAAGCCCAGAATAGTACATTCATTGTCAGCACATTTATTGAGCGTCTATACGGTGCAAACGCGGCTCGCGTGGCTACATTTATGGTGTTGATCGTGGCGTTTTCGTCGCTTTTTGCCGTTTTGTTGGGCTATTCGCGGGTTCCCTATGCGGCGGCAGCCGACGGCCAGTTTTTCTCTATCTTCGCAAAGCTGCACCCCACCCGGCAGTTTCCCTACGTTTCGCTTTTGTTTCTGGGTGGCGTCGCTTTTGTCTTTAGCCTGTTGTTTAAGTTATCCGATGTCATCACGGCGATTCTGGCCATGCGGATTCTGGTGCAGTTTATTGGGCAGGCCGTGGGGCTTTTGATTTTGCATAGCCGGAAAAAAACATCGTTTCCGTTTCGGATGCCGCTTTATCCGCTGCCGGTGCTGCTGGCCATTGCCGTTTGGGCGTTTATTTTTATCTCAACCGGAATTTCGTTCATGCTCTCCGGCTTAACGGTGATTGGTTTGGGCATTATTGCTTTCCTGATTTCGACGCGAATACGGAAGCAATGGCCGTTTGCCAAAGCAGAAACTAGCCAACAAACGTAACCTGCACGCCTTCCATCTTTTCCAGGCGACCAATAACAACGTTGACCAAGGTGCGCCGCAGCTCGATCTCAAGCGTACATTCCTGATTAAACGACTGCTGAAGAACAGTCAGTTGCTGCTCTTTGATGAGTTTCATCACGTCGTTCAGGCGCTCGAAACCAACCTCAATGCGGTAGATTTCGTTGATGGTTTTGGAAACAACAACCGCATTCACCAACGCTTCGACGGTAGCCGTTTTGTAGGCATTGATCAGCCCCGGAACGCCCAGCAACGTGCCACCAAAATACCGCACCACAATCACCAGAATATTGGTTAAATCCTGCGAATAAAGCGTGTTCAGAATGGGTCGTCCGGCCGTGCCGCTGGGTTCGCCGTCATCGTTTACGCGGTAGTTGTCGCGACCAAGACCCAGCCGCCAGGCAAAGCAGTGGTGCCGGGCCTTGGGGTGTTCCGCGCGAAGGGCCTGGAGGTGGTTCTTTACCTCTTCTTCCGTCCGAATTGGAAAAGCATACGCCAGGAATTTGCTGCCCTTATCGCGGAATTCGCCGGTTGTTGGTTGGTCAATCGTTCGGTACGTGTCTTCAAAAAGCATAGCGCAAAGATAAGGGATTGTCGCAGCTCTATTTTCTCTGAGCCACGGCAATCCCTGTTGAAATACGGATGCGTCGGTATTTTAGAGGCTTATCTCTTGTCGGCCACCTTGCAGTTCCAGCGTTTTGCCCTGCCAGCGCAGTGTACCGGTAAGGTTGTTGGGTAAAGAAACAAACCCTTTCAGACTGCCCGTAGCGCCTTTTTCGAACCGAACCGAAATCTCGCCGGCGGGGTGCGGCATGGAACCTTCCACAAATTCCAGGGTGCCCAGATACGGCGTAATGCTCACCGATTTGAAGCCCGGTGATGCCGGATTGATGCCGCAAACTGTCGCTAGAAACTCGTAGTTGGGTGATGCGCTCCAGGCGTGGCAATCGGAGCGGGTTGGCTCGGGGTTTTCGGCAAAGGTGGTTAAGCCCATCGCCAACATATCGCGCCAGGGTTGCAGCATCGGAACGTATTGATCGGCCATGCCCGTTTTCTTCAGCGCCTGAAACAGGTAAAATTTAAAGTAAAACGTCGCCTGAATGAGGCTGGGATCGGTCATTACTTTTTGCAGCAGCACCTTTTGCTGAGCCGCCGGAACCGCATCCGTTAGCACCGCCCAAATATTGGCGTGCTGGCTGAATTTAGTCTTGTCAGGCGTATCGGCAATCAGGCCTTTTTTGGCGTCCCAGCAACGTCCGTACACCGCTTTGGTCATGCGCAGCGCCAGGGCGCGGTAATGCTCCGCCTGTTGATTTTTCCCGTAATAATAAAACAGATTAGCCGCTCGCTGGAAGGTATACGCCTGCTGCAACGTCAGGACGGCAGAACCGCCTTTCCGCGCTCCGGTAGGTACGCCGCCCATGCCTTCGCCCGGCGCGTCCCATTTCGACCAATCGACAAAATTCCACCATTCCAGCGGACCGTTCAAACCTTCGGGGGCCAGGCGTTTTTCGTGCCAGTCGAGTACGTCGGTGACTCCCTTCAGCATGGATTTCACGAACGCATCGTCTTGCCGGTGCATCCAGTAATCATACACCATACAGACCCAATACAGCGAAAACGTAGGAATCACCTGAAAATCCGCGCTGGGGTAGCGACTTTGCGTCAGACCGTCGTTAAATCGGCTGTGTTCATAATCGGTTAAGGCTTTGCGCATGAGCCGGTCATCGCCCGATACATACAGCGAAATCAGCGACTGAATGCGGGTGTCGCCCGTGTATTGCAACTGCTCGTAATAGGGGCAATCGTAATAATTCTCCCCCGCGCAGAGCCGCGCTGTTCGCCAGCCTACGTTCCAGATGTCTTTCAGGCTGGGGTCATTGCTGGCAAAACGCGCTTTTTCCTGAAAAGGATAGCCCGTGAACTGCCCCGTTAAATCATTCAGAATGAGTGGTTCTCGTTCCGTTTCAACCGTGATTTGCAAATAGCGATACGTTCGGAACCAAAGCGGACGAAAAACGCGGTTTTCCTCGCCATCCGCCACAAACTGATCTTCAAAACCAAGCACGCGGCGTCCGTCAATCTCGTTTCGGTTGCCTTTCTGCCCTTTGCTATCCACCAGCGCTTCGGCGTAAGCCAGCGTAATTACCGCGTCTTTGCCTTTGCTCACCTTCAGTTCGGGATACGCATTCGTCAGGTGACCCTGATCGAGCAGGAACACGGCGCGGGTACGGGCCGGAATTTTCACGGGGTCTTTGCCCTGTAAAAACTCATCTTTCATTTTGACGTATTCAGCCCGACGAACCGCTTTGAGTCGCTGCGGAAATTCTTCCATCAGCGGAATCGGACGCGGAACGAGCGCCCAGTTGCCATCCGTGCCCAGGCCTCTCGGTTTGGTCGGATAGCCAAAAACTTTTGCTTCGGGCCAGGATTCATCTTTGAAATTCGGCTGCTCCCAGCCCCAGGGGTATTTGGCACCTTCGACGCGGTCGCCGGCACCCACTACGATGTAGGTGCGCAGTTTGGCATTGTCATTCACCACGGGACTGTAGGCCGGATTGTGAAAAACTTTCCAGCTTTGGTCGGTATTGACCACCTTTTCTGCATCAGTATCACCCTGTAACAAAAAGCCCAGTTGGTAACTCATCTGCGAAAACGGGGCCTGCTCGGCCAGGTGCCATACCTGCGCTGCCAGCGTATTTTTGCCGTTGTTCAGGTAAGGCGCAATGTCTACGGTTTCGTAATACCAGTTTTGCGTATCGCTCCGGGCGGGCCCAAAAACGACAGGTTTGCCATTGACAAACAGGCGGTAACGATTGTCGCCCGTTACGTGAACAACGAAGCGGCTTGGTTTCTGAGCCAGGTTAAACGACTTACGAAAGTGATAAATGCCGTACGTACGCGGCGAGGTTGTCGGGTGGATAATCCAGCGGGCAGGCCAATAATCCGTTTGCCAGCGCGTCGGTTTGGGTTGAGCGGCAGGATTGACCGGCTGAGCCGTGGTTACTAGCCAACTAAGGAGGAATAATCCCGTAATGATCCAATTTTTCATAAAAAAGCGCTACAGTGGTCGAAGCGGAAGAGTCTGGATTTTTTGCAAAAATAGCGTAATCTCAGGCAGAGTACACGCCAAATAATCAAACTCTCGCCATCAAATCCGCTCAATCAACTCGGCTACTTTCCGCACTTCTTTTCCCGAAATGTGGTCTATGATCGCTTTTGCGTGTTCGCGGCCATTTTCGATGAAGACTTTTTCGGTGTAAATACCGGCCATCACGGTGCCGCAGACATACAGGCCCGGCACGTTGGTTTCAAAGGTTTCCTTGTCGTAAGTCGGCACCTGGGTTTCTTCGTTCAAAGCAACGCCGCAGCGCCGGAGCAACTCCGCATCGGGAATATAGCCGGTCAGGATAATCACAAAATCAGCGGGTAATTCGCCCGTTTCGCCAGTTTGCACGTTGGTCGTGTAGACTTTACCCGCTTCAATTTTCGTGACACAGGTATTGAACTGGGTGTTGATTTTTCCTTCTTTGACGCGGTTTTTCACGTCGGGAATTAGCCAGTATTTTACGGTTTTCCGGAAATCATCGGCGCGGTGAACAATCGTTACGTGAGCATCGGCGCGGTATAATTCCAGGGACGCTTCGACGGCGGAGTTAGACGCCCCCACAATGACCACGTTGGTGTAGGAATATTGAAACGGCTCGTCGTAGTAGTGCGTCACGTGCGGCAGCTCTTCGCCCGGAATACCCAGCCAGCGCGGTTTGTCGAAATAACCTGTCGCCAGAATTACTTTCCGGGCCTGGTATTGATCTCCTTTGGTGGTGTACACCGTAAAGTTATCGGCCTCTTTCTCTACCCGGTCTACCTCTGTGAAAAGGCTGAAATTCAGGTCGTAATAGCCCGTTACTTTCCGGTAGTACTGCAACGCTTCGGTTCGATTGGCTTTGACGCCAGCGATGGGAAACGGAATACCGCCAATTTCAATGTTCTCGGCAGTCGAGAAAAAACGCATCATTTTGGGGTATTTCCGAATGGATTCCGTTAGGCTTCCTTTTTCCAGAATCAGGTGGCTCAAGCCCGCTTTTTTTGCTTCAATGCCCGCCGCCAGACCGCAGGGTCCGCCGCCAATAATGATGACATCGTATATGTCCATAGTCGAAACTTCTTTTTATTGGAACGCAAAATAGTATCGGAAGGGTTTACCCAAAATCCATTCATTAAGAAAATATCTGAGTAAATTGCCTTACTAATTGCTGTTACTGCTTTGCTACCGCTGACATTTGACTTTAACGAAGAGACAACCTACTTCGCCGACTTAATTCTGCCTGTTCCAATTCCGAAGCTGTTTACTTACCGCGTGCCGCGCGATATGGTCGATTTGCTGAAGGTGGGCGCTCGGGTGATTGTGCCTTTTGGGAAAAGCCGGGTTTATACGGCCGTTGTGGGGCGGATTCATACGCAGCCGCCCAGCAACTACCAGGCAAAATACATTCTCGAACTTTTAGACGAATACCCGCTCGTGACGGGCTATCAGCTGGAGCTTTTTCAGTGGATGGCTGATTATTACCTGTGTACCATCGGCGAAGTCCTGAACGTGGCCTTGCCGTCGGGCTTGAAAATCACCAGCCAGTCGAAGGTACAGTATAACCCTGATTTTGATCATCCTGATTTACTGACCGAAACGGAAAAAGGGTTGCTGGAAGAGCTGAAAAAACATCCGGCGCTTTCGTACGAAGAGCTGGGTCGGCTGGTGGGTGAAACGGCGGTTCCGACCACGATTAAGTCGCTCATCGGCAAGCATGCCGTGATTGTGTTTGAAGAAGTGCGGGAGAAATACGTCCCGAAAATGGTGCGGAAAGTTCGGTTAGCTCCTGATTACGAAGAAAAGGCCCAACTCATTGCGTTGATTAACGCCCTGGATAAGGTGCCGAAACAGCAGGAGATTGTGATGCGGTATTTGCAGCACGTGCCGGTGCTGAACAACCCGGCGCTGAACCGCAAAGGGGTGGATAAGGCAATCTTTAACCAGGACGATACCCTCTCGCAATCATCGCTGCAAACGCTGATCAAAAATCAGGTTTTCGAATCGTTTGAGATTATTTTGCCGCGCTTCCCCGAAGATACGGGCGGGCCAACGGTGCAGATTCAGCTTACTGAGGCACAAACCCAGGCAGCGAATCAGATTTTACAGCACTTTCAGGAAAAAGACATCGTCTTGCTACACGGCATTACGGGTTCGGGCAAAACCGAAGTATACATCAACCTGATTCAGCAGGTACTGGATAGTGGCTCTCAGGTGCTTTACCTACTGCCCGAAATTGCCCTGACGACGCAGATTGTCGTGCGGTTGAAAAAGGTTTTTGGCGATAAAATGGGGATCTACCACTCCCGTTTCTCCGATAACGAGCGCGTAGAAGTCTGGAAAGGCATTATTTCCGGGCAGTATCAGTTTGTGGTTGGCGTTCGTTCGGCCATCTTTCTGCCTTTTGATAACCTGGGCCTGATCATTGTGGACGAAGAGCACGAAACCTCCTACAAGCAACACGATCCGGCTCCGCGCTACCACGCCCGCGACGTAGCGATGATGATTGCGCAGCGCCAGAGCGCCAAAGTGCTGCTGGGGTCGGCCACGCCCTCCATCGAGAGCTATTTCCACGCTCAGCAGGGCCGTTACGGACTTGTGGAGCTGTTGCAACGCTACGGAAACGCTGCTTTGCCGGATATTATTCTGGTGAATACGCGGGTAGAAAAGCACCAGAAAAAGATGAAAAATGAGTTTTCGTCTGCCTTACTGGATGGCCTGCAACAAAATATGGAACGGGGCGAGCAAAGCATTCTGTTTCAGAACCGGCGGGGCTACTCGCCTTACCTGCAATGCGAAGAATGCGAGTGGATTGCCGACTGCCACAATTGTGCCGTAAGCCTGACCTACCACATGCGTGATTCCGAGTTGCGTTGTCATTACTGCGGTCATAAGGAAACGGTTCCCAAAGTCTGCCCGGCGTGTGGGTCGCCCAAAGTGCGGACCATCGGTTTTGGGACGGAAAAGATTGAAGATCAGCTACAAATCATATTTCCCGAGGCGCGCATTCAGCGGATGGACCTGGACACAACCCGGAGCAAAAACGCGTACCAGCAGATTATCAAAGAATTTGAAAGCGGCAGTGTCGATATTCTCGTCGGAACGCAAATGATCAGCAAGGGACTGGATTTTGACAAAGTGAGTCTTGTCGGTATTTTCGACGCCGATCGCATTATCCACTTCCCCGAGTTTCGGGCCACGGAGCGGGCCTTTCAGATGATTACGCAGGTGAGCGGGCGGGCGGGGCGTCGGGCCGATCGGCGCGGAAGGGTGCTTATTCAGACCAGTAATCCGCAGCAAGCTGTCCTGATGAAAGTCTTGGAAAATGATTACCGGGGCCTGTTTGAAGAGGAAATTATAGAACGGCAGAATTTCAATTATCCGCCGTTTTCCCGTCTCATTAAACTGACCATCAAGCACCAGGAAGAAACCATCAGCAAGCAGGCTGCCGAGCGACTGGCGCAAAAATTGACCGAGAAATTGGGAAGCAGCCGCGTACTCGGACCGGAAAAACCGCTGGTGGAACGCATTCGCAACCTGTTCCTGTATGATATAATCGTCAAGCTTGAACGGGCAATTAATCCAAAGGCAGCCAAAGCATTTATTCAGGAACAAATTCTGGACGTGCTTAGCGACAAAGGATTAAAAGCCGTAACGGTTGTGGCGGATGTGGACTGCCTCTAAACCAGCGAAATACCGCTGGGATCTATCTTGATTCGACGGTCGCGGTAGAGCGCACCAATGGCTTTTTTAAACGTCTTCTTGCTCATTTCGAGAAGGCGATAAATTTCGTCGGGTGCGCTGTCGTCGTTGAGGGGCAGAAAACCGTTGTTCTCATTGAGAACTTCCAGAATTCGCTGGGCATTGGGCTCGACGTTGGGGTAGCCTTGTTTTTGCAGGCTTACATCGATCCGGTTATCCTCCCGAATGCGCTTGATATAGCCAATCATGTGGTCGCCGGGATAAACGCGCCGGAATAACTCGTTGGCGTAGAGAAGGCCGCGATAACGGTGGTTAATGATAACATTAACACCTAAATCGCTGGGTTCGTGAGCAATCAAATCGACTTTCTGTCCTTCTTCGAGGCCAAACGCATCGGCTTCCAGAAAACGGTTCACTTTGCTGGAGGCCACCAGCCGGTCGGTTTCGTGATCGAGGTACAGGAAGACCACATACCGGCGGCCAACTTCCATGCGCTTGCTTTGCTCTTTGTACGGAACGAGTAAATCTTTTTCCAGTCCCCAGTCCAGGAAAGCGCCTACTTTGGTAACGGCAACGACCTGTAAATAAGCAAATTCGTTGCGCTTGATTTTGGGTTGTAGCGTAGTGGCTATGATCCGGTCTTCCGAATCCGTATAAATAAAAACGTCGATGGTGTCGTCAATATCCAGTGAATCAGGGATATATTTATTGGGAAGCAGTACGTCATTGCCTTCATCGTCGCCCAAAAAGGCGCCAACGCTGGTCATGCGCAAGACCGTCAATGTATTATTTTTTCCAATTTCAATCATGTGTCGTGCTGATAACCCAGCCTTTGCTTAAGCGCAAGAAATAGAAAGCCGGGAAATTTTGCTAATTGCCAAAGGTAAACCGAGTAATAGGCTTTTTCAACATCCAGCCAAAAATCACTAACTTTGTAATTTATTGGAAAAGAGAAGAGAGCGTCATAGGTCCGCCTCTCCATATACTTCAAAAAATCAGCGTCCCTGGTCTGAGCCAGGGTTAGAAAATTAAACCGAGGAAGTAGCCAGAAACCATGTTTGAAAATCTTCAGGATAAATTAAATCAGGCGTTTAAGACCCTCAAAGGGCAGGGTCGGATTACCGAAATCAACGTAGCCGCGACGGTGAAAGAAGTGCGTCGGGCCCTGACGGATGCCGACGTAAACTATAAAGTCGCCAAAGAAGTAACGGATCGGGTGCGCGAAAAAGCCCTCGACCGCAAAGTACTCATTGCGGTTGAGCCGGGCCAGTTGTTCGTTAAAATCGTGCAGGAAGAGTTAACCGAGTTGATGGGTTCTGAGGCCGAAGGCATCAATGTCAAAGGCGATCCGGCGGTTATTTTGATCGCGGGTTTGCAGGGTTCAGGAAAGACGACGTTTACGGGAAAGCTGGCGGCGCACCTCAAAAAACAAGGCAAGAGCGTATTGCTTACTGCCTGCGACATTTACCGGCCTGCGGCCATTGATCAGCTGAAAGTGCTGGGCGAGCAGGTGGGTGTCGAAGTTTACGCGGAACCAGAAAACAAAAATGCGGTTGAAATTGCCCAGAATGCGCTGGCCCAGGCCCGCAAGACCGGCAAAAAAGTAGTTATTGTCGATACAGCCGGCCGTTTGGCGGTCGATGAGTTGATGATGAAAGAGGTGGAAAACCTCAAAAAGACGCTGAATCCGTCGGAAACGCTGTTCGTGGTGGACTCCATGACAGGTCAGGATGCGGTCAATACGGCCAAAACCTTCAACGAGCGTTTGGACTTCGATGGCGTTGTATTGACCAAGCTGGATGGTGATTCGCGCGGTGGGGCGGCTCTTTCCATTCGTGCCGTCGTGAACAAACCCATTAAGTTTATCTCAACCGGGGAAAAAATGGAAGCGCTGGACGTTTTCTACCCCGATCGGATGGCCAGCCGGATTCTAGGCATGGGTGACGTTATCTCGCTGGTTGAGCGCGCTCAGCAGGCGTTTGACGACGAAGAAGCCAAGCGCATCAGTGCCAAAATGCGTCAGAACAAGTTCGATTTCAACGACTTTCAGGCGCAGTTGCAGCAGATCAAAAAAATGGGGAATATCAAAGACCTGCTCGGGATGATTCCGGGAATGGGGAAAATGATCAAAGACCTCGATATCGATAATAATTCATTTACGCCCATTGAAGCCATCATTGGTTCGATGACGCCGAAAGAGCGCGAACGCCCTGATCTCATTGATGGCAGCCGCAAAAAGCGGATCGCTAATGGTAGTGGAACGACAATCCAGCAGGTAAATAATTTGCTGAAGCAGTTCGACGAAATGCGGAAAATGATGAAGAAAATGAATACGATGCAAGCCTCAGGAAAGCTAACCAAAATGATGCGCTAAAATTAAATTTGGATTAAAAAATCTTAATTCGGATTTTTATCGTAAATAAACTCAAATGGTAGGCCGGACCAGTAAAAAGTCCGGCCTAAAATTTTCATTATTTGAATTGGTAGTTTTCCCTTTTAAATTATTGATGATTTTATACTGGCTTTCCTTTGCTGTTTTAGGTCTGGTAGTAATGTATGTACTAGGGCTGCTTTTTATATGGTCGAAAACGCGCCGTATCTGCGCCTGTTCTTCCTGTGACACAGACATGCACCTGGAGCGGACCGAGCGGCCTTCGTATTTAAAAACATGGTACGGCTATTTACCCTTGAAGGCATACCACTGCCGAAAGTGTTATCGGCGCTTGTTTGTGCATAAGAACACGCCAGGCGTAGAGCCAGCTCGGATGTCGGATTTGAAAAAGGTCTACTAGCAGTTAATCTATCCATTTAGATTGCTTTTTCGCTACCTTCGTACGAGCTAGCCGTTTTGAACGTTATTAGCTCGCATGAAGAAAAACCTGACTCGCTTTGCTTTTGTACTGGCCGTTCTTGCAGCGGTCAATCTGTTGTCGTCCTTTCTTTTTTTTCGTCTTGATCTGACGCAGGAGGGTCGCTATACGCTTTCTGACGCCACAAAAAACCTTTTGACAGGGTTGGACGATGATGTGCACATCAACGTGTACCTGACGGGTGATTTGCCACCGGGCTTTAAACGATTAGAAACCAGTATTCGGGAAACGCTGGATGAGTTCAGCGCCCAGGCGGGTAGCCGGTTAACGTACCGGTTCATTAATCCGATGGAGGGAGTCAATAACAAGACTAGTGTTGAGCTACAAAAAAGCCTCATCGATAAAGGCCTTATACCAACCAACTTGCAAGCCAGTGAAGGCGGCCAGCGGACCGAACAATTGATTTTTCCGGGAGCCATTCTGAAATACAAAAACCGTGAAGTCCCCATTTTATTGCTGCGGGGCAATCGGGCCAATTCACCGGAAGAGCAACTCAATCAATCTATTGAAGGCGTTGAATACCAACTGGCTTCGGCCATTCGTCGCCTGACCATCCAGAGTAAGAAGCTGCTGGGTGTCACCGTGAGCTACACTGATATTGAGCCGCTTCGCCTGTCGGATTTACTAGCCACTTTACAGGAATATTACGACATAAAACTAATTGATTTACAGGCTTCCCGAGACCTGGTGGGACTAGATGGACTCTTGGTCCCTAAACCAGACCGACCTTTTGCGGAAGCGGATAAATACAAAATTGACCAGTTTGTGGTGAATGGAGGCAAGGCCTTGTTTTTTGTCGATGGCCTGAAGATTGACAGTGTCGGGATGGACGGGACCTACGCGCAACCGCTGTCTTTGAACCTGGACGATTTGTTCTTCCGCTGGGGCATCCGCCTAAACCGAAACATTGTAAAAGACCTGAGTTCGGCCCGCATTCCCTTGAACGTCGGCAATCTGGGCGACAAACCGAATGTTCAGCTACTGCCGTGGCGCTTTTTTCCGCTGATTAATAATTTTGGCGATGGGAGCCGTAACCCAATCGTTCAGAATCTGGATGCGGTTTATACCCGGTTCACCAGTACGCTGGATACCGTGCAGGCGGAAGGCATTACAAAAACACCGCTGCTGTTAACATCGCAGTATACCAGGCTATTAAATGCGCCGGTTTTAGTGCATTACAACGAAGCGCGGCAGCAACCCGATCCACGTACGTATAACAGTGGAGTGCACGCCATCAGTTACTTGCTGGAAGGTCGTTTTCAGTCGCTGTATACCAACCGCATTTTGCCGGGTGACCCGCGTGCGGCCAGCTTTAAAGCCCGGAATCAGTCCAGCAAAGTGGTGATTTGCTCGGATGGCGATTTGCTGGTGAATGACGTAAACTACCGCACCAATACGCCCTATCCCCTGGGGTATGATCGTTTCTCGCGGAATACGTTCGCCAATAAGGATTTTGTGGTCAATGCCGTTGATTATCTGCTGGATGACAATGGGGTTATAACCGCCCGCACGAAGCAGATTACGCTTCGTCCATTAGACAAATTAAGGCTGAAAGAAGAACGGACGCAGTGGCAGTTAGTCAACCTGCTGGGACCGCTTGCACTGGTCGGTTTGGTGGGTCTGGTATGGCAGGTGGCAAGGCGGCGCAAATATAGTCGTTGAGGCAATTAATTCACCGTTTTGGGCAAGGCAGTCGTGCAATTTTTTGCTACATTTGTTTTATATAAAACCACGACATAATTAGTCTGTAATATGAAATTTATCGTTTCCTCATCCGTACTACTCAAGCAGCTTTCAGCCATCAACGGAGTAGTGGCAACGAACCCTATTGTGCCTATTTTAGAGAATTTTCTCTTTCGTTTGGAAGAAGACAGCGAGGGCGGATCGAGCCTGATCGTAACCGCGTCGGACCTGCAAACGACCATGATTACTAAAATTGCCGTTGAGTCTTCCGACAACGGCGGCATTGCCATTCCGGCGAAACTGCTGCTGGATACCCTACGCGGTTTGCCCGAACAACCCATCACTTTCAATATCGATACCGAAACGTTTGGCACTGAAATTCTAACCGATAACGGACGCTATAAACTCTCGGGCGAAAACCCCATCGATTTTCCGAAAATTCCGACGGTGAACCGGAGTTTATCGGTTGAGCTGTCGTCGGACGCTCTGCAAAGTGCCATTAACAACACGGTTTTCGCAACCAGCACCGATGATCTGCGGCCCAACATGACGGGCGTTTGCCTGCAACTGGCGCCAGATAGCGCGACATTCGTAGCCACCGACGGCCACCGGCTCATTCGCTACCGACGCACGGACATCAATTCGTCCATTGGCTCGACCATGATTATCCCACGGAAAGCGCTGCTGCTTCTCAAATCGTCTTTGCCGGAAGGAGTGCCTGTGCGGGCAGAATTCAGCCAGTCGAACGCGTCGTTTACGTTTGGGAACACGCAAATGATCTGCCGCCTGATCGATGAGCGTTTCCCGGATTACGAAAATGCCATTCCAACGAATAACCCCAACGTACTGACCATTGGCCGCACAGACCTGCTCAGCTCGCTGAAACGGATCATGATTTATGCCAATCGGACGACGCACCAAATCCGGCTGGCACTCAAAGCCAACCAGCTGACCATTTCTGCGGAAGACCTGGATTACAGCAACGAAGCGAACGAAAAACTAATGTGCGATTACGAGGGCAACGACATGGAAATCGGCTTTAACGCCAAGTTCCTGGCCGAAATGCTCAGCAACCTCAGCGCTAAAATGCTTTCCTTCGAACTGTCGGTTCCTAACCGGGCTGGCCTGATTATTCCGGCGGATAAAGAAGAAAACGAAGATATCCTGATGCTGGTTATGCCCGTGATGCTCAACACATACGCCTGATTGTTTTTCGGCTATCCTGGCCTGATTTTAGCGTTGGGATAGCCGAAACCAATGTTCCTTCATTTTTTTCTTGCCTTCTTTGCTGCCTTTTGTATATTTGACCTCGTTGCTCATTGTAATACGACAACAAGGTTCCTTTTCCCTTTCTTTTTGAATCAATTGAAGACTCCATAGATAGACTGGAATCTTGTTGGTAAGCTATTCATTATCAGTCCATTATTTACTGTGGACTCATAATCATTATTGTTAACCGGCTGATTGCGTCTTGTATGAAGGTATCTCCTGCGGAGCCGTTCCAGATTGTCTATTCGTTGATGGAACACGAGTTTCTGGGCTATTTATTCGAAGCCTTTGTCGTTCAATTGAACGCCAAGGGTGAACTTACTTTGCAGAACCAGACACTTTCCTCTAAAAATGTTAATGAGTTTAGTTCAGGACTGGATGAAATTGATTTTGAACTCGTTCGAATGATCGACGAGATCCAGCAGGACGTCATTCTCAAGAAATTTAACGCCAAGAAGCTCTCTACGGTTGATTTTTTCCTGAAGGTATACGACCCCCACAAAGGCGATAAACACCTCCAGGAAATGATCTGTGAATACCTCGAGCGCCGCCGGGCTAACATTCTGCCGCGTCTGGAAAACCGTCGGATTTTTGTGATGGGTAACGATGGGAACCCGGCCTGGATGCCGCTCACCTGGATGCCCGAAAAAGCAAAAGTCTATTTCCATTTTGTGCGCAACGAGCAGGCCACAGAATATTTCCCCATTATCAAGTACAACTACCAAACGGTTGACTTTCAGTTTAAAGGCGCTTTACTCATTTGCGATGATCCCGCCTGGATGATGCTGGACGGGAAGCTGTATCACTTTGATAAATCGGTGGAAGGCAAAAAGCTGCGGCCATTTCTCAGCAAGCGAAACATCGTTATTCCCAAAAATATTGAAGATCAGTACTACCACCGCTTCGTCGCGCCCCTGATTGCTGCCTACGACGTATATGCCAAGGGTTTCGAAATCCGGTCGGATGCGGTGGTGCCAACGCCCGTAATTACCATGTCGGAGCAGGGCGTGGCCCAGCGGGTTGCTGTTCCCCTGTTTGCCCAGAATGGAGGCGGGAAAGCCGAAGAAACGGTGACTGCGGAAGTGGATGGACAGATTGTACTGGGACTATCGTTTCAATATGGTCAATTCACGTTTCCGTTCGACAGCTTCGCCAATAATTCCAACGTCAGCATCGAAAAGCAAAACGGGGATTATATTTTCCATAAAATTCGCCGCGATCTGCGCGTAGAAAGGGCGTACATTGGTTGGCTGCGCGAACACGGACTTGATCTGAAAAACGGACGAATTGTGTTGGGAAAAGCCTGGACGTTTGAATGGCTACAGGAAAATCACCGCCCATTAAACGATACGGGCTTTCAGGTTCAGCAACATGCCGACGATACAAAACGGTATTTTCTGGGTTATTCGTCCATTGTGGTGTCGATCAACGAAAATGAAGGCCGCGATTGGTTTGATATTTACGCCAAGGTGCAGTTTGGCGAGTTTGAGATTCCGTTTATCAAGCTTCGTTCGCTGATTCTAAATAAAAAGCGGGAGTTTCCGCTACCAAATGGCGAAATCGCCGTTATTCCCGAAACGTGGTTTACCAAATATTCCGAGTTATTTGCCTTTGCCGAACACGAACACGGCTCCGACCAGCTCATGCTTCGGAAGCACCACATTGCCCTGGTGCAGGAATTGCAGCAGGAAAGCCTGGCTTCGGCCATCATCAGTCGGAAGCTGGAACGTCTGCGTACGTTTGAAGAGGTAGGTTCATATCCACTGCCGGGTGGATTTCTGGGCAAGCTGCGGCCTTACCAGAAGGCGGGTTACGACTGGATGCAGTTCCTGAATCAATACCGCTTCGGAGGCTGCCTGGCCGATGACATGGGTTTGGGAAAAACCGTGATGACCCTGGCTTTGCTTCAATCGCAGAAAGAGCTTCCGCAACTCCGCGATGAAATAGCACAAAATCAGGAGGCCGATTCGAGCGATGCGGCCCGCCCTTCGTTGCTGATTATGCCAACGTCATTGCTCTACAACTGGGAGTTGGAAGCCCGCCGGTTTACGCCTGATCTGCGGATTTTGGTGTATACAGGAACCTACCGGGACAAAAACACGGCCCAATTCGACGGATATGACCTTATTTTAACGTCTTACGGCATTGTTCGAATCGACATAGAACTGCTAAAAAAATACCGCTTCAATTACACCATTCTGGATGAATCACAGGCGATTAAGAATCCTTCGTCGCACATCACGCGGGCAGTGATGTTGCTGGATGCGGCACACCGGTTAATCCTGACCGGGACTCCGCTGGAAAACAGCACGATGGATTTATGGTCGCAAATGACGTTTATCAATCCGGGGTTGTTGGGCAGCCAGACGTTTTTCCGCAACGAGTTTCAGATTCCGATTGAGAAAAAGAACGACGAGCAGAAAACCCAGCGCCTTTACGGAATCATCAAACCGTTTTTGCTGCGTCGCCACAAATCGCAGGTAGCCCTCGATTTGCCCGAAAAAGTGGAGAATACGCATTACAGCGACATGACGCCAGAGCAGGAAAAGCAGTACGAAGAAGCAAAATCCTACTACCGGAACCTGATTCTGGAACGCATCGAAGAAGACGGCATGGCCAAATCGCAGATGGTGGTGTTGCAGGGTTTGACCAAGCTACGTCAGATTGCCAACCACCCGCGCCTGATCGATGAAAACTACGAAGGCGATTCGGGAAAAATGGAGGATGTGGTGATGCGTCTGGAAGGAGCGATGGCCGATAATCACAAGATATTGGTTTTCAGTCAGTTCATTAAGCACTTGAACGTTGTCCAGCAATACCTGAAAGAAAAAGAGATAAAATACGCCTATCTGGATGGGTCCACGCAGGATCGCCGGGGGCAGGTGGATTTGTTCCAGACCAATGATTCAGTCAAGTTATTCCTTATTTCGCTGAAAGCCGGTGGGCTGGGCCATAACCTAACTGCTGCCGATTACGTGTTTATTTTAGATCCGTGGTGGAATCCGGCGATTGAAGCACAAGCCGTGGACCGGGCGCACCGAATCGGGCAGCAAAAAACCGTTTTTACCTACAAATTTATTACCCGAAATACGGTCGAAGAGAAAATTCTGGACCTACAGCGATCCAAACGGAAACTCGCCAGCGACCTGATTACCACGGAGGAGAATTTTGTCAAGTCGCTGACGAAGGAAGATATTATGGTGTTGCTGGAGTAAGCGATCTTACTGCTGGTACACGCGCACGTAATCGATTTCGTAGCGGGTGGGAAACTTCGTACCGGTTGGCTCACCGCCGTTGTCGCCGCCAATGGCCAGATTAACGAGCAGGTAATGCGGTTGGTGGAAGGGATTTGTATTCGATCCGTCGCGGTTGATGGTCTCTTTCAAATCAACCTTATTAAGCAGTTGATCATCGACAAAAAGCTGAATCGCGTTTTCGTCCCAGTCCATCCGCCAGACGTGGAAATTTTTGGCCCAGTTCGGGTCGTTGAACTTTGCCAGGGGTGTCTTGGTTGTGCGCCATTCGGCCTTAAAGCGCTTTTCGGTGCCCCAGGCCACGTTTGCCAGGATCATATCGCGGTAATATTCCATAATGTCGATTTCGCCATTGGAGGGCCATTCTCCGGCTACGCCAAGCGTCCAGAAGGCGGGCCATAAGCCGGGGCTGGCATCAATCCGCGCCCGCATTTCAAAGCGACCATATTTCCAGCTATGCAGGCCTTCGGTTTTAAGGCTAGCGGCCGTGTAGTCAATATACTGCCGACTGCTTCGCCAGCTTGGGCTGTTAGCCAGGTAATTCGGGTTTGGTTTTCGTTCTTTCCGGCCTTCGATAACCAGCAATCCTTTTTCACAATAGGCATTGTCCGGCTGATACCATTGAAGTTCATTGTTACGGACAAAACCATTTTCAAAGGCCCAGTTTTTGGGATCTGGTTTGCCGTCTTTTTCAAATTCATCTCCCCAAACTAATTTCCAGTCAGCTGCCGGTTTGGCTTTTTCAGACGGGCCTTCCGGGCGAAAAGCGATGGAGTCCGGAAAAGTAGAAGCACCAAGAATGAGCAGTGAAAGGAAAGGCAATGCAAGCGATAATGTATTTCTCATAGAGATTAAGATACGTATTAAGGAAGACATTCGGCCCGAAAATTAGTTATTTCTTAAAACACATTCCTAGAAAACTCAACTTATGAAAGCAGTTGTCATTAATGAGTACGGCGCAAGCAACCTGCTACACGTCGAATCTCTACCCAAACCCAAGGCGGAAAGCCACGATGTATTGATTCGCATTCACGCGTCGGGCATTAATCCAATGGATTACAAAATCCGCGAAGGGACGATGAAATTGATTCTTTCCGGCGATTTTCCGAAGGTGCTGGGCTTGGAGTGCGCGGGTGTTGTTGAAGAAGTTGGCGAAATGGTCACCAGCGTTAAAGCCGGTGATCGGGTTGTGGCTTCGTTGGGAGCCTCGGGCGGTGGATACGCCGAATACGTCATTGCGCAGGATAAAAACCTTGTCAAGATACCAGATGAAGTTGATTTCGATACGGCGGCGACTATGGTGGTCGGTGGCCTGACTGCTTTGCATGCATTGCGCGATTACGGCAAGCTGCGCCCCGACGAGCGCGTATTGATCAACGGGGCTTCGGGCGGGGTTGGTGTATTTGCCGTCCAGCTAGCGCGGATTCTGGGTGGGCAGGTGACGGCGGTTTGTAGCGTGGCCAATAGTGAACTGGTCCGCAGTCTGGGCGCCCATCAGGTAATCAACCACGAAACGACCGATTTTACCAAAGGGGTCGAAAAATACAAGCTCATTTTCGATGCCGTTGGAAAAAGCTCATTCGGTGAGTGCCGCGATGTCCTGACCGAAGATGGCATTTATGTCAGTACGCTGCCATCGCCGAAGCAAATACTGCAAAATCTCGCCAGTACGTTTACCTCGCAGAAGTCCGAAAGCTTCATTATGAAGTTTAATCAGGAAGACATGAGTTGGTTGCTGAAGCTGGCCGCAGAAGGGCAGTTGAAGTCCGTTATCGACCGGACTTATCCACTGGAAGGTCTTCAGGCAGCGCACGACTACAGTGAAAGTGGTAAAGTAAAAGGGAAACTGGTCGTAGAAGTAACCAGCCCAACCAATCAGAAATCAACGCAAGAAACTGTCTAATAGCTATCCATAATGACTCAGAATCAGGAATTAACAGGAAAAGTTGCGCTAGTCACCGGAGCCGGTTCAGGAATCGGTAAAGCCACGGCTTTGTTGTTGGCGCGCCACGGTGCCAAACTCGCTGTCTTGGGCCGGACAGAAAAAGAACTCAAGGAAACAGCGGACGAAATCGAGCAGGCGGGAGGCGAAGCGCTTTTGCTGCTTGCCGACATTTCAGACGCTGCCGAGATGAAAGAAGTATACGGTAAAGTTGAGCAGACCTGGGGACGTTTGGACATTGTTTTTGCCAATGCGGGTATCAACGGCGTCTGGGCACCCATTGAGGACCTGGAGCCGGAAGAGTGGGATAAAACCATGAACATCAACCTGCGGGGTACTTTTCTAACAGTCAAATACGCCATACCAATGCTGAAAAAGCAGGGCGGTTCTATCATTATCACCTCGTCGGTGAACGGAACCCGCATTTTCAGTAACGCTGGTGCTACGGCTTATTCCACCACGAAGGCGGGACAGGTAGCTTTTACGCAGATGGCCGCTCTGGAGCTGGCTAAACACCGGATTCGGGTGAACGTGGTTTGCCCCGGAGCTATTGAAACAGCCATCAACGATAGCACCGAAAAACGGCATCTGGAAGAAGCACAAGAGCCCGTTGAGTTTCCAGAAGGCGTGATTCCGCTAACGGATGGCAAACCGGGGTCGAGTGAGCAGGTTGCCGAAACGGTGCTGTTCCTGGCCTCTGACCGGGCCAGCCACATCACAGGAACACCGATGTGGATCGATGGCGGTGAATCATTGTTAATGGGTTAGGTATAAACAAAATACAAAGTGCAAAATCGGGGCGGCCAAATCGGTCGTCCCGATTTTTTTGTATCTTCACCTATTAATGAGACAACATTATCTTCTCAAATGACTATTTCTAAACCTGCTCAATCCTATGATGCCATTGTAGTCGGCTCTGGAATCAGTGGAGGCTGGGCCGCCAAAGAATTAACCGAAAAAGGCTTAAAAACGCTTCTTCTGGAACGTGGACGGGATGTCAGGCACATCACCGATTATCCGACGGCAACCCTGAATCCCTGGGAAATTGAACACCGGGGAGATTTGCCCCTGAACATCAGGCAGGAAAATCCGATTGCCAGCAAGCACTACGCCTTTCGGGAAGATACCATGCATTTTTGGGTGAAAGACAAGGAACACCCGTACGTTCAGGACCAGCCGTTCGATTGGATGCGGGGCTATCAGGTAGGTGGCCGGTCGTTGCTTTGGGCGCGGCAAACGCAGCGTTGGAGCGATTTTGATTTTGAAGGTCCGGCCCGGGATGGCTTTGCGGTGGATTGGCCCATTCGGTACGCCGACATTGCTCCCTGGTATAGTCATGTCGAGAAATTTGCCGGTATTACGGGAAATAAAGACGGGTTGCCGCAGTTGCCCGATGGTGAATTTTTGCCCCCGCACGATATGTCGTGCGTAGAAAAACATTTCAAAACGGCTATGGATCAGCATTATGGTCCAGGTAAGCGTCCGATTATTATTGGTCGGGCCGCCCACCTGACGGCGCCGCAACCCATTCACTACCAGCAGGGCCGCGCAAAGTGCCAGCACCGAACCCTGTGCGAACGCGGCTGCCCATACGGCGGGTATTTCAGCAGCAATGCGTCAACAATTCCGTGGGCCGAGCGAACGGGCAACCTGACTTTGCGGCCTCATTCGGTGGTCCATTCTGTGATTTACGATGAGCAAAAAGGCAAGGCAGTTGGTGTACGGGTTATTGACGCCAATACGAAGCAGATGACGGAGTATTTTGCCCGGATTATCTTTGTCAACGCCGGTGCGCTGAATACCAACCTGATTCTCTTGAACTCAGCGTCCAATCGTTTTGCGAATGGTCTGGGAAATGACAGCGGCATGTTGGGTAAGTTCATTGCTTTTCACAACTACCGGGGCCGAATCAGTGCGGAATACGAAGGAATGGCGGAGTTTACAACCGACGGAAGGCGTCCGAATGGGAGCTATGTGCCTCGTTTTCGCAACGTGTTCAAGCAGGAAACGGATTTTCTGCGTGGCTACGCCGCTGGTTTTTCCGCGAGCCGGACGCCGCATACCAGCCAGAATGGCCTGGGTACTAAACTGAAGGAGAACTTATTAAATCAAAAATACGGGAGCTGGAGCGTTGGATCACACATGATGGGCGAGACGATTCCCAAAGAAGAAAGCACCGTACGGCTGGACCCGGTTTTGACCGATCTGTTTGGAATTCCGCAGCTACGTATGTCGGTCGGGTTCGATGCCAACGACGACAAGATGGTGAAGGACTTCTACGAGCAGTTTACGGAGATGTACACCAAAGCAGGCTTCACCAACATCAAAACGCAGGATACCCAACGCAAACCCGGCAGCGAAAACCACGAAATGGGCGGCGTTCGGATGGGAAAAGATCCGAAAACTTCCCTACTCAACAAGTGGAACCAGCTTCACGCCTGCAAAAACGTATTTGTAACCGACGGGGCCTGCATGACCTCAACAGCAACGCAAAATCCTTCGTTGACCTACATGGCGCTAACCGCCCGTGCTGTTGATTATGCCGTGAAAGAAATGAAGAAAGGAAACCTGTAAAAGTACTAATCGCCTAGTTGTCAGAGCCTAATTAGCATTTTTGACAACTAGGCGATGTGCTTTATTCGTTTTCATCTTCCTGGGGCGTAGCCTCATAATCAGACTTGGGCGTTCCATATTCGTCGTTGTAGGGCGTTCCCGAAGAAACCTGTCCACCGCTTGTCCAGAGGCCTCCGCCGTGTTCGCCGTCGTTTGCGGTGTTTTCGCCGCTCGGGCCATCGGCTGGTACGTTGCGCTTTTCGTCATTGCTTTCGCCCGCGTGCCCTTTGCCCGTGTGGTTGGGGCCTTGGGCCGAGCCTTCCTGGTTGGTGTCCGGTGAAAACGTTTGGATGTTTCTTCTCATTTTTCTGCTTGTTTAGTTTGATAAACTGGACCAAAGCATCCTGATCTGGACTAGTAAACTGGATTTGGAATACACTGTTTACAAGAGCCTCAAATCAATGCTTCAATGGAACACCGGGCTGAAACCAACTATAAACTTCGTGGCATAAAGAGCAGGGGCGCTTAACAGAAAGATGTAATTAGGGTTATATTTCGAGAAAAGCATATCTACCTATGTTGCCAGCAGATACCAAACCCTTTTACCACCGTCTTTCGCATACCCTGTTAGCGCTGGGTATACTGACGATTGCTATTTATTTTGGCCAGGATATTTTAGTGCCCTTAGCCATGGCCGGTCTGTTGGCAGTTTTGTTGCGGCCCGTGGAAGAGTGGCTGATTCGCCGGGGAGTGAACAAGCTGGTGGCCATTAGTCTGGCATTGCTACTGGCCTTCATTGTGTTAGCGGGCCTAACGGCGCTCCTGTCTATGCAGCTAGCCGATTTCATGGACGATTGGCCGAAGCTCAAACAAAACATCAACGATTTTTACTACAAAACCCGGCGCTGGATTCGGAACGAATATAGCCTGAGTTACCGGGAGCAGCAGAAATACCTCCAGCAAGCGCAGTCCCAGACACTCAGCAGCCTGCAAGGACCGGACGCTCTGGGCGCGATTACGGGTCCGCTTGGTACGTTGCTGCTGTTGCCCATCTATGTTTTTTTGCTGCTTTATTACCGGGCCATGTTGCTTCATTTTGTTGTAACGCTATTTACGGAAGAACATACCGAACGTGTGCGGGAAGTATTGGGCCAAATCAAATCCATCATCCAAAGCTACATGGTCGGGCTGCTGATTGAAACGGCCAGCGTTGCCGTGCTGAATATTCTGGGGTTGCTGGTGCTGGGCGTTCAATACGCGGTGCTAATTGGCGTAATGGCGGCCATTCTTAACCTGGTCCCCTACATCGGTGGCCTTGTCGCCACGGTCTTAGCGGTGGCCATTACGTTCATTAATCACCCCGAACCTGAAATGCTGCTGGGCGTTGTCGGCGTATTTTTGGTGGTTCAGTTTATCGATAACAACATGCTGGTTCCTTTGATTGTAGGCTCCAAAGTTCGGATTAACGCACTGGTGTCGATTGTCGGCGTCCTGGTGGGTGGGGCCTTGGCGGGCGTTTCGGGAATGTTTTTGTCCATTCCGGCCATTGCCATGCTGAAAGTTATCTTCGACCGGGTCGATGGCCTCAATGCCTGGGGCGTTTTGCTGGGTGACCAAACGCCCGAAGAAGAGCAAAATAAACTGCTGAAGATTGCCCGCTTGCGAAGAAAAATAGCGAAACGAAACAGTTAAGGCTCGTACTCCAGCGGCAGAAGCTCGGCTATTTTTTCCCAGGTTAAATAGCCTTCAAAAAAGAGTCCGAGCGGTTCGTAATAATGGCCGTTGGGTTCAACCAGAATATATGGCTTAACCAGTCGCATGATGGAAACTTGCGGGCCCGGCCCGCGCGGTAGTCTACCAAACGGAGATTGTATTTTGAGGTAGTTGATTTCTTCCTTTTCCTGGAGGTACGTCACCTGAAGCAAATCCTGAAAAGCCATTTTGGTGAGTGAGCTGTTCACCGTATCGCTCGCTGTAAAATCGGAATAAGGAAGCAAATCGGTTAAGAGCATCCGAATCTTTTTGAGCTGCTTATTCGCACCAATCCGTACGGAATCGTCGCGCTCAATGATGCGCCGAACCTCAAAGCCTTCCTCCTGAAGTTTCCGGTTGTGCAGGGCGCGCATGAAGTGGGTTGTCGAACCGAAATAAGCGGTCCGACGATTGGCTTCCCAGCGTTTGGCCTGCCGGGGGCTTTTGGGTTTCAGCACCTCCAGAACCGGATAGCCGACGTAGGAAATTAACCGTTGTCCATAATCGTATACAAAGGATTCCAACTGGTATTTGACCCGGTAGCCCAGCGCCGTATTCTCAATAAGCAACGGCTCACGGGCACCAGCCGTCAGGATGGTATTAGGACGGTCATCGTCGAACCAAAGCACATCGGGATTGAGCAATTTGCACTGGCGGGAATTTTCGCTCTGGCCGATGAAATTTTTGATAAAAAAGTCCAGATTCTGTTGCCAGTCTTCGCCCCGGCGCGCCTTCACACGGACTTCGGCCAGTTGGTTGGCAATTGGTTTGAGCTTAATGAGGTAAGAAGAAATTCGGGCGCTGTCGGTGCGGATCGGGAAAACCAACGTTTCGTACCCGACGTACGAAACAACCACGTCAAACCGGCCCGGCGACAGATTAGGTAGCACAAAAGCCCCTTTTTCGTTGGTCGTAGCCCCTTTGGTAGTATTGGCCAGAAATACATTGGCAAACGGCAGCGGCTCATCATTATCGCCACTAACGACTTTGCCCCGGATAACAAACTGAGCCTGACTAGTCAGGCTCAGCAACAGAAAGGCTATAAAAATTCGGAGTTTCATCCGCTACGCGTACGGGTTACTTTAAACTCATCAGTTTCACGCAAACGGGGGCTGGTACTTTCACTTCGGTGCCGGTTGGCGTGAGCTTACCCGTTTTAGAATCCATTTTGTAGACGACAATGTTATCGGTATCCTGATTAGCAGCAAAAACGTATTCGCCTTTTGGATCAACCAGGAAATTACGCGGTGTTTTACCCCCGGAGCTCTGGTCACCAACAAGGGTTAATTTTCCGTCTTTAGCAATCGAGAAGATCGCCAGTGCGTTGTGGCCCCGGTTAGACATAAAAAGGAAACGCCCCGCCGGATCGGTATGAATGTCGGCTGATGTATTGTTGTCGCCGGTAAAGCTGGAGGGTAGCGACTTTACATTGTCCTGAATCAGTGTTAAAGCGCCTGTTTTGGCATCACGCGTGAAGACGGCTACCGAAGATGTCATTTCTTCAACCAGATAAACGTATTTTCCGTTGGGATGAAACGTCATGTGGCGTGGGCCGGAGCCGGGCGAAACCGTAGCGTAAGGCGTTGAGGCTGGCTTTACTGTTTTGCCCGCCTGGTCGATTTCGTAGATATACAGCCGGTCGGTTCCTAAATCGGCAACGTAGACAAAGCGGTTGTCAGGCGAAACGGTGGCCGAGTGAATGTGCGGTTTTTCCTGACGCTTTGTGTTCGGGCCGCTGCCGGTATAAGACAGGGAGTCGGTAGCTGTTTCGAGCTTGCCGTCCGAAGCGATGGGCAGAACGGTAAACCGGCCACCTCCGTAGTTAGAAACAAAAGCAAGTTTGCCTGTTTGGTCAATGCTGATGTGACAAGGGCCTTTTCCCCGGGATGATTCCTGGTTCATCAGGGTTAATTTTCCCGTCTTTGGATCAATGGAAAAAGAGCTTACTCCGCCCGATTCGGGGGCACCTTCATTCACTGAATACAGAAACTTCTGAGAGGGGTGAATGGCCAGAAAAGAAGGGCTTTTGGCACTTGCAATGGTTTGTAGTGGCTGCAAAGTGCCTTTCGAACGATCAAATTCAAATACGTAAACGCCTTCGCTTCCGCGAACGGAATACGTACCGACATAGATAATTTCCTTTGATTGTCCTTGAGCTGCATTGATCATAAAAAGACTAACAAATATTAAAAACAGTTGTTTTAACATAGTAGAATGGGTTTAGGAAATAGGTACAAGTATAAGCGATCTTAGACGACAAACTACCGATTAGATCGGATGATGGCTAAATTTTAGATCTGCTAGCGATGATCTTCGTAGTGATTGGCCGGAATCGAGCTGGCCAAAGCCTGCCATTCGTCGGTGGTTAGTTCAGGAGCGTTTCCGGCCTGGAAAGCCTCCCGAAGCTGCTCTTCCGTCCGAATCCCAACGACTGCCGACGCTACAGCCGGATGGGCCAGTACGTACCGAATGGCGGTTGCTACCGGACTGCGGTCGGGCGTTGACTGGGCATGAATCGCTTCGGCAGCCTTATCCACTTCTTCAAGACCGTAATTCATGTACAAATCCGTCTCTTTACCAGCCAGCAAACCTTTGGCAAGCGTTCCGCGAGCCAGTACGCTGATCTGGTGTTGATGCAGTAAATCCAGGTATTCTTCTTGTGGACGCCGGTCGAGGAGGCTATACTGCATCATAACACTCACGATATTAGACCGACTGATGTATTCCCGGATGACGTTGGGACGAATAGACGAAATGCCATAATGCCGAATTTTTCCTACCTCCTTCAAAAGCTCAAACGCTTCGATGGTTTCGTCAATGGGATCATCGATGGTGCCTCCGTGGAGTTGGTAGAGGTCGATGTAGTTAGTTTGTAACCGTTTTAGGCTTTCTTCCACCGCCTTTATAATATAGGCTTTGCGCGGATTCCAGTCCCAGCCCAGTCCGTCGGCCCGGCGTTGGTTCCCTACTTTAGTGGCAATGAAAACCCGGTCCCGTCGGTCCTGGAATGCTTTACCGACACTTATTTCATTCTGACCGTCCTGATAAAGGTCCGCCGTATCGAAAAAGTTAATGCCTTTGTCAAGGGCCTGGTGCAAGAGACGCGTATTTTCCGTCAGATCATCACCGAGAGACATGCAGCCAAAGCTAATTTCGCTGACCAGGAGATCCGATTTACCGAGAGGGACAAGTTTCATAAAAGTAAAGTTAGGGTGTTTTGCAAAATTACAATAAGCTAACTGTTTCGTTAGACCGCATGTTGCAAAAAAGGGGTGGTTATGATAATCCATAACCTGAATTTTGCGGTTCCGATCTAAGAAGGTATCTTCCGCCAGTTCCGCTTGCGGAGGAAAAGGGCAGCCGCCTACCTCTAAAGCCAAACCCTAAACAAACTATGGAATCAAAAGCTACCGACTTCAAACCGTATGTTTCTGCCGAGCAATCTCCGGCTGAATTCACCTTCAAGGCCGTTGTAACCGGAGCGGTGTTTGGTGTGTTGTTTGGGGCGGCCACGGTGTATTTGTCGTTAAAAGCAGGTCTATCCGTTTCCGCCTCCATCCCCATTGCGGTTCTGGCTATTTCGCTGGGGCGGCGGTTTCTAAATACGACCATTCTCGAAAATAACATTATCCAAACCACGGGCTCAGCGGGCGAGTCCATCGCTTCGGGGGTAGTTTTTACCTTGCCGGGGTTTCTGTTTCTGACCCGGGCCGAAACGGGCGAGAGCGTCGGTGATGACTTTTTTAACTATTGGACCATCCTGACGCTGGCGATTCTGGGTGGTTTGCTGGGAACATTGATGATGATTCCGCTGCGGCGGGCGCTCATTGTGCAGGAACACGGAACGCTGCCTTACCCCGAAGGAACCGCCTGCGGCTCTGTACTGATTGCCGGCGAGCGGGGCGGCGATTTTGCCAAAACGGCTTACCAGGGGTTGGGAGCGGCGTTGGTTTACGCAGTCCTGCAAAAAGTGCTGCACGTCATTGCCGAAGTACCCACCTGGGCGACCAAGCAAGTAAATCGGTATTTTCCGTCGGCGCAGGTGTCGGGAGAAATTACGCCGGAATACCTGGGCGTGGGTTATATTATTGGCTTTCATATTTCGGCGGTGCTGGTGGGTGGCGGAATTCTGGCCTGGCTCGCTCTGATTCCCCTGCTGGCTACGTTGGTTCCCGGTGACATTATTGCGGCGCAGCTCGTCAAGTTGGGGTATTTGACCAGTGTTCAAACGGCGGGTGGTCCGGGCGGCTGGGACCCGGCCACGCATGGTTTTAGTGACACGGCGGCGGCGATTTATCGGGCCTATATTCGGCAGATTGGCGCGGGTGCGGTAACGGCGGGGGGCTTTATGACCCTCCTGAAAACCATTCCAACTATTGTGTCGTCGTTTCGGGATAGTTTTAAAAAGGCAGATATTGGCACCGAAGGCGTACAGGTCCGGCGGACGGAGCAGGACTTATCGGTGAAGATCGTTATTTTTGGAAGCATTGCCCTGGCGGTTTTGATGGTGCTTTTGCCGCAAATTCCGGGCGATTCAATTATCACAAAACTCCTCATTGCGGTACTGGTTATTGTCTTCGGTTTCTTCTTTGTGACCGTAGCGAGCCGGATTGTGGGACTGATCGGGTCTAGTTCGTCGCCCGTGTCGGGGATGACCATTGCGACGATTATGGGGACTTCGTTGGTCTTCATCGGCTTCGGTCTAACGGGGCGCATCTACGAACCGGCGGTACTGGTGGTCGGTGGGATGATCTGCATAGCCGCGGCCAACGCGGGGGGCACCTCGCAGGATTTGAAAACGGGCTATTTGGTGGGCGCAACGCCCAAATACCAGCAAATTGCCTTATTTATCGGCGTAATCGTCTCCTCGCTGGCTGTCGGAGCGACGGTGAAAGTACTCGACACACCCACGCCTGACCTGGTAGCGCAGGGAATTACCCACGCCATTGGTAGCGATAAGTTTCCGGCTCCGCAGGGAACGCTGATGGCCACCCTCATCAAAGGACTTCTGTCGTTCAATCTGGACTGGCAATTTGTGCTTGTTGGGGCATTTATGGCGTTTGTCGTTGAGATTTGCGGGATCAGCGCACTGGCATTTGCCGTCGGTTTGTATCTGCCGTTATCAACTACCTTGCCTATTTTTGCCGGTGGCTGCATGAAAGCCCTGGTTGACTGGAATGCCAAACGCAAGAACATCATCGAAGAAGACGCCGATCTGGGCAAGGGAAGCCTATTTTCAACAGGTCTTGTAGCGGGTGGAGCGCTGGCGGGTGTGGCCGTTGCGCTCTTATCGGTGAACGATGGTATTTACAACGCGCTGGCGAGTCTTTCGCTCGAACCGGCTCTGGTAGGTGCTTTGGGCGAGGAGGGTTACCAATTGCTGGGGGCCTTGGCCTTTCTTGGATTGGCGCTGGTTTTGTATCGGGTAGCTACGAAGCGGAATTAATGACGGAATAACTAAAACTTCTTAAACCAGATGAAAGCGTTGAAAGCAGGCTTGTTTATTTTGCTTGCCCTTTTTGTTAGTTGGGGATGCTCGAACAAAGATGAGCCGGATCACTTGCTTGTGGGGGAATGGCTCTGGGAACAAACCTCAGGCGGTATTGGGGGGTGGATATTTAAACCAAAGGAAGGGCAAAAAGTGGTCGTTCGCTACACAAAGAAAGGTACTTTTGAAGTACTACGAAACGATTCGCTCTGGTATTCAGGCAGGTACCATCTGGATAAAGTGAAAGTTAGGGACGAACCTGAAAGACGGGTGATTAGCCCTGAAGGAGTAGTCAATCACATTCCCCAGCGGGGCATCCCATGGCCAAACGTGGTCTGGTCGGGAGAGTTTAAAGCCGATCGGACGAAGCTGTCCGTTGCTCAACATTACTTGATGAATGATGGCTTTGGCAGTTCTTTTTCTAGATTAAAATAATGGTCAAAAAAGTGGGCGTCAAACTTAGTTTTGACGCTCACTTTTTTGTTAAACCGCAACGCTTTTCAGCTCAAATGCTTCGGCCAGCAACCGATGCGATTCCAGGCGTTCGTCAAAATTGGATGCGCTGTTAACCAGCATAATTTCATCAACTTCGTATTGCTCCGCGTATTTCTCGAAGGCTTTCTTTACCTCATCGGGCGTGCCCATCACCATGCGCTGCCGGTTGTACTGAATGCGTCCCTGCTCCGCGAGTGAGTATTCTACCGATTCAATGTCTTCGTATTCAAAGGGTACCAACGTGCCTTTGGTTTCCAGCATCAAAAAGCGGTGATCAAACACGGCTTGTTGCCGACGTACTTTTTCGGGATCTTCCGAACAGAAAACAAAAAAAGCGACATTCACCTGCGGCTCTTCCAGATTTTCGGACGGCTGAAAACGCTCCCTGTATTGCCGAACCGCCCACGGACCACCATTTGGATTGATGAAATGGGCGAACGAAAAACCCGTTCCAAAGTGGGCTGCCAGGGAGGCACTTTGTCCACTGGAGCTTAAAATCCACTGTTCGGGCACCGACGGAGCCATCGGCATCGCCCGTACTTTGGCCTGCAAGCTGCCGGGGGCGTATCGGTCGTTGAGGTAATTTTGCAAATCAAACAACTGATTCACCAAATCCTGATCGCTGAACGTATTGGCCGGGTTGAGCACACTGGCTGTAACGCGGTCGCTGCCAGGAGCCCGGCCGATGCCCAGGTCGATCCGACCGGGGAACAGCGTTTCGAGCAGGCGGAAGTTCTCGGCTACCTTCAGGGCGCTGTAGTGAGGCAGCATGACGCCACCCGATCCCAGGCGAATGGTATTGGTTTGGCCGGCCAGGTGGGCAATCAGTACTTCGGGAGAAGTACCCGCTAATGTATTGGTATTGTGATGTTCAGAAACCCAGAAACGTGTATAACCCAGCTCTTCGGCCAGTTTTGCCAGGGCCACTGTTTCCAGCAGCGCTTCCCGCGCATTACTGCCTTTCCGAATCGGCGATTGATCTAAAACACTTAAACGCATAATCATTCAGATTGAATAGCCATGCTCTTGCATCGCTGTTTTAGCAGAACACAAATTTGACGCGAAAAGGTGCCACGAAATAGGGGAGGCGAAAGTAGGATTGCTCAAAAAAACGCTTTGTGATTCCGGTGGCGCAACAACTACCGAACGATACCGATCTAATCTCTCAATCAACAACATGAACAAGCCATTTTTGCGCTTAACCTGTCTGCTGGCCCTTTTGGCCGGAACCAGTACAGGATGGATTTTTAAAACCGAAAAAACACCGATTACGCCCGCCAAAAAAACGGCTGATGACGCCGCCGTTATCAAACTTCCCGCTGGATTCTCGGCCACGCTCATTGCCAAAGACATGGGGGCAGCGCGGCACATGACGGTCAGTAAAAACGGAGATTTGTACGTAAAACTGGCCAAACTGAAAGATGGAAAGGGAATATATCGGTTGCGGGATACGAACAAAGATGGCGTAATCGACGAGCAAACGAGCTTCGGCGACTATCCGGGTACGGGTATTTTTATCAAAAATGGCTACCTCTACGCTTCGTCGAATACGGCGGTTTATCGATACAAACTGAATGAAAAAGACGAGGTTATCAATCCCGAACAGCCCGAGAAAATTGTGGATGGCCTGCGCGTGAAGCCCCGCGACCAATCCAAGTCTATTGTGCTTGATAACCAGAATAATATCTACGTTAATATTGCTTCGGATAACGATGCTTGTCGGGAAGCGGGCACAGGTAAAGGAATGATGCCCTGCACGCTGCTGGATTCGGCGGCGGGTATCTGGAAATTCAACGCGGATAAACTCAACCAAACGTATAAAGACGGCGTGCGCTACGCCACGGGGCTGAAAAATGTGGTTGGTCTGGACTGGAACGCAAAAACCTCGTCGCTGTTTGTGACACAACACGGCAGAGGCCAGTTCCACGATTTCTATCCGCAGTATTACACGGCTGAACAGAGTACGTTATTACCCTCCGAAACCATGTATGAACTGCACCAGGGCGATGATGCAGGTTGGCCGTATATTTATTACGATCACATCCAGAAGAAGAAAATGCTGGCACCTGAATACGGGGGCGATGGCAAGAAAACAGGCGGTGAAAAAA